>MUMD01000259.1 GCA_002155895.1 Streptomyces rochei
GGTGGTGTGCGCGGTGGTCTCTGCGGTCGTCGTCGCCATGATGTGCCCTCCCAGTCGATCGGCCCCCGTCACCGTCGGCTCACCGGCCGACGAACCACCGCCTACCCCGGACCATGGGGCTCATGCCTGCCCATGTGCCGATCAAATTTATGGGGCGTCAGAAACCGGGGCGAAGGGGGGTATATCGGTCAGATGTCCAGGTAGAAGCGGACGGTGGTGCCCTCGTCCGCCGTGTGGGTCCGCACCAGATCGGCGATGTGGTGCACGAGCAGCAGCCCGCGTCCCCCGATCTGCCCCGGCCGCGGTGGCCGGCGCCCGGCGAGGGGATCGCTCAGCCGCCCGGCGTCGCGGATCTCGCAGGCCATCCGTCCCGCCTCGGCCCAGACCGCGAGCGTTCCGCGGCCGCCGCCGTGGACCACGCTGTTGGTGGTCAGCTCCGCCACCGCCAGCTCCACGTCGGGCAGCCGGGTCTCGGGCAGGCCGAGCGACCGGGCCCGGTCGACGGCGAAGCGGCGCGCCTGCGGCAGCTCACCGGTGCCGAAACCGAACACGGCGACCTCCGCCGCCGGGCCGTTCAAGGGCGCGTTGTACCGGTCGACCACCGCGCGCCAGTCGTAGTCCCTGCTGGCCCGCTCGCGACCCTCGTCGATGACCGTGGGATGGGTGACCAGGGCGTCGGCCAGGACGTCGGCCTCCAGGGCGGTCGCGTCGTACGGGCACAGGATCGTGGCGGCGCGGCCCTCGAACGCGGCGTTGATCAACGCCTCGTGCTGCGCGCACGCCGGGTACTCCACCGCGCTCCGCCCGGCCCAGATGGGCTCGCCGATGATGCGCACCCGGCCTTCGGGGTGCCGGTCGGCGAATGCCCGGAGCACACCGGGGATGATCCGCCCCGGGTTGCGCCCGGCCCGCGTCATGTCGAGGAAGGTGACGTCCCGCGCGTCCGCGCCCAGCCCCGTCCTGATCAGCTCCAGATTGGGGCCCGGCACCGCCACCGCCACCGGCTCTCCGGCGGTCAGCCCCTCCCGTACGAAGGCCACCGTCCGGTCGGTGTAGTCTCCCGCGCCGCGGTAGAACAGCGCCGGGTGCGAGAAGGTCTCCTCGCTGCTCACCGTGGTCATCGCGGCGTCACCTCGATCCGCCGCAGCGTCGGCCAGAACAGCTCCAGGACCCGGGGCAGCTGCGGTGGCGGCTGCTCCACGACGACCCGTCCGCCGGGCAGCTCCATGGCCGTGACGGCGAGCGCCGCCACCCCGGCCACGTCGACGAACCGCACGCCGGACAGCTCCACGTACGACACGTCCGAGTGCCGCCGGGACAGTTCGGTGAGCGCGTCCTCCCAGGACCGACGGGTGGTCACGCCGATCTCACCGCTGGCACGGATGCCGGGACGGTCGCGCAGCGGACCCACCTCGAGCAGGGCTCCGCTCCCGTCCCGGAGCCGTCCGACCGCGGGGTCCGGGGCATCCACATCGGTCTCCTTCGGAATTCCGCCGGGTGCCCGTCCACGTCCCCGGGCCTTCGCTCCCACCAGGCAGCCTATCCGAACGGGTGCCCGTTGGGCCGAAGTGAGGACAAGGCATGCGACGGGGGCGAGAAGCGGGGAACACGACAGGGAGCGCGTCCTCGGAAGGGAAGACTGAGCATGTTCGAAGCCGAAAACATCCGTGACTGGCGGGGCCAGGACGTCGTCGACGTCGGCGGCCGCAAGATCGGCACCCTGGAGTCCGTCTACTTCGACACCGCCACCGACCGGCCCGCGTTCGCGGCGGTGACGATCGGCCTGCCGACCCGTCGGCGCCTGGTGTTCGTGCCGGTCGACAAGGCCACGGTCGGACCGTCCTACCTGAAGGTGACCTACGACAAGAACCTGGTCAAGGACGCCCCCGGAATCGACCCGGACGGTGAGCTGCCGGCCGAGGACGAGGGCGCGGTCTTCGCCCACTACGACCTGCCCTACGAGCAGGGCAGCCGGGGCGAGCGCCGGCTCGGGCGGCGCTGAGCACGACCCGCCGGGCGCGTCACCATCGACGCGCCCGACGGGACCGGGGGTGCCCAGGGCGGGCCCTAGCCCAGTTCCGCCCCGCGTTCGGCGGCCTCCGCCTCGGACGTCGCCGTGCCGGTGGCCAGCGTGCCGCCGGCGTTCTCCAGATGGGCGCGGACGAACCACTGGAACTGCTCCAGGTCCCTGAGCTGACCGATCAGCAGGTCCTCCGTGGCGTTGTCGATCTTCCCGGCCTCGTCGATCGCGGCGCGCATCCCCTCGACCACACCGGTGTAGACGACGTCCAGCGCGGCCAGGTGGGCGATGGCGTCGGCGCGCCCGATCGAGTAGTCGTCCCACTTGCGCTCGGAGACCAGCGCCCCGGGCGTGCCCTGCGCCACCCCGCCGAGCGCCGCGATGCGCTCCGCGACGTCGTCGGCCATCTCGCGCACCTGGTCGACCTGGGGATCGATCATCTCGTGCACCGCGATGAAGTGCGGTCCCACGACGTTCCAGTGGACGTGCTTGAGGGTCAGGTGCAGATCGTTGAGCGCGTGCAGACGCATGCGCAGCACACCGATCAGCCGCCCGGCGGCCTCGCGCTCGATGCCCGGGACCGTGTACTTCGGGGTCAGGTCGTGCGTCATGGCGGACATCAGCTCCTCATGCGTTTCGTACGTCGTTGCACCTGCACGAATGCCCCGTATCGGCGACGGCAGACATGCGTGCCCGTGGTGTCCGGAAAGCACGGGTCACCCGCACGGGGTGAGGCAATCGTCCGCTTCCTCCTCGGCTCGGAGCCGGGCCGGCCGCGCCGCCCCGGCCGCCGCGGCCACTCCGCTCTCCCGGCGGGTCCGCACGCCGGGCGCCGGGCGCCGGGCGCCGCGGTCACGGTCACGACGGCGGCGCCGGCAGGGGCATCGCGCTGAGCGCCCGCGCCGCGTGGACCAGGTTGGAGGCCATGGCACGGCCGGTGGAGGCCGCCCAGTCGTGGCCGCGGTCGTCGTCCAGGTAGTCGGGGCCGGGTCCCGGGCCGAGGTGCCAGTAGGTCCACGCCTGGCCGGGGACCGTGTAGCCGATGTCCGTGAGCGCGCCGGTGATCTCGCTGATCACATGGTGGGCGCCGTCCTCGTTCCCGGTGACCAGGACGCCGGCGACGCGGTTGTAGGCGACGGGGCGTTGCTCGTCGTCGGTCTCGGAGAGCATGGCGTCCATGCGTTCGAGCACCCGCTGGGCGACCGAGGACGGACGGCCGAGCCAGGTCGGCGACGCGATGACCAGGATCTGCGACGAGAGCAGCTTCTCGTGCACACCGGGCCAGTCGTCGCCCTCGCCCATGTCGGTCTCCACCCCCGGCTTCAGGTTCAGGTCGACGGCCCGTACGACGTCCACCTCGACACCGTGGCCCTTGAGGGCCGCGATGACCGTGCCGGCCAGGGCCTCGGTGTTCGAGGGCTGGGGGGAGGGTTTGAGAGTGCAGTTGATGACGAGTGCGCGCATGCCTGTCCCTGTTCCCCCTGCGGCGGATCGTGACCGGGCCCCGGCCCGATCGTTCACCCGCCCGGCCGCGCGACCGGCCCGGGCGGGTGCCGGACGGACTCCTCCGCCCGGTCTCCCGGGGGCGGTGCCTTCAGACCGACGCCGTCTCAGGCCGATGACGTCTCAGGCCGACGCGACACCGTCCAGCTTGCCCCCCTTGGCGTCCTCGACCAGCGACGCGAACTGGTCGGCGCTCATCTGCACGCGCTGGCCGAAGTCGTCGGTCAGGACGATCCGCCGTTCCGCGGGGGCCGCGGGGTCGACGAACAGCTGCGGGCAGCCGCAGTCGCAGTTGCCGCAGAACGTCGCGACGGGCTCCAGCCCGTGAGGCTCGTTCATACCGGGTGCCTTCCATGAGGTGGGGCGACCGTGCCGGTGTGCGCACCGGTGGCCGTGGGGGACTGCCCGGGAGATACCCGGGACGGCGGCCGGGGACGCGCGCCCGGCTCCGGGGGCGGAGGCACGGCGGACGGCCTCCGTGCGCCGGTGCACCCCGCTCCGCACCCGTCGCCTCCGTTCCACGGCAACGGCCGGGAACCGGACCGGCCCGCCGTCCGACCGTAGGTGCGGGGAGGCGCCGCGGGTGCCGGCCCCCCGGGGTATGGCGCGGAACACGCACGTCGGATTGAGTGGGGTCCGGGACCGGAACCCGTACCCATCGGCGACCACGGGCGTCCGGATGCGAGGATGAGGCCGCGATGAGAGCAGGGTGGTGCTGTCGCACGGTACGGGCCGCGGTGTTCGCGGCCGTCTGCGTGCTGCTCGCCGCCCTGGGCCACCTCCTCATGTCCGGCACCGCGGTGCCCTGGTGGGCGGTGGCGGCGGGCGCGGCGGCCACGGGCGGTGCCGCCTGGGCCCTGGCCGGCCGGGAACGCGGTCACTCGTCCGTCGTCCTGCTCGCCGTGACCGCGCAGACCGTCCTGCACGCCTCCTTCTCCTTCGCCCAGGCGACGGCCCGCCCCGGGCGCTCCGGCGAGGAGACCCTCGTACGCCGGTGGCTGGACGTACTGCTGTGCCGCATGCCGTCGGCCCCCGCGTCCGGGGACGCAGGCGTGCCGATGCCCATGGGCACCGCCGGCCACGGCGGCCACGCCGCGCACGTCCTGCACACCGCGCACGCCGCCGACCCCGTCGGCCACGCCATGGGCGGCACGTCCCCGGCCGGGATGCTCGCCGCCCACCTGCTGGCCGCGCTGCTGTGCGGGCTGTGGCTCGCACACGGCGAGCGCGCCGCGTTCCGCATCGTGCGGTCCCTCACCGCCCGGGTCCTGGCCCCGCTGCGCCTGCCGCTGTGTCCGGCCGCGCCACCGCACCGGCCGCGCGTCCGCCCTCGCCGGGCGGCCTCGGCCCGGATGCCGCGCCGCCTCCTCCTCGCCCGTGCGCTCACCGACCGGGGCCCGCCCGCCGGGGTCGCTGTCGCCTGACGACAGCAGGCTCCCCGAGGCCGCCGGCATCCGCGCCGGACCGTCGCCCCACGACGTCGCGCCTCGGGCACCGGCCGCGCGCGCCCGCGCCCGGCCGCCACCCCGTCACCGGCCCTCCCGCGCCGCCGCCCGCCCGTCCCGTACGGGCGAGCCGCCCGATGGGCCGGGTTCCCGATCCCGAGAAGGACGGACACAGGTGATCAATCCTGCCCCGCCACCCTCGTGCCGGCAGTCGCCGACGGACGCCCGGGAGGCGTCGATCACGGCCTGGGCGCTCGCCGCGGGCACCGGCGACCCCGAAGCCGTCGAGCACTTCGTACGCGCCCTGCACCGGGACGTGCGCACATACGTCACGTTCCTCGGCGCCGACCCGCAGAGCGCCGACGACCTGACCCAGGAGACGTTCCTGCGGGCCCTGGGCAGTCTGCACCGGTTCGAGGGGCGCTCCTCGGCCCGCACCTGGCTGCTGTCCATCGCCCGCCGCGCGGTGGTCGACAGCATCCGCCGCGACTCCGCCCGGCCGCGGACGGCGGCCACCGACGACTGGCAGTCGGCCGCCGAACGCGCCCAGCCGCGCGACCTGCCCGGCTTCGACGACGGCATCGCCCTCGCCGATCTGCTGGCCACCCTCCCCGACGAGCGACGGGAGGCCTTCGTCCTCACCCAGATGCTCGGGCTGCGCTACGCGGAGGCCGCCGACGTCAGCGCGTGTCCGACGGGGACGGTGCGGTCACGGGTCGCCCGGGCCCGTACGTCCCTCATCGAGTGGCTCGCCGAGGCGGAGCGTCCCGCGCCGGCGACGCCCGCCGTCTGACGGACCGTCCGCGAGGCCGCGGACGTCGGATACCGTCGGCCGCATGGCTGACGAGTGCTTCCGGCATCCGCGGCTCGCCGCGGTCTACGACGCCCTCGACCCCGATCGCGCGGACCTGCTCCCTTACCTGCGCATGGCCGAGGAGTTCGAGGCCCGGCGGGTGGTGGACATCGGCTGCGGCACGGGGGTCTTCGCCCTGCTCCTGGCCGGCCGCGGCACGGACGTCGTCGGCGTCGACCCGGCGGGGGCGTCCCTCGCGGTGGCGCGGACCAAGGCGGGCGGTGACACGGTGCGGTGGATCGAGGGCGACGCGACCTCGCTGCCCGCCCTGCGGGCCGACCTGGCCACCATGACGGCGAACGCGGCCCAGGAGATCACCGTCACACGGGAGTGGCACGCCACGTTGCGGGGCGCCCGTGCCGCCCTGCGGCCCGGCGGGCACCTGGTGTTCGAGACCCGCGACCCGGCGCGACGCGCCTGGGAGGAGTGGGACCGCGAGCGCACGTGGCGGGTCACGGAGATCCCCGGCGTCGGCGCGGTGGAGAGCTGGTGCGACCTGACGGAGGTCCGGTGGCCGCTGGTCGGCTTCCGCTGGACCTACGTCTTCGCCGCGGACGGCGCGGTGCTGACCTCCGATTCGACCCTGCGCTTCCGCGAGCGGGAGGAGGTCGAGGCGGACCTCGAGGCAACGGGGTTCGAACCGCGGGAGGTGCGGGACGCCCCGGACCGCCCGGGCCGCGAATTCGTCTTCGTCGCCCGACGACCACCGGCGTCCCGTCGGGAACCGGCAGCCGGCCGGGTCTCGTCCCTGCCCGGAAGCCCTCATGACGCCGGCCCACCCGGACGGCCATCCTCGCCGTCATGGCCCGCTTCCAGCACACCGTGACCCTCGCTCCCGTGCCCCGGCGTCTGCTGGAGTCGTGTGTCGGCACGCTCCACGACCTCGCCGAAGACACACGGGCGCAGGACACGGCAGCGGAGGACGCGGGAGCGGAGGACGCGGCGGACGGCCGGTCGCGGACCGGTCCGACCTTCACCGTGCTCGCGTGGGACCGTCGTCGCGAGACGGCGGTCGAGGTCGTCACCGAGGACCACGGGCCGGACCACCGCGTGCGGCTGGTCTGCGCCCTCGGCGTCAGGAGCGCCGCCCGGCCGCGCGAGGCGTGGCTCACGGCGACGCTGCGGACGGGCGGCGGGAAGGGGAGGAACCACCTCGACGGCACCGCACGCCTGCGTCTGGACCTCGGAGGATGGTGGCAGGCGACCGGGGGACGCCGCCGTACCGCCGCCTCGCCGCTGAGCGGAACGCTGACGCACGCACTCGCCCGTGCCACGGTCACGGCGGCGCCGCAACCGGCCCCGGACGGCCGCTGGCGGGTGACCGTGCGGGCACGCGTCAGGGGCCGTTCCTTCGCGCGTCCCCTCCTGGCCGTCGCCGCGCTGCTGCTCCGAGCGCGCGCCCGCCGGACCTTCGCCGAAGCACTGGACGACGCCGCCGAGCGGTGGAACGCCCACGTGCCCGCATGGGTCGACGCGGGGGAGTCGGGACTGCGCGCGACACTGACCGACGCGGTGCGCGGAGCACACGGCGCGGGCTCGTCCGGGCAGGGGTGCTCCGGCGCGCGAGAGGCGCACACTGCGGGTGAGTGAGCCCTGTACGCGCCCCCGTGGGGGTACGGACAATGCGCAGTGGCCGTGATCACGCGGCGGGGGGCGAGGCCTCGTCGTACCGCCGCCCGCCGGGGAAGCAGGTCGATCGCCATGCTGTTGCGTCTGCCCACGTCCGTCACCGAAGCGCAGGAGTGCATGGCGGAGGGAGCGGTGCCCATCGGCGGAGCCACGCTCGTGTGGGCGACCTGGCAGCGGGACGGCTTCCCGGCCCTGGCCATGTCGCTGCGCGACCTGCCGGAGGCGAACGTGCTCGAACCCGAACAACTGGGCGCCGCCGTGGTCCTGCAGCGCGTGGACGACCGCGTGCCCGAGGTTCTGCGCCGGGCGGCCGGCACGGTCGGCACCGGGGCCGTGCGCCGGGCCGCCACGGTCGGCGGGAACATCGTCGGCAGCAGCCTGCGCTGCCTGCTGCCCGCCGCCCTGGTCCTGGACGCCCGCCCCACCGTCCTGGGACCGGACCGGGCCTACGAGACCGACCTGGCCGAGGTCCTGGCCAAGCGTCACCTGCTGCTCGGCCTGCGCTGGCGCACACCGAAGGCCAGCGGCTACCGCAAGGAGCCCGCCGAGGCCGGCGGCCCGCCGCCCCTGGTCGTGGCCACCGCCGTGCACGCCGACGACGAGGGCCGCCACCTCCTGCGGGTGGCCGTACGCGACGGCTACGAGGTGATCGGCGAGACCGTGCCCTGCGACGGCGGCGCCGACCAGGCGCTCGCCGCCCTGGACGGCACCGATGTCGGCGCACTGCCCCCCGCCGCCCGGGACGTGGTGCGTGAGCGGGTCGTCGACATACTCGGTTCCCTCGCCGAGGACTGACGGAGTCGCCCGCCGGCCCCCGAGGGGTACGGCGGACGACGGGCGGTGTCAGCCGTTGGCCAGAGCCTTGACGCGGTCGAGCGCGCCGTTGAACTTGTCGTGGTCCCCGACGGTCGGCCCGGACGAGGTGTACTGCCACATGGTGTGGAAGTCCCAGCCCGCCGGGAGTTCTCCGACGGTCGAGGCGTACCGGGCGATCCACAGCGGGTTGGTGTCGCCGAAGCCGCTGTAGTTGCCGGTGCACTGCTTCCACCAGTTGGTGGAGGTGTAGATGACCGCGTTGCGGCCGGTGCGCTCCTTGTACCGGTCGAGGAAGTCGCCGATCCAGTCCACCATCTGACTCGCCGTCCTGCCGTAGCAGGTGGCGCCGTACGGGTTGTACTCGATGTCGAGCACGCCGGGCAGCGTCCGGCCGTCCTTGGACCAGCCGCCGCCGTGGTCGACGAAGTAGTCGGCCTGGGCCGCACCGCCGGCGCCGTCCGGGACGGCGAAGTGGTACGCCCCGCGGATCATGCCGGTGTCGTACGAACCGCCGTACTGCTGGGAGTAGTAGGGGTTCCGGTAGGACGTGCCCTCGGTGGCCTTGACGTAGGCCCACTTGACCCCGCTGTTCCACAGGGTGGACCAGGCGACGTTGCCCTGGTGGCTGGAGACGTCCACGCCCTCGGTCTGGGTGACCCGCGTGCCCATGGGCACGCCCTGCACTCCCTCGTGGGCCAGGACGCCCATGCCCATGTGGGCGGTGCCGCGGGCGGGCGGGACACCCGTGCCGTCGGCCGCGGCGGGGACCGCGGAGAGGCCCAACAGGAGCGACTGGGAGGCGAGGAGGACGCCCGACGCGAGCAGGCGGCGTGAGTGGCGGGACGCCACGGCTATGGGTTTGCGCATGGCACCCATCCGATCCGCTGTCCCGCCCGGCCGCATCCCACAGTCACCCAGACGGTGTCGGGGAGCCGGAATCGGCCCCCGCGCCCGCGGACGGCCCCCGCGCGCCCCGCTCGTCGCCGCGAGGGCGGTCCCGGACGCCGTCCTCCCGTCCGCGACCGCCCTCGCGCGGCCCCCGCACCAGCACGATCAGGGCCCCGGCCGCCACGACCAGGGCGAGCGCGCCCAGCAGCAGGCGGTCGGGAACCGCGTCCCCCAGCCCGGACAGACGCCGCTCCCAGGCGAACTCGGTGTCCACGCCCACCGGCGAGGGCAGCGCCGAGGTGCCGTCGAAGAGGAGGAAGACCGCGCCCAGGGCGACGAACATCGCCCCGCCCACCAGCGAGGTCGAGTGCGTCCGCACCGGCCCCAGCCGCACCGGCCGTCCGCGCAGCCGGCGACGCCGGCCCAGGTCGAACCGGTCCCACAGCGCCGCCAGCACGAACATCGGCACGGCCATGCCGAGGGCGTACACCGCGAGCAGCGCCCCACCGCGCCACGGATCACCGCCCATGGCGGCCACCGTGAGGACGCTGCCGAGAATGGGCCCGGCGCAGAACCCGGCCAGCCCGTACACCGCACCCAGCGCCGCCACGGACAGCGCCGAGCCCGACCGGCGCGCCCCGGCCAGCTGCTGCATCCGGCGCGAACCGAACCCCAGACCCAGCGCCTGCACCAGCCCGAGGGCGATGACGAGCCAGCCGCCCACCAGGACGAGCAGGTCACGGTGCCCGTAGAAGAGGCGCCCGGCCAGCGAACCCGCCACACCGAGCGGCACCATGGTCAGACACAGCCCCGCGTAGAACAGCACGGTGCGCCCCAGCAGCCGGGTGCGGCCGGTGAACGAGTAGGCGAAGAACGCCGGCAGCAGCAGGGCCGAACAGGGGCTGAGCAGCGCCAGGAGCCCGCCCAGGAAGGCCACCGCGAAACCCGGGTCACTCATCGCCGCCGCCCTGGGCACGGTCCGCGCCGGCGGCCTCGGCGGCCTCGGCGGCCTCGATCGCCTCGGCGAACACGTCCGTGGGCTGGGCGCCCAGGACGGGCCGGCCGTTGACGAGGAAGGCGGGAGTGCTGCTCACCCCGAGCGCGTACCCCTCCTCGACGTCCCGGGCCACGGCCTCGTCCGCCGCGTCGGAGGCCATGTCCGCACGGAAGCGGTCCAGGTCCTCGACCCCCGCCTCCTCGGCCATGGCGAGCAGCTCCTTCTCGGCGAAGTCGCCCTTGTTGCGCTCGCGGGGCTTCCCGTAGACGGTGTCGTGGAACTGCCAGAACCGGCCCTGCCGGCCCGCCGCCCACGAGGCCCGGGCCGCCTGCTCCGACTCCGCGCCGAAGACGGGGAAGTGACGCCACTCGATCCGGAGCACGCCCGCGTCGACGTAGTCGCGCAGCAACGCGGGCTTGGTCTCACGGGCGAACCGGCCGCAGTAGGGGCACTGGAAGTCCGAGTACTCGATCAGCACCACGGGCGCGTCCGGCTTCCCCACGGCGTACGGGTCGTCGGCGTCCCGTCGGGCGAGCGCGAGCAGCGCCGGGTGGGCGGGCGGAGCCGCGGACGGCGAACCGGACCGCGACGCGGTGGCGGAACGGTCGGCGGATCCCCCGCCGCCCAGGGCGACGGCGGCGACGGCGACGGCGGCCACCAGCACCAGGGCGGCCAGGACCAGCCGCAGCCGGCGACCCGGTACCGGGCCGCCGCGGCCGGGGCCGGAACGGGACTTCTCGGGCAGGCGTGACGCAGCGTTCATGATCGACTCCAAAAGAGGAGGAAGAAGGGAGGAGGAAGAAGGGAGGAGCAGTCAGGAGGAAGCGGCCGGACGCGAGGTGGCGTCCGCGCTCAGGCGCGGGGCGGCAGTGGGCACGCCTCGGCCGTCGACAGCCTGCGCAGCGCGGCCTCGGCCAGCAGCGCCAGGGAGGCGACGGCGACGACCGGCTGGAGCGGGGCCCAGTAGGTCAGCGCTCCGGAGCCGCCGAGCAGCAGCAGGACGACCTTGTTGCAGACCGGGCAGCCCACGGCGAGGAAGGACAGCACACCGCCGAGCGGACCCAGCCTGCTGCCGGGACCGTCGGTCCGCACCCGCCCGCTCGCCCCGGGCGGGCGCACGAAGGTGGCCAGGACGATGCCCGCGAGGACGGCCGTGGCCGCGAGGACCGGCGGGTTCCACCACTGGACGGGAACCGACCGGGAGAAGAAGGGCGAGGGCACGACGGCGGTGGGAACCCCCACGACGACGGCGGTCAGCGCGGCACCGGCCCCGGCGGCGGCCCACTGCACGGGGCGCCAGGACGCGAGAACCGCTCCCGCCCGGCGCGGCGACCGGGAGGAGGACATGAGGAAGGACTCCGTTCACGAGGATGCGGTGGACGCGGCACGAACGGGCCGGTCTAGATCCTCAGAACGGTGGTCGAGACACCGCCGGCACAAGCGGCGGGCGGAGCGGGCCCCGAGGCGGTGCGGGCGGCCGATGCCGGCGGGGCCGTCCCGCGCTGTGCGGCCGTGTCCGCGGAACCGGCGGACGGCGCCTCCGGGACGCGGACGTCCCCGCGCGTCGAGGACTGCTCGGCCAGGCCCTTCTTCTCGCACGGGCGAGGGGCCGTGGGCGACACCTCGTCGCCCTGGGCGCGGTCGACGGCGCGCACGGTGGACGGCGCCGCCGAACCGGCCGTGGCCGTCGCGGCACCGGCCCCCGCGGCAGGCGACCGTCCCGCTCCGGCCACACAGAGCACGGCGACCACCACGGTCACCAGCGCCAGCGCACAGCGCAGCAGCGACACCGCTCGGGTGTGCCCGCCGCACTGGGACATGGGGACGGCTCCTACCGGGGGAAAGCGCTCGGGTATGTATGCGCAAGCCACCCTACATACCCGCGTCCGCGCCGGCCGACGCCCCTGACGGACGGACCCGCCGACCCGGAAGAGGGGGCGGGCGGCGCGGGGACGGCGGGGCGGCCGTCCCGCCCAGAACGCCTGTAGCACATCGATGCGTTCGATCGGGGGGATGCGGGAGAAGTTCGCTCCTCGGTGGGGTCTGCGGCCGCTCCGGCTTACGTACACCGGCCGCTGACTAGCATGAGCCGCAAGTCCGCCGGAGCGATCACCATCGGCTCGGGCGGACGCCACGGCCCGGCGCCGACGCGCGCCGACTCGCCCCTTTTCCCCGCTCTCAAGGACCAGAGGGACCGCGGAATGTCAGTGTCTGCACCCCCCGCCCCACCCAGGACGCAGAAAGCCCGCCGTACCACCCCCACCGTCCCCCTGGTCGTGCTGCCGGCCGCCGCAGCGGCCGCCGGCGCCGCCTGGGCCGCGGCCCCCGACACCGCCCGGAGCTGGACCGCGACCCTCGCCGTGTCGTCCTGGCTGTGTGTCGCCGCGGCCGTCGTGCTCGGCTCGCACCTGGTCGGACGGGCCCGCCGGACCGCGGCCGACCGCAGGACGGAGATCAGCGCGCTCAAGACCCGACTCGCCCACGAGAACGCCGGGTTCGTGCACCTCGTCAACGTCGCCCTGCCCGGCATCGCCCAGCAGATCCGCGACGGCGCGGGCGCCGAGGAGGCCGTGGCGAACACCGCGCCCGTCTCCGGCGCGCACCTGCAGCAGGTCGCACAGAGCTTCGCCGCGCTCGCCGAGGACGCCGTACGGCAGGCCGCGGACGCCGACTCCCGGCACCGGCAGGCGCGGGAGGAGACCCACCGGCTCACCGCGGAGCTGGAACAGCTCGCGAGCCGCACCCTGCCCGCCGCGGTGGAGAAACTGCGCGACGGCACCTCGGCGGACGTCGTCCTGGCCGAACTGGAGTGGCCGCACGGCCCGCAGGCACGCGCCCTGGCCGAACTCTTCGTCCGGGAGCTGGCCCACAGCGAACGGCGCACCGCCGCGGCCCAGGCGGCCGCCGCCAAGTCCCTCAGCCGGGTCCAGGCCAAGGCCGTCAGCATGCTCGCCGACCTGCGCGACATGCAGGACCGCCACGGTGAGGAAGTCCTCGGCGACCTGCTCCGCCTGGACCACAGCACCTCACAGCTCGGCCTCGTCACCGACCGCCTCGCCCTCCTCATGGGCGGGCGCTCCAGCCGGGCCTGGAACAAGCCCATCGTGATGGAGAGCATCCTGCGCGGAGCCGTGGGCAGGATCGCCGCCTACCGCCGGGTCCGGATGCACTGCTCCACCAGCGCCGCCATCTCCGGGTACGCGGCCGAAGGCGTCATGCACCTGCTGGCCGAACTCATGGACAACGCCGCCAACTTCTCGCCGCCCATCGACGAGGTCCACGTCTACGTGGAGGAACGTACCGCCGGAATCGTCGTCACCATCGAGGACAGCGGACTGAAGATGGCCGACGCGGCCATGCGCCACGCCGAGCAGGCGGTGTCGGGTCGCATGAACGACCTGGCCTCGCTCCAGGGCACCAGGCTCGGCCTCGCCGTGGTCGGACGGCTGGCCGCCAAGTACCGGATCGCCGTCAGCTACCGGCCCTCCTCACGCGGCGGCACGGGTGTCGTCGTCCTGCTCCCGCCGCAACTGCTCGCCCAGCAGCGGGACCCGGGACCGTCCGCGACCTTCGGCCGCTCGGCCGGTGTCGCCCCCGCCGTCCCCGGTCCCGCCCCGGCCGCCGAGACACCCGTGGAGAGGCGACGCGTCCCGGACGTCCGCCCCGATCCGCCCGAGCGGGCCGAACGGGCCGAGCGGGCCCGGCCCGCACCCGCCACCGCGGGCGGCCTGCCCGTGCGCTCCCCGGGCCGCACCATGGCCGCCGCCGAGCGCGAACGGCGGGAGCAGCGCCGCGAGACCCCCGACCGGGCGGCGACGGCGCCCCGGGACGCCGGCTCCAGCTTCGGCGCCTTCCACCGCGGGCGCCGGTCCGGGGCGGCCGGCCCCGCACCGGAGTCCGAACCGCCCGCGTAGCCCGCGCCGGACCGCGCCGCGCACCTCGGCGCCCCTCGCCCTTCGAGCTCGTGAGATTGGAGGAACGGGCCGGTGACCGCAGAACCAGGAACCACCGTCCCCCCACCCACCATGCAGACCACCGACAACAGCCTCACCTGGCTCCTGCAGAACCTCCTCGACCGCACCCCCGGCACCCGGCACGCCCTCGTCCTCTCCCGCGACGGCCTCAAACTGTGCTGGACCGAACACCTCACCCTGGACCGGGCGGACCAGCTCGCCGCGATCTGCTCCGGCATCCAGGCCCTCGCCCAGGGGGCGTCCGTCGAGTTCGGCAACGGCACGGGCGGCGTCCGGCACTCCATGACCGAGTTCCACGGAGGGCTGCTGTTCATCGTCGAGGCCGGCGAGGGCGCACACCTGGCCGTCGTCGCGGTGGAGGACGCCGACCCGGGCGTGGTCGGCCACCAGATGACCGAGATGGTCGAGCAGATCGGCGAGCACCTGCGGGCCGAGCCGCGCCACGCCGCCCCCGGGAGCCGTACGCCGTGACCCGCAGGCCCGTGGACACCGGCGCACCCGACCGGCTCTACACGGTCACCGGCGGGCGCAGCCGTGCCGACGACTCGTTCGACCTCGTCACGCTCGTGGTCAGCGAATGCGAACCGGCGCCCGGCATGCAGTCGGAACACGTACGCATCCTCGACCTCTGCCGGCACCCGACGGCCGTGGTCGAGGTCGCCGCGGAACTGGCACTGCCGATCACCGTGGTCCGCATCCTGCTCGGCGACCTGCTCGCCACCGGCCGGATCACCGCCCGCCATCCGCGCCTGGGGCAGGCCGCCGCGACGCACCCCGATACCGCCCTTCTCCAGGAGGTGCTCCATGGGCTCCGCAACCTCTGACCCGCCCTCACCGACCGTCACCGCCTCGGGCCGCACGCCCCTGACCGACGCCGCGGAGACCGGGCTGAAGATCGTCGTCGTCGGCGGCTTCGGCGTCGGCAAGACCACCCTCGTCCGCTCGGTCAGCGAGATCCGCCCCCTCAACACCGAGGAGGTGATGACCCAGGCCGGCGTCGGCGTCGACGAGACCGGCGGACTGACGGGCAAGACCACCACCACGGTGGCTTTCGACTTCGGCCGGATCAGCCTCAACGAGCGCATGGTGCTCTACCTGTTCGGGGCCCCGGGCCAGGAGCGCTTCTGGTTCCTGTGGGACCGGCTGTTCTCCGGCACCCTCGGCGCCGTCGTCCTCGTCGACACCCGGAGGATGGACGACTCCTGGTACGCGATAGACCGGCTGGAACACCACCGCACCCCGTTCGTGGTCGCCGTCAACCGCTTCGACGACGACCGGGCCCGGCACTCCCTGGACGAGATCCGGCAGGCCCTCGCCCTGCCCGACGACGTACCGCTGATCGACTGCGACGCACGGGTGCGGACCTCGGGCAAGCACGTACTGGTCACCCTCGTGGACCACCTCTACCAACTGGCCCTGGCCCAGGAGAGCGCATCGTGACCGACATCCACCCCGCTCCGGACCACGCCGTCCCGCCCGCGTGCCCCGCGCACGACAAGGCCGTGGCGCTCGCCGGACTGGAGTACCAGCAGACACCGTCGGAGCTGTACCGCGGTCTGCGGGCCGAGCACGGCGCCGTGGCCCCGGTGCTCCTGGACGGCTCCATCCCCGCCTGGCTGGTCCTCGGCTACGCCGAGGTCAGCTACGTCACCAGCCACGACGAGCTGTTCGCCCGGGACTCGCGCCGCTGGAACCAGTGGGACGCCATCCCGCCCGACTGGCCGCTCCTGCCCTACGTCGGCTACCAGCCGTCCGTCCTGTTCACCGAGGGCGAGGAACACCGGCGGCGGGCCGGCGTCATCTCGCAGGCACTCGCCGGCGTCGACCAGTTCGAACTGGCCCGGGACTGCCGCCAGCTCGCCGATCACCTCATCGCGTCCTTCGCCGGCAGCGGCCGGGCCGAGCTGATGCGGGACTACGCCCACGCCCTGCCGATGCGTGCCGCCGTGCGCATGTGCGGGATGCCGCACGGCGGGGACGAGACCCGGCAGCTCGTCGAGGACCTGCGGGTCTCCCTGGACGCGGCGGAGGGCGACGACCCGGTGGCGGCGTACGCGCGGGTGGGCGAGCGCATCCACCGCCTGGTGCGCCACAAGCGCGAACGGCCCGGACCCGACGTCACCTCCCGGATGCTGACCCACCCGGCGGGGCTCACCGACGAGGAGATCGTCCAGGACCTGATCTCGGTCATCGCCGCCGCCCAGCAGCCCACCGCCAACTGGATCGGCAACACCCTCAGACTGCTGCTCACCGACGAACGCTTCGCCCTGAACGTCTCGGGCGGCCGGCTCAGCGTGGGCGAGGCGCTGAACGAGGTGCTGTGGCTGGACACGCCGACCCAGAACTTCATCGGCCGCTGGGCCGTGAACGACACCCAGCTCGGCGGCCGGCAGATCCGGGCCGGTGACTGCCTGGTGCTGGGCCTGGCGGCGGCCAACACCGACCCGCAGCTGTGGCCCGAGGCCCACGTCGGCGCCGAGAACTCCGCGCACCTGTCCTTCAGCAACGGCGAGCACCGGTGCCCCTACCCGGCACCGCTGCTCGCCGACGTCATGGCCCGCACGGCGGTCGAGACCCTGCTGGAACGCCTCCCCGACCTGGTGCTCGCGGTGGAGCCGGACGAGCTGACCTGGCGGCCGTCCATCTGGATGCGCGGGCTGACGGCCCTGCCGGCGCTCTTCACCCCCGTGGTGCCGTGACGGACCGGTCCGCCACCGGTCAGACCGCGCGGGGCGTGAACCGCACCGGCAGCGACCGCGGGCCCCGGGTGAAGACGCCCTGCTCCACCACCTCGAAACCGTCGGCCGGCCGCAGGTCGGGCATGGCGTCCAGCAGCTGGCCGACGCCGGTCTCGACCTCGGCCTTCGCCAGCAGCGCCCCCACACAGAAGTGCCGTCCGAGCGCGAAGGCGAGATGGTCGGCGGCGGCGGAGAACGCGGTCGTGGTGGTGAGGTCGTCGCGGAAGATGTCGAAACGGTCCGGCTCGCGGTATCGGTTCCCGTCCCGGTTGGCCGCGCCGATCAGACAGGTGACGGTGGCGCCCGCTGGCACGGTCCCGCCGCTCAGCTCCACGTCGGCCGCCGTCTGCCGCATGATCATGTGGACGGGCGGCGTGTAGCGCAGCGTCTCGGCGAAGGCGCGGGGTATCAGACTCCGGTCCTCGCGCACCGCCGCCAACTGCTCGGGATGGGCCAGCAGGTTGGCGAAGATGCTCGCGATGGCCTTGTCGGTGGTCTCACCGCCCGCCGCGAGCAGCAGACTGCAGAACGCCTTGATGTCCTCGTCGCTCATCCGCACCCCGTCGACCTCGGCGGCGCACAGGGACGACAGCAGGTCGTCGCCCGGCTTCTCCCGGCGCTCCCGGATGATCGGGAACATGTACTCGGCGAACTCGACCCGGGTGCGCGCCCCCGCCTCCGCCACCCCGGGGTCGCCGGAGAGGTTGCCGAGGAAGGCGATGACCGACGTGTACCAGCCGTGGAAGCGGTCGTGATCGGCCTTGTCCAGGCCCAGCATGTCCGCGATCACGTTGACGGGGAAGCGGGTCGCGTAGTCGGCGACCAGATCGGCCCGTCCGGTGTGCCGGAAGGCGTCGATGAGTTCACGGGAGTTGCGTTCGATGACCGGCAGGAACTTCTCCTGCAACTCGGCCCCGCGGAAGGCGGGGGCCACCAGCGCACGGCGGACCGCGTGCTCGCGCCCGCTCAGCTGCAGGATCGTCCTGCCGTGCACCGGCTCGATCTGCCAGTCGTAGTTCTCGGTGGTGAACTGCCCGGCGCGGTCCTTGAAGACGCGCTCCACGTCCTCGTAGCGCGACACGATCCAGCTCTGGGTGGCCTCGTGGTGGATGAGCGGCGCGCTCTCGCGCATCACCCGGTACGCCGGGTACGGGTTCGCCGCGAACTCGGGGGAGAGGATGTCGGGGACCTGCTGCGCGGTGGACATGGGACTCCTCGGTCGACAACGGCCTTGTACGCCCAGGCTATTGACGACCCGCCGGGCCCGACAGACCGCGCGGGCCGCCGGTGCGCCCCGGCGGTCCTGCCGGTCCCCGCGGGCGGGCGTCAGTCGAAGGGGGTGAGGAAGTCCCGTGTCCGCAGCGGCCGGTCGACGATGCGGGTGTCGCCGATCCAGCCGTAGAAACCCTGCCCGAACTTCCCGTCGAACTGGGTGGCACCGAGGACGAAGGGCTTGCCGAGGGTCGCGATGCCGGTCGAGGGGGCCGTGGGGTTGCGGGCGATCCTCGAACCGTCGACGTACACGACGGTGCGGCGGCCGTCGTTCACCACGGCGACGTGCGTCCAGCGGCCGACCGGGACCGCGTGGCTCCATGAAGTGGGGTCCGCGTCCTGGCGGTCGGGGTAGACGACGAACTGCAGGAACCGCTCCGGGGACACGTTGAGACTGCACGTGGGCTCCAGCGGGGACCAGCCGGTGGTCTTGCCCGCGTCCCCGTTGCGCCCCTCCCAGCTCAGGATGCCCATCCAGCCGTGATCACCCTCGAACGGCTCGGGGAACCGCACGAAGGTCTCGATGGTGTACCCGCGCGGGAACCTCTCGCTGTTGAGTGGGGCCCGCGCACCGGTGCGCAGGACGGCGCCGCGGTCCGGTCCCTTGCCGCCGTCGAAGCGGAGGCTGGCGTGCGCGGGCTGACCGGGGTGGTGGTCCGCGGACCAGGTGAGCGCCTCGGGG
Organism: Streptomyces rochei; assembly: GCA_002155895.1. GTDB lineage: Bacteria > Actinomycetota > Actinomycetes > Streptomycetales > Streptomycetaceae > Streptomyces > Streptomyces rochei. The sequence goes on from MUMD01000259.1 coordinate 18,818, forward strand.
CCGCTGTGGTGCAGCCGGCCGGCCGTGAGGTCGTTGCCGTGGCCGGAGAGGTCGCGGACGACCAGGCCGTCGGGGACCGGACCGCCGTCCGCGGGGGTGGTCATGCCGGAGGCGTCGAACCTCCAGTACGCGATGGTGCCGCGGGGCATCACGGCGGAGGCGGGCCGCGGCTCGGGCGGCGCGACGGGGGAGAAGCCCCGGAAGCGTTCGGCGAAGTCGACGCTCAGGCTGAACCGGTCGGCGGGGCCCGTCAGTTCGACCGTCTCGGCCTCCAGCGGGGTGCGCCGGGCGGGATCGCGCGCCAGGAACCACGGGGCGAACGTCTCGACGTCGATCACCCCGCGCGCGAGGTCGAAACCGTAGGTGCGGATCATGCCGGCGCCGCCGTAGTAGCGGTCCTGGTAGTTGGTGACGTGGAGGTGGACATCGTTGTCCGCGTCGTTGCGCAGGACCGTGCGACCGGGCGGCCAGTAGTGTCCGCCGAGGGCCAGGAAGATCTGGTCGTTGCCGCGGATCAGACCGTCCCACAGCCGCTGTCCGTTGCCCGAGAGCCGGGCCGTGCCCTCCTCGTCCGCGTGGGCGAGGTCGTGCGTGGTGAGCACGGCGGGCAGCGTCGGGTGGGCGTCGAGCACGCCCTGTGCCCAGGCCGTGCCCTTGTCGCTGATCCGCCAGTCCAGGGCGAGGATCAGCCAGTCGCGGCCGGCGGCCCGGACGACGTGGTAGCTGTTGTAGCCGTCCGGCGAGGCGCCCTTGAAGGTGGGCATGGAGGCGTAGCGGCGGGGCCCGAACTCGCTCAGATAGGCGGAATCTCCGCGCTGGTCGTCCGTCGACGACGGGATGTCGTGGTTGCCGGCCAGCACGCTGTAGGGCACCTTGCCGTGCAGCGTGCGGAACGTCTGGGCGGCGCGGCGGATCTCGTCCTCGGTGCCGTGCTCGGTGACGTCGCCGAGGTGGGTCATGAAGGCGATGTTGGCCCCGGAGCGGTCGGTCACCAGGTGACGGAAGGTCTCCCGCAGGGGAGCGGGGTCGGTGCTGTCCGCGTCGAACAGGTACTGCGTGTCCGGCAGGACGGCCAGCGTGAAACGCGGGCTGTCGGCGTCGAAGCGTCGCCGTCCGGTGGCCTCCGCGGCCTGCGCGGGTACGGCCGCCGCGGTCCCGGTCGCCGTCGCGGCGACGCCGCCGGCCACGGCCGCTCTCAGTACCGTGCGTCTGCCCGGGTGCTCGTGCTGTTCCGCCGTGCTCATCTGCCCTCCAGGAGCGGGAAGTCCACCGTGCGCGGCTCACGGTGCCCAGGGGCGTTGACCGCGCGTCGACGGTGAGCTGAACGCCGCGTGGTGGGCGGCGGGCGACTGGAGGGGCGGAGGGGGCGTACGGGTCAGGCGTCGCCGTCCACGGAGGCGCGCAGCCGTGCGCTGGCCATCCTCATGTGCTCGGCCATGGCCCGGTCGGCGGCCTCCGGGTCGCGCGCGCGGATCGCCTCCAGGACCGCGTCGTGCTCGCACAGTGTGCCGCTGACGGTGCCCTCGATGTCGCTGACGCGTTCCATCCACACCTGGAGCAGCGCACGGATGCTGTGCAGGATGTCGCTGAGCACGCTGTTGCGCGCGATGCGGGCCGTCTCCAGATGGAAGGCGATGTCGGCGTCGATGAACGCCGTGACGTCGCCGCCCGCGTCCCGCATGTGCTGGAGGTGCTCCTCCAGCCGGGCCACGTCCGCGTCGGTCGCGCGCTCGGCCGCCAGCCGTGCCGAGACGCCCTCCATGTACGTGCGCACCTCGACCAGGTCCTGGGTGCGCCGCTGGCCCAGCATCAGCCCCCAGTTGATCGCCCGGGGCAGGAACTCCGAGGTGCCCTCGCGCACGTAGGAGCCGGAGCCCGGCCGGATCTCGATGATGCCGAGCACGTCCAGGGCGGAGAGCGCGCCGCGCACACTGGACCGCGCCACGCCCAGCGCCTCGGCGAGCTGCCGTTCGGCGGGCAGGCGCGTGCCGGGCCGGATGTCGCCGGCCGAGAGGTGGTCGAGGAGCCGCTTGGCGACCTCGCTGACGGACGACTCGCGCACCACGGGCCGCAGGAGCTGCGCGAGGTCGGGCGCGGCGGCGGAGCTGTGCTGATCAGGCTGACTGGTCACGGTCACCAGTCAACCAGATGCCGTACTCACCTGGCTGACCAGGCAGTTCACCTCCGCCACGGTCGTGGTTTGTCAAGAGTTCGGGCGCTGGGAAATCTATGACCGTCGCCACACTGGTAAATTGGTGACCAATTTGGATCGGAGGCATAGCGTGAAGGCGAACCGGCCGGCCGCCCCCTTTGTGGCGGATCGCCGGGCACGACCCACCCCGGACAGAGCTGTCCGGGCGAGCCGAGGAGTCGCCCATGGGTGCCCAAGCGCCATCCGCGGCAGTCGAGAGAACTGCCATCAAGAAGGTCTCAGTCCGCCTCGTGCCGTTCGTGGCGCTGATGTTCTTCGTGAACTATCTGGACCGCACGGCCGTCTCGTTCGCCGAACCGAACGGCATGGGACAGGATCTCGCCCTGACCGCCGCCCAGTTCGGCTTCGCCTCCGGGATCTTCTTCCTCGGCTACATCGTGCTCGAGGTCCCCAGCAACATGGCCCTGCACCGCTTCGGCGCCCGCCGCTGGCTGGCCCGGATCATGGTGACCTGGGGCATCGTCTCCCTGCTGTTCACCTGGGTCAGCAGCAGCGGCCAGCTCTACACCCTGCGCTTCCTGCTCGGTGTCGCCGAGGCCGGCTTCTTCCCCGGCGCCATCCTCTTCCTCAGCCAGTGGGTGCCCTCCCGCCACCGCACCAAGATCCTCGGCCTGTTCTACCTCGCCCAGCCGCTCACCACCGTGTTCGGAGCCCCGCTGGCGGGCTGGCTGATCGGCCGCCACGGCCTGTTCGGCCTCGAGGGCTGGCGCGTGATGTTCCTGTTCGTCTCGCTGCCCGCGATCGTCCTGGGCGTCGTCGCCTGGTTCTACCTGATCGACAAGCCCGCCGACGCCAAGTGGCTCACCCCCGCCGAGCGCGACTGGCTGACCGCCGAGCTGGCCGCCGAGAACGCCCGGAAGACGGGCCACGAGGGACAGCACGCCAAGGGCGACCTGAAGCGGGCCTTCACCAGTGGCCGGGTCTGGACCCTCGCCGTCGTCTACTTCGGCTTCGTCTACGGCCTCTACGCCCTCGCCTTCTTCCTGCCGACGATCATCAACGGCTTCCAGGAGCAGTACGACACCACCTTCAGCGTGATGGACAAGGCGTGGATCACGGCCATCCCGTACCTGCCGGCCGCCGTCGTCCTCTTCTTCTGGACCCGGCACGCCACCCGTCACGGCACCCGCACCTGGCATGTGGCCGGACCGGCCGTCGTCGGCGGCCTCTCCATCCCGCTGGCCCTCTACATGGGCTCGCCGACGGCCACGGTCGCCGTGATCACCGTGACCGCCTGCGCCATCTTCGCCGCCCTGCCGGTCTTCTGGTCCGTGCCCTCCCGCTTCCTGACCGGTGCCGCCGCCGCGGCCGGCATCGCCCTGATCAACACGGCGGGCAACATCGCCGGCTTCGCCTCCAGCTACATCACCGGCTGGCTCAAGGACTGGACCGGCGCCTACTACGTGCCGCTCTACCTCGTCGGCTTCTTCATGCTGCTGTCCGCCGTCCTGATGATCCGGCTCGCCACCCGCCACCGCACCGACGAACCGACCCCCGACCCCGAGCGCCGGACCATGGAGGCCCTGCGATGACCCGCCTGTTCAACGACCCCGCCGCCTTCGCCGACGAGGCGCTGGAAGGGTTCGCCGCCGCGCACCGGCGCTGGGTGCGCCCCGTCACGGGCGGCGTCGTCCGGGCGACCCGCACCCCGGCCGGACAGGTCGCCGTCGTGATCGGCGGCGGCTCGGGGCACTACCCGGCCTTCTCCGGCCTGGTGGGACGCGGACTGGCCCACGGCGCCGCGGTCGGCAACGTCTTCGCCTCGCCCTCCGCCCAGCAGATCCGCTCGGTCGCCAGGGCCGCCCACGGCGGCGCCGGTGTGCTGCTGATGTACGGCAACTACGCCGGTGACGTCCTGCACTTCGGGCAGGCCGCCGAGCGCCTGGCCGCCGACGGCATCGACGCCCGGACCTTCGCCGTCGCCGACGACATGGCGAGCGCGGGTCCCGACGAGTCCGCCGAGCGCCGCGGCATCGCCGGTGACCTGCCCGTCTTCAAGGCGGCCGCCGCCGCGGCCGAGCAGGGCCTCGCCCTGGACGACGTGGTGCGCGTCGCCGAACGGGCCGGCGCCCGCACCCGCTCCTTCGGCATCGCCTTCTCCGGCTGTACCCTGCCCGGCGCCGACCACCCCCTCTTCACCGTCCCCGAGGCCCGCATGGCCGTCGGCCTCGGCATCCACGGGGAGCCCGGCATCGGCGAGGAACCTCTGCCGACCGCCGACGAGGCGGCCCGGCTGCTGGTGGACACCCTGCTGAAGGAACTCCCCGAGGACGCCCCGGGGCCGCGGGGGCAGCGCGCCGCCGTCGTCCTCAACGGCCTCGGCTCGGTCAAGTACGAGGAACTGTTCGTCGTCTACCGCAAGGTCGCCGCCCTCCTCGGGGAGGCCGGGGTGGAGATCGTCGACCCCGAGGTCGGCGAACTCGTCACCAGCTTCGACATGGCCGGCGTCTCCCTCACCCTGACCTGGCTGGACGAGGAGCTGGAGGAGCTGTGGCGGGCTCCGGCCGACACCCCGGCCTTCCGCAAGGGCACCCTCGACGCACCCGTGCCCGACGCCGGCGAGCCGTCGGCCGAGGAGGACGCGGACCCGGCCGTACCCCCGGCCTCCGAGGACTCCCGGCACGCCGCGGCGACCGTACTGGCCGCCCTGGAGGCGGTGGCCGCCGCCGTCGACACCCACGTCGAGGAACTGGGCCGCATCGACGCCGTGGCGGGCGACGGCGACCACGGCATCGGCATGCGGCGGGGGTCCACCGCCGCATGCGGCGCCGCCGCCGACGCCCACGCGCGCGGAGCGGGCGCCGGCACCGTCCTGGCCCGTGCCGCCGACGCCTGGGCCGACCGGGCGGGCGGCACCTCCGGCGCGCTGTGGGGCGCGATCCTGCACTCCCTCGGCACCGCGCTGGGCGACCGGGAGGCACCGGACGCCGACCGGGTCGCCGCCGGGGTGACCGAGGCGTCCGCCGCCGTCCGCAGGCTCGGCGGGGCCGAGGTCGGCGACAAGACGATGGTCGACGTCCTCGTGCCCTTCGCCGAGACGCTGGCCGCCGCCGTGGCCGACGGGCAGGCCCTCACCGACGCGTGGGACCGTGCCGCCACCGCCGCCACCGAGGCGGCGGCCGCCACCGCCGCACTGCTGCCCCGCAAGGGCCGGGCCCGCCCGCACGCCGAGAAGTCCCTCGGCACCCCCGACGCCGGAGCCCACTCCCTCGCCCTGATCACCCGCGCCGTGCACGGCGTGCTGATCCGGCGCCCCCACGAAGACCACCCCCACGACCACCACTGAGGAAAGCCGAGATGACCGACAAGCTCCGCATCGTCGTCGGGTCCGACGACGCCGGTTACCAGTACAAGGAAGCCCTCAAACAGGACCTGGCCGGCAGCGCCCTGGTCGCCGAGGTCACCGACGTCGGCGTCGACGCCGACGGGCACACCGCCTACCCGAAGGTCGCCATCGCCGCCGCCGAGATGGTGGCCCGCGGCGAGGCCGACCGCGCCCTGCTGGTGTGCGGGACCGGACTCGGCGTGGCCATCGCCGCCAACAAGGTCAAGGGCATCCGGGCGGTCACCGCCCACGACTCCTTCTCCGTCGAGCGGGCGATCCTCTCCAACAACGCGCAGATCCTCACCTTCGGCCAGCGTGTCATCGGCCTCGAACTGGCCCGCCGCCTCGCCGCCGAATGGCTCACCTACCGCTTCGACAAGAGTTCCGCGTCGGCGGCCAAGGTCCAGCTGATGTGCGACTACGAGACCGGCGCGGGCGACGGGGCAGCCGCCTGATGACCAGCCCCGCCCCGTCACCCGTCCTGCTGGGGGTGAGCCTGAAGATGTACTTCGGCCACCACCAGACCCTCAACTGGGCCCGCAGGATCGCCGCCCTCGCCGACCGCCACCCCGCCGTCGTCTCCGGCGCCGCCCGCCTGTTCGTCCTCCCCGCCTTCCCGACCCTGGTCCCGGCCGCCGGCATCCTCGCCCCCTACGGCGTCGCCCTCGGCGCCCAGGACATCGCCACCGAGGACAGCGGCCCCTACACCGGCGAGGTCGGCGGCCCCGTCCTCAAGGAGATCGGCTGCCGCTACGCCGAGGTCGGCCACGCCGAGCGCCGCCGCCTGTACGGCGAGGGCGACACCGTCGTCGCCGCCAAGACCGCCGCCGCCCTGCGCAACGGCCTCACCCCCGTCCTCTGCGTCGGCGAACGCGACGCGTCCGACGCCTCGGACGCCGCCGCCCGCACGGTCGCCGAGGCGGAGCGCCTGCTGCACGGACTGGAGGGCGCCGTCGTCCTCGCCTACGAACCCCAGTGGGCCATCGGTGCCCCCGAGCCCGCCTCCGCCGACCACATCGGCACCGTGTGCACCGCCCTGCGCGACTGGCTGGACACCCGCCCCGAGCACACCGGCTCCACCGTCGTCTACGGCGGCAGCGCGGGCCCCGGCCTCCTCACCCGTCTGAACGGAACCGCCGAAGGGCTGTTCCTCGGCCGGTTCGCCCACGACCCGGCGGGCGTCGAGGCCATCCTCGACGAGATCCGCTCCCCGGCCCCGGCGGCGGTGGCGTGATGGCGTACGGCATCAGCACCTACGCGTACTTCTGGCGGATCTCCGACCGCGCGCCCGAGCCGATGACCCTGCCCGCGATGCTGCGGGACACGGCAGCGCTCGGCGGCGAGGTCTTCCAGATCTGCGACTACGCCCCGATCGAGTCCTACGACGCCGCACGGGTCGCCGACGTCCGCGCCACCGCCGACGACCTCGGCCTCACCCTGGAGCTGGGCACCCGCGGCATCCGCCCCGAGCACCTGCTGAAGTACCTCGACATGGCGGGCGAACTGGGCGTCACCCTGGTCCGCTCCATGCTCAACACGGCCGACCACCGGCCGGGCACCGCCGAGGCGGTCGCCCTGCTGAAGGAAGCGGTGCCGCGCTACGCCGACGCCGGCGTCACCCTCGGCCTGGAGACCTACGAACAGGTCGCCACCGACGACCTGGTGGACGTCGTACGCGCCGTCGACGACCCGCACCTCGGCATCGTCCTGGACCCGGGCAACAGCGTCGCCCGGCTGGAACGCCCCGTGGACGTGGTGACCGCCACCGCGCCGTACGTGGTCAACATCCACGTCAAGGACTTCGCCTTCACCCGCCGCGACGGCTGGGTCGGTTTCACCTACGCCGGCTGCCCGCTCGGCGAGGGCCTCCTCGATCACGACGGCATGGTCGCCGCCGTCCGTCCCGCCGAGCGCGGCATCAACCAGATCGTGGAGCACTGGCTCCCGTGGCAGGACGAGGGCTACGACGCCACCGCCCGGCTCGAACACCAGTGGACGCAGCACAGCATCGACACCCTCCTGAGGAGCAAGTAATGGCCACCGAGATCCAGACCCAGGTCGACGTCAAGACCGTCGCCGTCATCGGGGCCGCCGGCAAGATGGGCCAGCGCGTCTCCGACAACCTGGTCGACAGCGACTTCCGGGTCCTCTTCAGCGAGGCGTCGCCCAAGGGCCAGGAGCTGATCCGCGGCCTCGGCCGCGAACTGACCGAGTCGAAGGACGCCGCCGCCGAGGCCGACGTCGTCATCCTCGCCGTGCCGGACGTCGTCCTCGGCAAGGTCTCCGAGGAACTGGTGCCGCTGATGAAGCCCGGCACGATCGTCCTCACCCTCGACCCGGCCGCCGCCTACGCCGGCCTGCTCTTCGCCCGCGAGGACATCCACTACGCCTGCGCCCACCCCTGCCACCCCTCGGTGTTCCTGGAGCGCACCACCAAGGAGGAGTGGCAGGACACCTTCGGCGGCATCGCCGCCCCGCAGGAGGTCGTCGCCGCCTACGAGGGCGAGGACGCCGCCAGGCAGGAGCTGGCCGAGTCCGTCATCCGCGTGATGTACGCGCCGGTCGTCGACGTCCACTGGGTGACCGTCAAGCAGCTCGCCGTGCTGGAGCCCACCCTCGTGGAGACCATCGCCTGCATGGTCGGCGCCCTGCTGACCGAGGCCCTGCACGAGACCGTCCACACCGTCGGCGTCCCCGAGAAGGCCGCCCGCGCGATGCTGCTGGGTCACACCCAGGTCGCCCTGGCCAACACCCTCAAGGGCTCCAACCCCTTCTCGGACGCCTGCCTGATCGCCATGGACTACGGCCGTGAGTCGATCGTGCGCGAGGACTGGAAGAAGGTCTTCGAGGACGAGGAACTCGACAAGGTCATCACGCGGATGCTGAAGATCAAGGAGATCAAGCGCTGACGCACCCCGCGGGTGCGACGCCGGAGGCCGCCGAGCGGGCCTCCGGCGTCGGCGTGCCTAGGCCCGCGTGTCGAACGCGGCCGTCACCCGCAGCAGTTCGGACACGTCCGAACCGACCGCGATCTCGCGCGGCTGAGCGCCCCGCCGGAACAGCCGGGCGTCCCGCTCGCCCCCGATCACGGCGCGGTCGCCCTCCACCCGGAGCCAGGAGCCTTCCCGCAGCCCGAGCACGGGCACGTCGTTCTCCTCCAGGAACTCCGTCAGCCGCTCCTCACGGGTCTCGCCCTTGTGCGTCGAGGCGGGGTCCGGGTCGAGGTAGTGCGGGTTGATCTGGAAGGGGACCAGTCCCAGCGCCTCGAAGGACGGAGGCTCGACGATGGGCATGTCGTTGGTGGTGCGCAGCGAGGGCGCCGCCATGTTCGTACCGGCGCTGGCCCCCATGTAGGGCAGCCCGCCGCCCACCGCCTCGATCAGCGTCTCCCGCAGTCCCGTGCGGTACAGGGCGCTCAGCAGCCGGAAGGAGTTGCCGCCGCCGACGAACACCGCGTCCGCCTCACCCAGCCGGGCCGTCGGGTCGCCGCCCTCGTGCACGCCCCGCACCTCGATGCCCGCGCCGGTGAGCGCGCCGCGCACCTTGGCGGTGTAGGCGTCGTGGTCGGCGAGGGCGTACGGAACGAACGCCAGCCGCGCACCGCGGGGCAGGAAGCCGGTCACGGTGTCGAGGGCGTGTTCCAGGTAGCCGCGGCCGTACTGGGTGGAGTTGGACAGGAGCAGCAGATTCACGGGGGTGTCCTCGTCGACGGGTCGGATCGGTGACGCGTGGATGGTCAGGCGGTACGGGGGGAGCGCGGGCGGCGCTGGTGCTGCGGCGGGTGCGTCAGGCGCCGCTCCAGCAGCCGGGCGGCACGGCGCAGCACCTCCAGGCGGTCCTCGGGCCCCTCGGGGAAGCGCTCCTTGGCGGCACCGAGGCTGAGGCTGCCGTACGGCTCGGAGCCGAGGAACACGGGCACGGCGACCGTGCCGATGCCGGCGTCGTACTCGCCGACGGTCCAGGCGTAGCCCTGGGCGCGCACCCGGCGGAACTCCTGCTCCAGCTGGTCGGGGTCGGTCACCGTGCGCTCGGTGAAGCGCGCCATGGGACGGCCGCGGAAGAGCCGGTGGCGCTGGTCGTCGGGCAGGAAGGCGTAGTACGACTTGCTCGTGGCGCCCGCGTGCGCCGGGTACAGCTCGCCGACCAGCGGGTAGTAGCGCAGCGGCCCCTCCTCTCCCTCGACGGCAGCCACACAGCGCATGTGGAAGCTGTCGGGCAGGCAGAACAGGACGGTGTCGCCGGTCGCCGCGCGCAGGTCCTGGAGGACCGGCTCGGCGAGCAGTTCCAGCGAGCCCGAGCGCTCCCAGAGCCGGCCCAGGCGCAGGGCGGCCGGGCCGATGCGGTAGCGGCGCGTCGCCGGGTCGGAGACCAGGAAGCCGCGGCCCGCGAGCGTGGACAGCAGCCGCTGGGCGACCGAGGTGTCCCAGCCGAACTCGCCGGCGATCTCCGTCACGCCCCAGTCGGGCCGGCTGCGCTCGAAGGCCAGCAGCACCAGCAGCGCCCGGTCGACGGTCTGCAGGGCCCCGGCCGGCGTCTTGCGGTCCGAGGGCTGGACGGGCCGATCGGCCATGGGGGCTCTCCTCGTCGTGCGGTCACGGATGCGGTCGCCGTCCCGCGCATCTCACGATGCAGACCTGAATTGCAGATAGTGGGAAACAGTTGCGGAGAACGTTAATCGATCCGGAACCTGCTGTCAGCACCGCCCAGGTGCGGATCAGGAGAACCGCCCATGTTGAAGTACGTCCTGGACCTCGTGGATCTGCTGGACGATCCCGACGTCGACGGCAAGCGCGTCGCCGCCCACCTCGACTCCGTGGCCGGACCCGAGGGCTCCGGCGCCGAGGTCACCACCGTCACCGGCGAGCGCGGCTCGACGGACTTCGTGCTCGTCCGCGTCCCGGGCCGCAGCGGGCGTACCGCCGGCGGTACGGCCCGCACGCTCGGAGTGGTCGGACGCCTCGGCGGCATCGGGGCCCGTCCGGAGATGACCGGTCTGGTCTCCGACGCCGACGGAGCCGTCGCCGCGCTCGCCACCGCCGCCAAGCTGCTGGACATGCGCCGGCGCGGGGACGTGCTCGACGGTGACGTGATCGTCGCCACCCACATCTGCCCGGACGCCCCGACCGCGCCGCACGACCCGGTGCCCTTCATGGACTCGCCGGTCGACATCGCGACCATGAACCGGCACGAGGTCACCGGCGAGATGGAGGCCGTGCTCTCGATCGACACCACCAAGGGCAACCGGATCATCAACCACAAGGGCCTCGCCCTGTCGCCCACCGTCAAGGAGGGCTGGGTGCTCAAGGTGAGCGAGTCGCTGGGGGAGCTGCTGGCGGTGGTGACCGGTGAGCCGTTGGTCACGTACCCGGTGACCACCCAGGACATCACCCCGTACGGTAACGGTGTACACCACATCAATTCGATCCTGCAGCCGGCCACGGCGACGGCCGCCCCGGTCGTCGGCCTCGCGATCACCTCCGCCGCGGCGGTGCCCGGCTGCCAGACGGGCGCCAGCCACGAGACCGACATCGCGGCGGCGGCCCGGTTCGCCGTCGAGACCGCCAAGGCCTACGGCGGCGGACGCCTCGACTTCCACGACGACCAGGAGTTCGACGCGCTCGTGTCCCGCTACGGCTCCCTGACCCACCTGCAGACCTTCGGCCGCGAACCCCGGGAGTCGTGATCATGGCCGCGAACGACAGCACCGCCCCCGAGGCGGGCGGCACCAAGGCCGTGGGCAGCGACGACTACGCCCTCTCCCGGGTCCCGCGCGACAAGCGGCTCGGCTTCTGGACGATGCTGCTCCAGTGGCTCGCGCAGTCCGGCTCCATCTCGCAGTTCACCCTGGGCGCCACCATCGGCGTCGGCATGTCCTTCGGCGACGCCTTCCTCGCCTTCACCCTCGGCGCGGTGATCCTCGAAGTCGTGATCTTCGCGATCGGCCTGGCCGGCATGCGCGAGGGCCTGGCGACCCCGCTGCTCACCCGCTGGGCCGGCTTCGGCCGCAACGGCTCCGCGCTGGTCAGCCTGGTCATCTCGGTCAGCCTCGTCGGCTGGTTCGGCGTACAGAACACGATCTTCGGCGACAGCGTGTCCGCGCTCGTCGGCGGCCCCTCCTGGCTGTGGTGCACGGCCGCCGGCCTCGCCATCACCGTCCTGGTGATCTTCGGCTTCCGGTACATGGCGGTCTTCGCGAAGATCGTGACACCGCTGTTCTTCGCGATGGTCGCCTGGTCGGTCACCGACGCGCTGAGCGACCACTCGCTCACCGAGCTGATCAACTCCCCGGCCCCCGGCGAGACCATCCCCCTCGCCGTCGCCGCGACCGCCATCGCGGGCGGCTTCATGACCGGTGCGATCGTCTCGCCGGAGATGACCCGCTACAACCGCAAGGGCAGCCACGTCTTCCTGCAGAGCGCCTCGTCGATGATCCTGTCCGAGTACATCGTCGGCATGACCGGCGTCCTCCTCGGCCACATGGTCGGCAGCGGCCAGGTCTCCCAGATCGTGCTCTCCACCTCCGGCGTCTTCGGCGTGCTCGTCGTCCTGATGTCCACCGCGAAGATCAACGACTGGAACCTCTACGGCTCCTCGCTGGGCGTCGTCAACTTCTTCCAGGTCGTCTTCAAGAAGCGCGTGCACCGCGGCGCGGTCACCATCGTGCTGGGCATCGCCGGCACCCTGCTGTCCGCCGTCGGCATGATGACCCACTTCACCGACTTCCTGTCGGTGCTGGGCGTCGCCATCCCGCCGGTGGGCGGCATCATCGTCGCCGAGTACTGGGTGGTCCGCCGCATGCGCGCACCCCTGGACGCCACCCGCGAGTCCGGGACCCTGCCGGCCACCTCGCCGACCTGGGTGCCGATGTCCCTGGTCATCTGGGCCGCCGCCTTCTGCGTCGGCAAGTTCTACGACGGCGGCATCCCCGCCCTGAACTCCCTGCTGACCGCGTTCGTCCTGTACAGCGTCCTCGGCCTGGCCGGCTGGATCAGGACGTACGGCACCACCACCCTCGACGATGACGACGAAGCCGCCGACCGCACCCCGGCGGCGTCCGGCACCGCCCCCGTAGGAGCACCGTGAGCACCAGCCCCGTCCCTGTCCCTGTCCCCGTCCCCGCCTCGGAGGAGGCGCAGCGCGAGGTCGTCGACCTGTGCGCGGAGCTGATCCGCTTCGACACCTCCAACCCCACCAGCGACGAGCGCGCCTGCGCCGACTGGGTCGTGGCCCGGCTCGCCGAGGTGGGCATCGCCTGGGAACTGGTGGAGAGCGCCCCGGGCCGCGCCAACGTCATCGCCCGCATCCCCGGCGCCGACCCGGCGCGCGGCGCCCTGCTGGTGCACGGCCACCTGGACGTCGTGCCGGCGGACCCCGCCGAATGGCAGGTGCCGCCGTTCTCCGGCGAGATCCGCGACGGCTACCTGTGGGGGCGCGGCGCCATCGACATGAAGGACACGGTGGCCGTCATGCTGGCCACCGCCCGGCATTTCGCCCGCACCGGCACCCGGCCGGCCCGGGAGATCCTCCTCGCCTTCCTCGCCGACGAGGAGGCCGGCGGCAGGTTCGGCGCCCACTGGCTGGTCGAGCACCGGCCCGAGCTGTTCGCCGGGGTCACCGAGGCGATCGGCGAGGGCGGCGGCTTCAGCTACGCCCTGGACGACACCCGGCGCCTCTACCCGATCGAGAACGCCCAGCGCGGCATGGCGTGGATGGAGCTGACGGCGTCCGGCCGGGCCGGGCACGGCTCCTCCCCGAACGACGAGAACGCCGTCACCGACCTCGCCGAATCGCTCACCCGCATCGGCCGGCACACCTTCCCGGTCCGCCTCATCGAACCGGTGCGCGCCCTGCTCACCGAGGCCGCCCGTCTCCAGGGCGTCGCCCTCGACCTGGACGCCGACGACCTGGACGCCGAACTGGCCAAGCTCGGCCATGTCGCCGACTTCATGCAGGTCGTGCTGCGCAACTCGGCCAACCCCACCATGTTCACGGCCGGCTACCAGACCAACGTCATCCCGGGCCGGGCCACCGCCCGCGTCGACGGCCGTTTCCTGCCCGGCCACGAACAGGAGCTGATCGACACCATCGACGCCCTGCTCCTGCCCTCGGTCTCCCGTGAGTGGGTCAACCACGACATCGCCATGGAGACCACCTTCGACGGCCCCCTCGTCGACGCCATGTGCGCGGCCGTGCGCGCCGAGGACCCCGACGGCCACCCGGTGCCGTACTGCAACCCGGGCGGTACCGACGCGAAGGCGTTCACCGAGCTGGACATCCGCTGCTTCGGCTTCAAGGGCCTCAAGCTCCCGCACGACCTCGACTACGGCCGCCTCTTCCACGGCGTCGACGAACGGGTGCCGCTGGAGGGCCTGCGCTTCGGCGTGCGGGTGATGACCCGGCTGTGGCAGGAGTGCTGACCGGCGCGACGGTGGGAATGCGCCGGCGGGCGCCGGTGTTGTGAGCCGTGACCGACATGCGCGGGACGGAACGGCAGCCCGCGCCGCGGTCGGAAGGAGCACCATGGCACGCAGCACCGCACGCCCGGTCGTCAGACTGAAGTCGACCGCCGGGACCGGCGTCACCTACGTCACCCGCAAGAACCGCCTCAACGACCCCGACCGGCTCGTCCTGCGCAAGTACGACCCGGTGGCGGGCGAGCACGTCCCGTTCCGCGAGGAACGCTGACCCACCTCCGCACCACGGCCCGGCCCCGCCCGCCCAGGGGGGCCGGGCCGCGCCGCGTCCGCGCCCGGTCATCCGGCGACGTCCACGCCGTATCCCCGGGCCAGGGCCTCCAGGCCGTGGCAGTCACCCTTCGCCGATCACCTCCTGGGAGACTGTCGGGCGTGTCACCCGCCAGGCATTCAGGAGGACTTCGTCATGACCGAGCAGCCGCGCGACCGCGTCGCCCGGTACGGGCGCCGTTTCGACCGGGTCTTCGCCGAGTACTTCGACGGCCTCGAGAAGACGCTGGAGGCTCCGGCGTTCAGCCGCTACACCCCGGACTGTCTGGCGTTGCTCCGTGACCTGTCCCTGCGGGGAGGCAAGCGGATGCGGGTCGTCCTGGTGCACGAGGCCGCGCGCCTGGTGCGTGACGACGCGCCGGCCGAGGCGCTGGACGCCGCCGCGCTGAGTGTCGAGCTGCTGCAGACGCACGGTCTCGTGCACGACGACCTCATCGACGACAGCGCCACCCGCAGGGGCGGGCCCACCACCTACCGCGCCTACCTCGACCGGTTCCCCGGCCACCCGCGGGCCGCGCTCGGGCTCACCGTCCTCGCCGGCGACCTGGCGCTCGCCCTCTCGCTGCGGGTGCTCCTGGACGCCGAGCTGCCGGTCGAGCTGCGGCAGGCGTTGACCGAGGTCCAGGTCCGGGCCGCGGCCGACACCTTCGTCGGCCAGATCACCGACCTGGAGCGGGACTTCGCCCCCGGCACACCCGACGAGGAGGTCCTCCACGACGTCGCCGACCACAAGTCGGCCCGCTATTCGGTCCTCGCGCCGCTGCGCCTCGGGCTCCTCGCGGCCGGTGGACAACCGGGCCTCCACGACGCGGAACTGCGGCGCTACGCACGGCTGGTGGGCATCTGTGGCCAGATGCGCGACGACTACCTCGACCTGTTCGGCGACGCCGCCGCGATGGGCAAACCGACGGGCGCAGACATCCGCGAGGGACGACGCAGTTACACGGTCGCCCGTCTGCTGTCCACCGTGAGCGGCTCCGAGCGGGCACTTCTGGAGCGGGCTCTGGGAGACCGGGACTGCACCGAGGAGACCGTCGCCGCGATCCGTGAGATCGGCGAGCGCCACGGCGTGCCCGCCCAGTTGCGGGCGGACATGAGTCGCTGCGCCGAGCAGGCCGCGGAGGTGGCGGCCGCTTGGCGCCCGCGGTGGCGCGAGGAAGCGGTCGCGTTCTTCGAGCGACTGCCCCGGTGGAGTGTCGACCGGGACGGATGACCGTACCCGCCCCCCGGGGCCTCCCGGCAGCCGCGGCGACGCGCCTCCGCGTCGGTCGCCGCGCGCGGGGGTGCCGGGCCGTCCGACGCCTGTTCCCCCTGTCGCTCAAAGGGGAATACCGGATCTTCCGCCCCGGGAGCCGGGTCATGCTCGGACCTGATGCGCCGCTGACCAGGCGCATCGGTCACGACACGACCCCTGGGGGAGAGGCATGACGCACTCGGCGAGACGGGGCGACGGTCCGGACGACCAGGCCGTACTGCTGGCGGCCGGACTCGCGGACCTGGCGGTGAGCACCCTCGGCACGGCGGTCGGCGCGGTGCGCGGACTGCTGCGCCGCTCGGACACCGCCGACCTGGTCCGGGAAGCAGAACAGGATCTCCGGGCCCGGGGCAGACTGGCCCTGGACCGGTACGCGAACGTGCCGCCGGCCCACCTGGAGGTGCTCGCGCGGCAGGCGCGGGCGCGAAGGGCGGCCGACGCCGGCGATGACTGACCGCTGGAACCCGGCCGCCTTCAAGGCGCGCGTCGACGCCGTACTGCACGCCTTCCTCGACGAGGAGTCCCGGCACCTGCTGGCCGTCGACGGCACCCTGGCACCCGTCGCCGAGCAGCTCCGCACCGCGGCCGGGCACGGCAAACGGCTGCGCGCGGCCTTCTGCTACTGGGGCTGGCGGGCGGCCGGACAACCCGACAGCGACGCCCTGGTGCGGGCCGCCGCGTCGATGGAGCTGGTGCACGCGGCGGCGGTCGTCCACGACGACCTCATCGACGACAGCGCACTGCGCCACGGCCTGCCCACCGTCCACGAGGCGCTGGCGTCCGTGCTGGCCCGGGGCGGCCATCCACGGGCGCGGCCGGCCGCCCGGTCGCTGGCCATGCTGGTGGGCGATCAGCTGATGGCCCTGGCGGCGGAGCTGTTCGCCGCCAGCGGCCTGCCCGCCGCCTACCTCTCCCGGGCCCGGCACCTGTGGGCCGCCCTCGCCCGCGAACTCCTGGCCGGGGAGTGCCTGGAAATCCTGCACACCGGCGGACCACCGGACACCGGGACCTCACTGAAGGTGGTCCGGTACAAGACCGCCAAGTACACCGTCGAACACCCCCTGCTCATCGGCGGCCTGCTGGCCGGCGCCGGCCAGGGACTGCGGGACGCCTACTCCGCGTACGGTCTGCCCCTCGGCGAGGCGTTCCAGCTCCGCGACGACCTGCTCGGCCTCTTCGGCGATCCGGAGCACACCGGCAAGGAGGGCCTGGACGACGTGCGCGCCCAACGCCCCACCGCGCTGCTGGCCGAGACCTGGCGGGCGGCCGACGACCGGCAGCGCGCACGGCTGCGCGGCGTGCTGGGCCGCGGCGACCTGGACGAGGGGCACCTGCGCGAGGTACGCGCGCTCATGCGGGAACTGGGCGCGCCGCAGCGCGTCGAGCGGATGATCCACACCCGCGTGGAACAGGCCACCCGCGCCCTGGACACCGCCGGCGTACCGCCGCACGGGCGCCGGGCGCTGCGTGACCTCGCCCGGCAGGCCACCGACCGCATCCACTGACGAGGAGACCGCGATGACCCACACCGAGACGTCGATGAACGCCCTGCGCCACAGCGGCGACGAACTGGCCGACGCCGTCGTCGCCACCCTGTTCGAGCGCGGCGAGGTCGGCAAGTTCAACTCCCTGATGCGCTACGTCTCCACCGCCGGCCAGGAACTCCCCGACGGTCTGCCCGGGGTGGCCCGCGAGTACCTGCGGGCCACCGGCACCCCGCCGGACTGGGTGGACTGGTCCGAGATGGAGAAGGCCCGCCTCTTCTTCATCGACAACAACGTGCACATCTCCACCGCGCTGTCGTTCGCCTCCATGCCCGCCTGCTACGTCGTCCCGCACGTGGCCAGGCTGCTCTCGGCCACCCACGGGCTGAGCTATCCCTCCAAACGCATGGCGGAGACCGGCCAGTTCACCGTCTACCTCATGCAGCCCGACGCCTTCGAGGCCGGCGGCCGCTTCATCCCGGCGGCCCAGAAGGTGCGTCTGCTGCACGCCGCCATCCGCCACCACCTGAAGCGGGAGGACCGCTGGGACACCGAGGCCCTCGGCACGCCCATCTGCCAGGAGGACATGATCGGCGGGCAGATGTTCTTCTCCTTGCTCGTCCTGGACAGCCTGCACCGCCTGGGCATCCACATGTCACAGGAAGGGGCGGAGGCCTACTACTACGCCTGGCGCGTGGTCGGTGCCGTCCTCGGCGTCGACCAGACGGCCGTCCCCACCACGCTCGACGGGGCGCGGCAGTTCCTCGACCTGTACATGCTGCGCCACATGGGCCCCTCGCCGGAGGGCGCGCACCTGACCCGGCAGCTGATCGACCTCTACGAGGAGGTCGTCCCCGGCACCCTCTTCGACCCGGTGGTCTCCGCGCTGATCCGCTACCTCGTCGGCGACACCTGCGCCGACTGGCTGGAGGTCCCCCGCACCCGCTGGGACACCGTCGTCAAGGCCGCTCCGCACCTCCTCGGCGTCCTGGAGACGATCGAGGACCGCTCACCCTTCGGAGCCTGGGCGCTGGACCGGCTGGGCCACCTCACCACGGCCCTGGAACTGTCCACCCTGACCCGGGGGCGCGTCATGCACTACGCGATCCCCGAACAGCTGAAGAAGGACTACGGCGTGACGGGCGCCGCCTCCCGCACCCGTCGCTGGACCCCGCCGCCCGCCACCGTGTCCTGAACGTCCCGAACCACCGCGCGGCGTCAGGCGATGGACGCCGATATGACCGCCGACACGGCGAGGTTGCAGGACGCCGTGACCCACACCGCCGGGTGCGGCTCCGGCTCCACCAACGTGGCGCCCAGCCGTCCCGGCGTGATCAGGTCGACCACCCAGAACGCGATCGCCATCATGACGAGGCCCAGCAGCCCGAAGGCCGCGGTCGACACCAGGCCCTTGCCGAAGTCCTCGTACGTCGTCCAGATCGAGGTGAAGACGATGCCGCCGATGCCGAGCAGCGCGGAGCTGAGCACCATGGCCGCGTTGCGGTTGCGCTGCTCCCAGATCTGCCGGCCGAGCTTTCCGGGCGTCAGCACGTCGACCAGGACGATGCCGAGGACCAGGAGGACCAGGCCGAGACCGCCGTAGGCGGTGGCGCGGCCGAGTCCGTTGACGATGTCGCTCATGGGGTTGCCGGCTCCGTAGCGTCAGGGATCGCGATCGATCGTGGTCAGGGCGGTGCACAATGCAGCGCGCAAAATGTAGCGCACCCGTTCGGCCGCCCCACCCCCGCGGTACGGCATCGCGGCTCATCCGCCGGACATGACGTCAGGAGGCCGCCGCCAGCCGCTTGTTGCGGCGGACGGAGGACAGGAACGACGACCCGATCAGGACGACCCCGATGAGGCCGGTGACGATCTCGTTGATCTCGTACTGGATGGTGACCAGGAGGACGATCGCCAGGGCGCCGATCGCGTAGTGGGCGCCGTGCTCCAGGTAGACGTAGTCGTCGAGGGTGCCCTCGCGGACCAGGTACACCGTCAGCGAACGGACGTACATGGCGCCGATGCCCAGGCCCAGGGCCATCAGGACGATGTCGTTGGTGATGGCGAAGGCGCCGATGACGCCGTCGAAGGAGAACGACGCGTCCAGGACCTCCAGGTAGAGGAACATGAAGAACGCGGCCTTGCCGGCCAGCTTGACCGCCGACTTCGGCTTGCCCGCCCGCTCGGCGGCCTCTTCCGCCTCGTGCTCGCGCTCCTCCTCTTCCTCGAGCTTGTCCTCGAAGAAGCCGGAGAGACCGCCGACGACCAGATAGGTGATCAGACCGGCGATGCCGGAGAGCAGGACCGTCTCCGCCTTGTCGGCGTGGGTGCCGCCGTGCTGGTGGGCGTGGGCACCGAAGGTGATCGCGGAGATCAGCAGCACGATCAGGGCGATGCAGACCGACAGCATGTCGACCTTGCCCAGCTTGGCCAGCGGGCGCTCCAGCCAGCCGAGCCACTTGATGTCCCGGTCCTCGAAGATGAAGTCCAGGAAGATCATGAGGAGGAACATGCCGCCGAACGCGGCGATGGACGGGTGCGCGTCGGTCACCAGTTCCTGGTAGCGCTGCTTGTCCGTGAGCGCCAGGTGGACCGCCGACCACGGGCTGAGCCGGGCACTGACGGCGACGATGACGACCGGGAAGACCAGACGCATACCGAAGACGGCGATCAGGATGCCGATGGTGAGGAAGATCTTCTGCCAGAAGGCGCTCATCTTCTTCAGGATTCCGGCGTTGATCACCGCGTTGTCGAAGGACAGCGAGATCTCCAGCACGGCGAGGATGGCCACCAGACCGAAGGCCGTCCACCCGTCGTACAGCACTCCCGCGACCAGGCCGGCGGCGGTCACGGCGAAGGCCCAGCGGAACGTCTTCAACAGCACGGGCTGATCACTCACTCCTGTTGTCGGGTGGCGCCGGGATACGGCCTTCCCTGCCAGTGCCCACCCCTCACGTTGTCTACCACGATCGTTCGCGGCCACGACGGCACGCCGTGCGCGGCACACCGGCACCGGACCGTCACCGAAATGGATCGGTTCGTTTCCTTGAGGGGTTCGTGTTTACCGGAGTAGGTTCACCGGCATGACCGCATCCCGGGACCCGGCCGTCGCCGCGGAACTGCGCGGAGCCGGCCTGCGGGTGACCGCGGCCCGGGCCGCGCTGCTCGACACCGTCCGACGGGGCGATCACCTCGACGCCGAGGCGATCGCCGACGGGGTGCGCCGGCGCGTGGGTCACATATCCCTCCAGGCCGTGTACGAGGCGCTGCACGCCCTCACCGCGGCCGGGCTCGTGCGCCGCATCCAGCCGCCCGGCGGCCCGGCGCGGTTCGAGGGACGGGTGGGCGACAACCACCACCACGTGCTGTGCCGGTCCTGCGGCGCCCTCGCCGACGTCGACTGCGCCGTCGGCGAGGCGCCCTGCCTGACCGCCTCCGACGACCACGGCTTCTCGATAGACGAGGCCGAGGTCATCTACCGGGGCCTGTGCCCCGACTGCTCCACCTCCGGCAGTTCCACCGCACCTTGATCCGCCCCGTTCGGAAGGATTCCCATGTCCGAGAACCACGACGCCATCGTCACCGACGCGAAGACGGAGGAGACGGGCGGCTGCCCGGTCGCCCATGGACGTGCCCCGCACCCCACCCAGGGTGGCGGCAACCGTCAGTGGTGGCCGGAGCGGCTCAACCTGAAGATCCTCGCCAAGAACCCCGCCGTGGCCAACCCGCTGGGCGAGGAGTTCGACTACGCGGCGGCGTTCCAGGCGCTCGACCTCGAGGCCGTCAAACGCGACATCGCCGAGGTGCTGACCACCTCGCAGGACTGGTGGCCCGCCGACTTCGGCAACTACGGGCCCCTGATGATCCGCATGGCCTGGCACAGCGCGGGCACCTACCGCGTCAGCGACGGCCGCGGCGGCGCGGGCGCCGGCCAGCAGCGCTTCGCCCCGCTCAACAGCTGGCCGGACAACGGAAACCTCGACAAGGCCCGCCGCCTGCTGTGGCCGGTCAAGAAGAAGTACGGCCAGAGCATCTCCTGGGCCGACCTGCTGATCCTCACCGGCAACGTCGCCCTGGAGACGATGGGCTTCGAGACCTTCGGCTTCGCCGGCGGCCGCGCCGACGTGTGGGAGGCCGAGGAGGACGTCTACTGGGGACCCGAGACCACCTGGCTCGACGACCGGCGCTACACCGGCGACCGCGAGCTGGAGAACCCGCTCGGCGCGGTCCAGATGGGCCTCATCTACGTCAACCCCGAGGGCCCCAACGGCAACCCGGACCCGATCGCCGCCGCCCGTGACATCCGGGAGACGTTCGGCCGCATGGCGATGAACGACGAGGAGACCGTCGCGCTCATCGCCGGTGGCCACACCTTCGGCAAGACCCACGGCGCCGGCCCCGCCGACCACGTCGGCGACGACCCCGAGGCCGCCTCCATGGAGGAGCAGGGCCTGGGCTGGCGCAGCACCTACCGCACGGGCAAGGGCGCGGACGCCATCACCTCCGGCCTGGAGGTCACCTGGACCTCGACGCCGACCCGGTGGAGCAACGGTTTCTTCAAGAACCTCTTCGAGTTCGAGTACGAGCTGGAGCAGAGCCCCGCCGGCGCCCACCAGTGGGTCGCCAAGGACGCCCCGGAGATCGTCCCCGACGCGCACGACCCGGCGAAGAAGCACCGCCCGCGGATGCTCACCACCGACCTGTCGCTGCGCTACGACCCGATCTACGAGCCGATCTCCCGCCGCTTCTACGAGAACCCGGACGAGTTCGCGGACGCCTTCGCCCGCGCCTGGTTCAAGCTCACCCACCGCGACATGGGCCCGAAGTCCCTGTACCTCGGCCCGGAGGTCCCCGAGGAGACCCTCATCTGGCAGGACCCGCTGCCCGAGGCGGAGGGCGAGCCCATCGACGCCGAGGACATCGCGACGCTCAAGACCAAGCTGCTGGAGTCGGGTCTGTCCGTCTCGCAGCTGGTGTCCACGGCGTGGGCCTCGGCGTCCACCTTCCGCGGCAGCGACAAGCGCGGCGGTGCCAACGGCGCCCGCATCCGCCTGGCGCCTCAGCGCGGCTGGGAGGTCAACGAGCCCGACGAGCTGGCCCAGGTCCTGCGGGTCCTGGAGGGCGTCCGGCAGGAGTTCAACTCCGGCGCCGGCGCCAAGAAGGTGTCCCTGGCCGACCTGATCGTCCTCGGCGGCACCGCCGCCGTCGAGAGGGCCGCCAAGGAGGCCGGCTTCCAGGTGGAGGTGCCCTTCGCCGCGGGCCGCGTGGACGCGACGGAGGAGCACACCGACGCCGAGTCGTTCGAGGCGCTCGAACCGACCGCCGACGGGTTCCGCAACTACTACGGCAAGGGCAACCGCCTGCCGGCCGAGTTCCTGCTGCTCGACCGGGCGAACCTGCTCACGCTGAGCGCGCCCGAGATGACCGTGCTGGTCGGCGGCCTGCGTGTGCTGGGCGCCAACTACCAGCAGTCCCAGCTCGGCGCGTTCACCCGGACGCCCGGCTCGCTGACCAACGACTTCTTCGTCAACCTGCTCGACCTGGGCATCACCTGGAAGTCGACGTCCGAGGACCAAACCACCTTCGAGGGCCGCGACGCCGCGACCGGCGAGGTCAAGTGGGCCGGTTCCCGCGCCGACCTGGTCTTCGGCTCCAACTCCGAGCTGCGGGCCCTCGCCGAGGTGTACGCCAGTGACGACGCGAAGGAGAAGTTCGTGCACGACTTCGTCGCCGCCTGGGTCAAGGTCATGAACCTCGACCGGTTCGACCTGGCCTGATCCACCTGATCCCCCCGGACCGCGGGCCGACCGGAACCGGCCGGCCCGCGGTCCCGGCGTGTCCGGGTCCCGCCGTGACCCGGTCCCGCCGTGCCCAGTGCCGGTCGCGCCTCTGCGTCACCGCCGCGGAAAAGCACTGGCCGCCCGGTGCGCGGGCTGCTGGGATGACCCGATGAGCAGCGAGAACCCGGTGATCGTGGACCGCGGGCGGTTCCAGGACGCGGTGACGCCCTGGGACGACGTCGGCTGGCGGGCCGCCGCCGTCGACTGGGCGACGGCCGCACTCGCCGCGCGGGGCCTGCGGCCGACGGGGGAGTGGCGCGTGCGGTCGCGGCCGTGGTCCGTCCTGGCACGCCTGCCCGTCGAGGGGCACGAGGCGGTCTGGTTCAAGGCGAACCCGCCGGCCAGTGCCTTCGAGGGTCCGCTGACCGCGGCCCTGGCCCGCTGGGCGCCCGGACAGGTGCTGGAGCCCATCGCGGTGGAAGCCGGCCGAGGCTGGTCCCTGCTGCCCGACGGCGGACCGCTCCTCAGGAACGCACTGGACCGCGGCGCCGCCGGCCTGGAGGCGTGGGAATCACTCCTGCGCCGGTACGCGGCCCTCCAGCACGCCCTGACACCGCGCGCACGGGAGATCGAACGGCTCGGCGTCCCGCGCACGTCCGTCGGTGAACTGCCCGGCGTGCTCGACCGCTTCGACGACACACCGCTGCGGCCGGAGGAACGGCAGCGGCTGCGCCGGGTCCGTCCCCGGCTGCTGGACTGGTGCGACGAGCTGGCCGCCCTGGGAGTCCCGGACTCCCTCGACCACGCCGACCTGCACGACGGTCAGGTCCTGCACCCCGCGCCGGGCACCTTCACCGTCCTCGACTGGGGCGACGCCGTCGTCTCCCACCCCTTCTGCAGTCTGGCCGTCCCCGCCCGCCGCGCCCGCGAGCGGTACGGCCCCGGGGTACGGGCACAGCTGCGCGACGCCTACCTGGAGCCGTGGACGGGAGACGGCCGGAGCCCGCGCGAGCTGCGGCGCGCGGTGGACCTCGCCCGGCGGCTCAGCGCACTGAGCCGGGCCGGGGCCTACGCCAGGGTGTTCCCCGCGTCCGGCGCCGCCGGCGCGGCGGTGACCGCCGAGGGTGCCCGCTGCCTGCTGGAACTGTTCGACGAGCCGCCGCCGTAGCAGCGGCGTCGGGCCCGGAACGGGGCCGTTGTCAGTGGCGGATGCGAGGCTGCGGGCATGGATGAGGTGGAGTTCATGCGGGGCCGGGTCTACGGAGCGGAGCACGACGACCCCGGACCGCGCGCCGGACGCGTCTACGCGCATCTGGTCGGCGGTCCGCTGGACGGTCTGCTCCTGGACATCACGGAGCTGACCGAGCGGGAGCGCGCCCGGGGCGTGTCCCTGGCGACGGAGATAGGCCGCTACGGGCCGGGCGGGCGTGCCGCGTACGCGCCGAGGCCGGAGGAACCCCGCCGCTTCGACTGGCGGGGCGACCTGCCCTGACGGTCACACCGCGGACAGGGCCGGGGCCCCGGTCTGTCCGACCAGAGCGGCGAGCAGCCAGTCGTGCGCGGAGCCGGGCGTCGGCTCCGTTCGTCGGCCCGGCTCGGTGACGACCTCGGTCACGAGGTCCCAGTACCGGTCGATCCGCGGGTCGTCCGCGAGCTGCCCGGCCAGCCGACGGCGGAAATCCGGGCTGTCCCGGGTTCCGTACGCGCCGGTGTAGGCGTCGACGAAGCTGTCCAGCGCCTCCCCGGGCCGTGGGTCCCGGCCCCGCCGCATCTGGACACCCGCCAGCTCGTACGCCTCCGCCAGCCCCGCGTACAGCACGGCGGCCCCGCGCGCACCGGCCGCCCGGTGCGCCTCGGGCTGGGGCCGCGCGGTGCCCGGACACGGCGCGAGCGTCAGGGCGTTGAGGTGGGCGAAGGCGAGGACCTGGGCCGGGGCGGGGTCGTCCGGCGGTTGCGGCACCGCGACCTCCAGGAACGCCCGGACCGACCGGGCCGGCATCCGCGGCGGCAGCCAGCCGCGCCAGAACCGGACCAGTGGATCGGTGCTGGGCGGTAGGGACACGCCCCCGATCACGCTCAGCCGTTCGGCCCGTTCTCCGGGCGGACACTCCTGCACCAGGCGAAGGGCCGCCTCCCGCCAGCGCAGGGCCCGCAGCTCGGAGCCGAGTTCACGCAGCCGCCCGGCGACCGCGT
>MUMD01000026.1 GCA_002155895.1 Streptomyces rochei
CCGGTGTGAATCCGGCGCGGTCCCGCCACTGTGACCGGGGAGTGTTCCCCGGGAGCCAGGAACTCTCACCGCCGTGCTCTTCGAACCAGGGCGCGGACACCCTGAGTGAGGACCTATCGCCATGCGCGGCTGCCGTTCCAGGCTCACCAGCGACACCCTTCGCCTTCGCCTTCCCCTCCCCACGGCCGGTTGAGCCGTGCGCGCCGAACGCGTCTTCGCGTACGGCGCCGCCGCCGGCCTCCTCGGTGACCTCCTCCTCGGCGACCCGCGCCGCGGACACCCGGTCGCCGCGTTCGGCCGTGCCGCCGGTGCCGTGGAACGGGTGCTGTGGCGCGACCACCGCGGGTGGGGCGCGCTGCACACCGCCGTGTGCGCCGGTGGCGCCGCCGCCCTCGGGCTGGCCGCCTCCCGTGCCGTACGCCGCTCCCCCGCCGCCTCGGTCGCGCTGACCGCCGCCGCCACCTGGGCGGTCGTCGGCGGCACCTCGCTCGCCCGTGAGGCGGGCGCCATCGGCCGTGCCCTGGAGGCCGGTGACGTGGAAGCGGCCCGTGCGCGGCTGCCGCACCTGTGCGGGCGGGACCCGCAGGCGCTGGACGCCGACGGGATCGCCCGGGCCGTCGTGGAGTCCGTCGCCGAGAACACCTCGGACGCGGTGGTGGGCGCCCTGGTGTGGGGCGCCGTGGCCGGAGTTCCGGGGCTGGCCGGCTTCCGGGCCGTGAACACCCTGGACGCGATGGTCGGCCACAGGTCGCCCCGGTACCGCCGCTACGGCTGGGCCTCGGCCCGGCTCGACGACCTCGCGGGCTGGCCGGGCGCCCGGCTGACCGCCCTCCTGGCCGTCGTGGCAGGCGGCGACCCCCGGGGTGCCGCGCGGGCCTGGCGCGCCGACGCCGGACGGCACCCGAGCCCCAACGCCGGGCCCGTGGAGGCGTCGTTCGCGGGCGCCCTCGGGGTGCGGCTGGGCGGAACGCTCTCCTACGGCGGCCGGGTGGAGCACCGGCCGGTCCTCAACGGGGCGGCGGGACGCGCCGTCCGGGCCGGCCGCGGCGACATCGAGCGGGCCGTCCGGCTCTCCCGGCGCGTGGGCTGGCTGGCGCTGGGCGTGTGCGCGGGCACGCGGATGCTCGCGCGCGGCATCGTCAGGAAGGGACGTACGTCATGAGCGGTGGCCTCCTCGTCGCCGGCACCACCTCCGACGCCGGCAAGAGCGTCGTCACCGCCGGGATCTGCCGCTGGCTGGTGCGGCAGGGCGTGAAGGTGGCGCCGTTCAAGGCGCAGAACATGTCCCTCAACTCGTTCGTGACGCGCGAGGGCGCCGAGATCGGGCGGGCGCAGGCCATGCAGGCCCAGGCGTGCCGCGTGGAGCCGACCGCGCAGATGAACCCGGTGCTGCTGAAGCCGGGCGGTGAGCGCAGCAGCCAGGTCGTGCTGCTGGGCAAGCCGGTCGGCGAGATGAGCGCCCGCGGCTACCACGGCGGCCGGCAGCAGCAGTTGCTCGGCACCGTGCTGGACTGTCTGGCCGAGCTTCGGGGCACGTATGACGCGGTGATCTGCGAGGGGGCGGGCAGCCCGGCCGAGATCAACCTGCGCCGGACCGACATCGTGAACATGGGGATCGCCCGGGGCGCCGGGCTCCCCGTCCTCGTCGTCGGCGACATCGACCGCGGCGGCGTCTTCGCCTCCTTCTTCGGCACGGTGGCGCTGCTGGCGCCCGAGGACCAGGCGCTGGTGGCCGGGTTCCTCGTCAACAAGTTCCGGGGTGACGTGTCGCTGCTGGAGCCGGGTCTGGAGATGCTGCACGGGCTCACCGGGCGGCACACGTACGGCGTGCTGCCGTTCCGGCACGGGCTCGGCATCGACGAGGAGGACGGGCTGCGCGTCTCCCTGCGGGGGACGGTGCGGGAGTCCGTCGTCGCGCCGCCGGTCGGCGAGGACGTGCTGCGGGTCGCCGTCTGCGCGGTCCCGCTGATGTCCAACTTCACCGACGTGGACGCGCTGGCCGCCGAACCCGGCGTCGTGGTGCGGTTCGTGGACCGGCCGGAGGAGCTGTCCGACGCGGACCTGGTGATCGTGCCGGGCACGCGCGGGACGGTCCGGGCGCTCCGGTGGCTGCGGGAGCGGGGGCTCGCGGACGCGATAGCCCGCCGGGCCGCCGAGGGCCGCCCGGTGCTCGGGATCTGCGGCGGCTTCCAGCTGCTCGGTGAGCACATCGAGGACGAGGTCGAGTCGCGGGCCGGTCATGTGGACGGGCTCGGACTGCTGGCCGTGCGGGTGCGGTTCGCCCGCGAGAAGACCCTCACCCGGCCACGGGGCGAGGCCCTCGGCGAGCGGGTCGAGGGGTACGAGATCCACCACGGGGTCGCCGAGGTCACGGGCGGCGAGCCCTTCCTGGACGGCTGCCGGGTCGGCCAGACCTGGGGCACGCACTGGCACGGCTCGCTGGAGTCGGACGGCTTCCGGCGGGCGTTCCTGCGCGAGGTGGCCGCCGCCGCGGGCCGCCGCTTCGTGCCGGCCCCCGACACCTCGTTCGCCGCGCTGCGCGAGGAGCAGCTCGACCGGCTCGGCGACCTGATCGAACACCACGCGGACACGGACGCGCTGTGGCGGCTCATCGAGTCCGGCGCGCCGCAAGGACTGCCCTTCATCCCACCGGGAGCGCCCGCATGAGCACAGTGTTGTTGTTGTCGACCGCCGACACGGACCTGCTGGCGGCCCGCGCGTCGGACGCCGCCTACCGGATCGGCAACCCGACCCGGGTCGACGTACGCGAGGAACTGCCCGCGCTCGTGGAGGGCGCGGACGTCGCCGTCGTACGCCTGCTGGGCGGCAAGCGCGCCTGGGAGGACGGGCTCGCCGCGCTGAAGGCCGCCGGCGTCCCGACCGTCCTGCTGGGCGGCGAGAGCGTGCCGGACGCCGAGCTGATGGCCGAGTCCTCGGTGCCGGCCGGGGTGGTGGCGGAGGCGCTGCGCTATCTGGTCGAGGGCGGTCCGGACAACCTGACCCAGCTCGCCCGGTTCCTGTCGGACACCGTGCTGCTGACCGGCGAGGGCTTCGAGGAGCCGCGCAAGATGCCGGAGTACGGCCTCCACGGCGAGCGGGCCTTCACCGAGGGCCGCCCGACGGTCGGCGTGCTCTTCTACCGCGCCCACCAGCTCAGCGGCAACACCGCCTTCGTCGACACCCTGTGCGACGCGATCGAGGCGCGCGGCGCCAACGCCCTGCCCGTGTACTGCGGTTCGCTGCGCGGCGCGGACGCCGGGCTGTACGAGCTGCTGGGCCGGGCGGACGCCCTGGTCGCCACCGTCCTCGCGGCCGGCGGCACGCACGCCTCGCAGGCGTCGGCGGGCGGCGACGAGGAGGCGTGGGACATCGGGGCGCTGGCCGACCTGAACGTCCCGGTGCTCCAGGGGCTCTGCCTGACCTCCTCCCGGGCCGCCTGGGAGGAGTCGGACGCCGCCCTCTCCCCCATGGACGCGGCGATGCAGGTCGCGATCCCGGAGTTCGACGGGCGCCTGGTCACCGTGCCGTTCTCCTTCAAGGAGCAGGGTCCCGACGAGGTACCGGTGTACGTGGCCGACCCCGAGCGGGCCTCGCGGGTCGCCGGGATCGCCGTACGGCACGCGGCGCTCAAGCACAAGCCGAACGCCGAGAAGAAGCTCGCGCTGGTCTTCACGGCGTACCCGACCAAGCACTCCCGCGTCGGCAACGCGGTCGGTCTGGACACCCCGGCGTCGGCGGTGCGGGTTCTGGACGCGCTGCGGGACGCCGGGTACGCGCTGACCGAGTACCCGTCCGGCGGCGACGAGCTGATCCACCGGCTCATCGAGGCCGGCGGCCACGACGTGGAGTGGCTGACGGAGGACCAGCTCGCGGCGGCGCCCGCCCGGGTCCCGCTGGCGGACTACCGGGCCTGGTTCGAGAAGCTGGACCCCGAGCTGCGGGAGGCGATGACCGAGGCGTGGGGCGAGCCGCCGGGCTCGCTGTACGTGGACGGGGACGACATCGTGCTGGCGTCCCTCCAGTTCGGGAACGTCGTGGTCATGATCCAGCCGCCGCGCGGCTTCGGCGAGAACCCGATCGCGATCTACCACGACCCGGACATGCCGCCGTCGCACCACTACCTGGCCGCCTACCGGTGGCTGGAGAACAGCTTCGGCGCCGACGCGATCGTGCACATGGGCAAGCACGGCACGATGGAGTGGCTGCCCGGCAAGGGCCTCGGGCTGAGCGCCGGCTGCGCGCCCGACGCGGTCCTGGGCGACCTGCCGCTGATCTACCCGTTCATCGTCAACGACCCCGGCGAGGGCACCCAGGCCAAGCGGCGCGGCCACGCCACCGTGGTCGACCACCTCGTGCCGCCGATGGCGCGTGCCGACACGTACGGCGACCTGGCCAAGCTGGAGCAGCTGCTCGACGAGTACGCGCTCGTCTCCGACCTGGACCCGGTGAAGGCGCCGGCGGTCCGGGCGCAGATCTGGACCCTGGTCAAGGCCGCGGAGCTCCACCACGACCTGCACGTGGAGGACCAGCCGGACGACGACGCGTTCGACGAGTTCGTCATGCACATCGACGGCTATCTCTGCGAGATCAAGGACGTGCAGATCCGCGACGGGCTGCACATCCTGGGCGGCGGCCCGGTCGGCGAGCCGCGCGTCAACCTCGTCCTGGCGGTGCTGCGCGCCTCGCAGGTGTGGGGTGGGCAGGCGAACGCGCTGCCGGGCCTGAGGGCGTCCCTGGCCGAGCACTTCGGGCTGGTGGAGAAGGAGCTGCTGGCCGAGCCGGGCGCCCCCGTGAAGGTGCCGGTGGAACTGACGGACCTGGTGGACGGCCCGGCGCGTTCGGCCGCCGACGCGATCGACCTGCTGGAGCAGGTGTGCCGGCGGTTCGCGCAGGGCATGGAGGCGCGGGCGTGGGACACCGCGGCCGTACCGGCGCTGGTGCGCGAGGTGCTGGGCACCGAACTGCCCGACGCGGTCGCGGTGCTGGAGTTCGCCTGCACGGAGGTGGTGCCGCGCCTGGCCCGGACCACGGACGAGATCGGGCACATCCTGCGGGCCCTGGACGGCGGTTACGTCCCGGCGGGCCCGTCGGGCTCCCCGACCCGCGGACTGGTCAACGTCCTGCCGACCGGCCGCAACTTCTACTCCGTCGACCCCAAGGCGATCCCCTCCCGGCTGAGCTGGGAGGTGGGGCAGTCGCTGGCGGACTCGCTGATCCAGCGGTACCTGACCGACACCGGCGCGTACCCGAAGTCCGTCGGTCTGACGGTCTGGGGCACGTCCGCGATGCGCACCCAGGGCGACGACATCGCCGAGATCCTGGCCCTGCTGGGCTGCCGTCCGGTCTGGGACGACGCCTCACGCCGGGTGACCGGCTTCGAGATCGTGCCCCTGGCGGAGCTGGGCCGACCGCGCGTGGACGTCACGGTGCGCATCTCGGGCTTCTTCCGGGACGCGTTCCCACACGTCGTGGGGTTGATCGACGACGCGGTACGGGCGGTGGCGGAGCTGGACGAGCCGGCCGAGCAGAACTACGTGCGCGCCCACGCCGACGCCGACACCGCCGAGCACGGCGACCGACGCCGGGCCACCGCCCGCATCTTCGGCTCCAAGCCGGGCGCGTACGGCGCGGGGCTGCTGCCGCTGATCGACGCCCGCAACTGGCGCTCCGACGCCGACCTCGCCGAGGTGTACGCGGTGTGGGGCGGCTACGCCTACGGGCGCGGGCTCGACGGGCGCGCGGCGCGCGGGGACATGGAGACGGCGTTCCGGCGCATCGCGGTCGCCGCCAAGAACGTGGACACCCGCGAGCACGACCTCGTCGACGCCGACGACTACTTCCAGTACCACGGCGGCATGGTCGCCATGGTGCGGCACCTCACGGGGGCCTCCCCCGAGGCGTACGTCGGTGACTCGGCCACCCCCGACCAGGTGAGGACGCGGACGCTGGGCGAGGAGACGCACCGGGTCTTCCGGGCCCGCGTGGTCAACCCGCGCTGGATGGCGGCGATGCGCCGGCACGGCTACAAGGGCGCCTTCGAGATGGCGGCCACCGTGGACTACCTCTTCGGGTACGACGCCACGGCCGGGGTCGTGGACGACTGGATGTACGAGAAGCTCAGCGCCGAGTACGTCTTCGCCCCGGAGAACCGGGACTTCATGAAGAAGTCCAACCCGTGGGCGCTGCGCGGCATCACCGAGCGGCTGCTGGAGGCGGCGGACCGGGGCCTGTGGGCCGAGCCGGACGCGGAGACGCTGGAGCGGCTGCGCGCCACCTATCTCGAACTCGAAGGCGATCTCGAAGGCGATTCGGAGGGCGACGAGAAGTGAGTACCCCGTTCCCGTTCACGGCCGTGGTCGGTCAGGACGACCTGCGGCTCGCGCTGCTGCTGAACGCCGTCTCCCCGGCGGTCGGCGGCGTGCTGGTGCGTGGTGAGAAGGGCACCGCCAAGTCCACGGCCGTGCGCGCGCTGTCGGCGCTGATGCCGGAGGTGGACGTCGTCCCCGGGTGCCGCTTCTCCTGCGACCCCCACTCCCCCGACCCCGGCTGCCCGGACGGCCCGCACGAGCCGGGGGCCGGCGTCGCGCGGCCCGCGCGGATGGTGGAGCTGCCCGTCGGCGCGTCCGAGGACCGGCTGGTCGGCGCCCTGGACATCGAGCGGGCGCTCGCGGAGGGCGTGAAGGCCTTCGAGCCGGGCCTGCTGGCCGACGCGCACCGCGGCATCCTCTACGTCGACGAGGTCAACCTCCTCCACGACCACCTGGTCGACCTGCTGCTGGACGCGGCGGCGATGGGTGCCTCGTACGTCGAGCGCGAGGGGGTGTCGGTGCGGCACGCCTCCCGGTTCCTGCTCGTCGGCACCATGAACCCCGAGGAGGGCGAGCTGCGCCCGCAGCTCCTCGACCGGTTCGGGCTGACCGTGGAGGTGTCCGCCTCCCGCGAGCCCGACCAGCGGGTGGAGGTCGTGCGGCGCCGGCTCGCCCACGACGACGACCCGGCCGGTTTCGCCGCGCGCTGGGCGGACGAGGAGGCGGCCGTACGGGCGCGGATCACGGCGGCGCGGGAGCTGCTGCCGTCGGTGCGGCTCGGGGACGGGGCGCTGCGGCAGATCGCGGCGACCTGTGCCGCCTTCGAGGTGGACGGCATGCGCGCCGACATCGTGATGGCGCGGACCGCGACCGCGCTGGCGGCGTGGGCCGGGCGGACGGACGTACTGGCGGAGGACGTGCGGCAGGCCGCGCTGCTGGCGCTGCCGCACCGGCGGCGGCGCAACCCGTTCGACGCGCCGGGCCTCGACGAGGACAAGCTCGACGAGACGCTGGAGGAGTTCGGCGGTCAGGACGGGGACGGCGGCGGGGACGACGATCCCGACCCCGGGCCCGGCGGCCCCGGCGGTCCGGGCGGTCAGCCGGAGCCCGACGACGCCCCGCGGGGCGACGGTGACGCCGCCGCGCGTCCCGAGGCCGGGGAGGGCGGTGAGCCGCGGCCTTCCGGGGCCGGTGAGCAGTCGCCCGTACGGGCCGCCGAGCCGTTCCGCACCAAGGTGCTGAGCGTGCCGGGGCTCGGTGAGGGTGCCGCCGGACGGCGGTCGCGGGCGCGCACCGAGCACGGGCGGACCACCGGGGCCCGGCGGCCCCGGGGGGCGCTGACCAAGCTGCACCTGGCCGCCACCGTGCAGGCCGCCGCCCCGCACCAGCGGGCGCGGGGACGGTCGGGGCGCGGCCTGGTGGTCCGGCGGGACGATCTGCGGCAGGCGACCCGCGAGGGGCGCGAGGGCAACCTCGTGCTGTTCGTGGTCGACGCCTCCGGGTCGATGGCGGCGCGGCAGCGGATGGGCGCGGTGAAGGGCGCCGTGCTGTCGCTGCTGCTCGACGCCTACCAGCGGCGGGACAAGGTGGGGCTGGTGACCTTCCGGGGTGCGGCGGCCGACGTCGCGCTGCCGCCGACCTCGTCGGTGGACGCGGCGGCGGCGCGCCTGGAGTCGCTGCCGACCGGCGGGCGGACACCGCTGGCGGCCGGGCTGCTGCGCGCCCACGAGGTGCTGCGGGTGGAGCGGCTGCGGGACCCGGCGCGCCGGGCGCTGGTCGTGGTGGTGACGGACGGGCGGGCGACCGGTGGTCCCGAGCCGGTGGCGCTCGCGGGGCGGGCCGCGCGGCTGTTCGCGGCCGAGGGCATCGCCTCCGTGGTCGTGGACTGCGAGTCGGGGCCGGTGCGGCTGGGGCTGGCCGGTCGGCTCGCGGACGAGCTGGGCGGTACGGCGGTGACGCTGGACGAGCTGCGGGCGGACGCGATCGCCGGGCTGGTGCGGGACGTGCAGGGGACGAGGAGGGCCGCGTAATGCCCAAGGGGCAGCCGAGTGTCGTACCGGACGACGGGCTGACGACGCGTCAGCGGCGCAACCGTCCGCTGGTCGTCGTGCACACGGGCATCGGCAAGGGCAAGTCCACCGCCGCCTTCGGGCTGGCGCTGCGCGCCTGGAACCAGGGGTGGCCGATCGGGGTGTTCCAGTTCGTCAAGTCGGCCAAGTGGAAGGTCGGCGAGGAGAACGCGCTGCGGGTGCTGGGCGCCAGCGGCGAGGGCGGGTCCGTCGACTGGCACAAGATGGGCGAGGGCTGGTCCTGGGTCCAGCGCGACGCGCAGATGGACAACGAGGAGAAGGCCCGGGAGGGCTGGGAGCAGGTCAAGCGGAACCTGGCCGCCGAGACGTACCGGCTGTACGTGCTGGACGAGTTCGCCTATCCGATGCACTGGGGGTGGGTCGACACCGACGAGGTGGTGTCCGTGCTGCGGGAGCGGCCCGGGACCCAGCACGTCGTGATCACCGGGCGGAACGCGCCGGAGAAGCTGGTGGAGTTCGCCGACCTCGTCACCGACATGTCCAAGGTCAAGCACCCGATGGACGCGGGGCAGAAGGGGCAGAGGGGCATCGAGTGGTGACCTCCGCCGTTCCCCGGCTGGTCATCGCCGCGCCCTCCTCGGGCAGCGGCAAGACCACCGTCGCCACCGGGCTGATGGCCGCGTTCGCGGCGCGCGGGCTCGCCGTGTCGCCGCACAAGGTCGGGCCCGACTACATCGATCCCGGGTACCACGCGCTCGCCACCGGGCGGGTCGGACGGAACCTGGACGCGTACCTGTGCGGGACGGAGCTGGTGGCTCCGCTGTTCCTCAACGGGGCGCGCGGCTGTGACATCGCCGTGGTCGAGGGCGTGATGGGGCTGTACGACGGCGCCGCCGGGGAGGGCGAGCTGGCCTCCACGGCGCAGGTCGCGAAGCTGCTCGGGGCGCCGGTGGTGCTGGTCGTGGACGCCTCGTCGCAGGCGCGGTCGGTGGCGGCGCTGGTGCACGGGTTCGTGTCCTGGGACCCGGAGGTGCGGGTCGGGGGCGTGATCCTCAACAAGGTCGGGTCGGACCGGCACGAGGCGCTCCTGCGGGAGGCGACGGACTCCGTCGGGGTGCCGGTGCTGGGGGTGTTGCGGCGGGCGCGGCAGGTCTCGACGCCGTCGCGGCATCTGGGGCTGGTGCCGGTCGCGGAGCGGGGGACGGAGGCGGTCGAGGCGGTCGAGGCGATGACCGCGCTGGTCGCCGACGGGTGTGACCTGGAGGCGCTGGTCGGGCTGGCGCGGGCTGCCGGGCCGTTGCCAGGGGGCTTCGCCCCCTGGACCCCCGGGCCTGCGCCCACCCACCATCCGGCTCGGTCGGACAAGAGATCACCGTTGCGCGTCGCCGTCGCCGGTGGGGCCGCGTTCACCTTCTCCTACGCCGAGCACACCGAGCTGCTCGCCGCCGCCGGGGCCGAGGTCGTCACCTTCGACCCGTTGCGGGACGAGGAACTGCCCGAGGGGACGGCCGGGCTGGTCGTCGGGGGCGGGTTCCCCGAGGTGTACGCCGCCGAGCTGTCCGCCAACGAGCCGCTGCGCAAGGCCGTCGCCGAGCTGGCGCTGAGCGGCGCCCCGGTCGCCGCCGAGTGCGCGGGGCTGCTGTACCTGTGCCGGGAGCTGGACGGGCTGCCGATGTGCGGGGTGCTGGACGCCTCTGCGCGGATGTCGGAGCGGTTGACCCTGGGCTACCGGGACGCCGTGGCCGTGTCCGACAGCGCGCTGGCCGCGGCGGGGACGCGGATGCGGGGGCACGAGTTCCACCGGACCGCGGTGGAGCCGGGGGCCGGGGCCGCGCCGGCGTGGGGGATGCGGGCGCCCGAGCGGCGCGTCGAGGGATTCGTGGAACGCGGTGTGCACGCGAGCTATCTGCACACGCACTGGGCGTCCGAGCCCGGTGTCGCCCGTCGGTTCGTGGAGAGGTGCCGAACGTCATGAGCAGCCGTCTGGTGGGGGTCGGGGTCGGCCCGGGCGACCCCGAGCTGGTCACCGTCAAGGGAGTCAACGCGCTGCGGGCCGCCGACGTGGTCGTCGTCCCCGTCATGGACACCGGTGAGCGGGGGCGCGCCGAGGCGACCGTGCTGCACTACGTGGGCGCCGAGAAGGTCGTACGGGTCGTGTTCGCGCTGAACGAGCGCGTCGACCGGGCGCGGCGCGAGGCGGCCTGGGACGCGGCCGGGGACAAGGTCGCGGGGCTGCTGCGGGAGCACGGCGCCGTCGCCTTCGCCACCATCGGCGACCCCAACGTGTACTCGACCTTCACCTACCTCGCGCAGACCGTCGGCGAGCTGGTGCCGGGCACCGTCGTGGAGACCGTGCCGGGGATCACGGCCATGCAGGATCTCGCGGCGCGGTCGGGTGCCGTGCTGACCGAGGGCACCGAGCCGCTGACGCTGGTGCCGGTGACGGCGGGCGCCGCCGTGCTCAAGGACGCGTTGAACGGGCCCGGAACGGTCGTCGCCTACAAGTTCGGCCGGCAGGCCGCCGAGGTCGCCGAGGCGCTGCGCGAGACCGGACGGCTCGAGGACGCCGTGTGGGGGTCGGCGCTGGGGCTGCCGGAGGAGTCCGTACGGGCGGCGGCCGAACTGGACGGCGGGCCGCTGCCCTATCTCTCGACGCTGATCGCGCCCGCCCGGCGCGACGGCGGGCGGGGCGGCAAACTGTGAACCGGCGCCGGTCACTCCGCCACGCCGACCACCAGCCAGATGAACGCCGCGCCCGCCACCGTGCACAGCAGCGTCGAGCGGGCCGGGTGCTCGTGGTGGGCCTCGGGAAGGATCTCGGCGGCGGCGAGGTAGAGCAGCGCGCCGCCGAAGAGGCCGAGATACGCGCCGAGGACGCCCTCCGGGATGGAGAAGAGGAGCGTGGAGGCGGCGCCGGCCACCGGCGCGACGGCGTCGGCGACCAGCATCGCGATCGCCCGGCGGCGGGCGTTCCCGTACAGGCTGGTGAGCGTGTAGGTGTTGAAGCCGTCCGCGAAGTCGTGGGCGATCACGGCCATCGCGACCGCCGCGCCCATGCCGCCGCCGACCTGGAAGGCCGCGCCGATCGCCACGCCGTCCATCGCGCTGTGCCCGACCATCGCGGCGGCGGCCGTCAGGCCCACCTCGGGCGCGCGGTGACCGTTCTCCTCGGCGCCGTGCGCGGCGCGGCGGGCGGCCAGCAGACGCTCCACCAGGTGCGCCAGCAGGAATCCGGCGACGAAGAGCAGCAGTGCCTCGGGCACGCCGAACACCTCGTCGCCGGCCGCCTCCAGCGCCTCCGGGAGCAGGTCGAGGCCGACCACGCCCAGCATCAGGCCGCCGGCCAGACCCAGGACCAGGTGGCGCCGGTCGGTCACGCGCTGTGCCGTCCAGCCGCCGGCCAGCGTCATCAGGAACGCGCCGAGCGCGACGAAGACCGCCATGGGCCCTTGCTATCCGATCGGAGCGCCGATCCGTGCGCACGACAGCAGCAACGGCAGTAAATATGCGTAGGAAAGGACCCAGACCCATGGATTCCGTGGCCCGTGACGCCGCTGTCCGCACCGGCAAGGTGACCTTCGTCGGTGCCGGTCCCGGCGCCGCCGATCTGCTGACGTTCCGCGCGGCGAGCGCCATCGCCGAGGCCGACGTCGTGATCTGGGCGGCGAGCCTGGTGCAGGAAGAGGTGCTGGGGCACGCGCGGGAGGGCGCGGAGGTCCTGGACTCGGCGACGATGTCGCTGGAGGACGTCGTGGCCGTCTACCGGCGGGCGGCGCGGGAGGGGCTGCGGGTGGCCCGCATCCACTCCGGCGACCCGGCGCTGTGGGGCGGCACGCAGGAGCAACTGGACCGGTGCGCGGAGATCGGCATCGCGACCGAGGTCGTGCCCGGCGTCTCCGCCTTCTCCGCCGTGGCCGCGCTGGCGCAGCGGGAGCTGACGATCCCTGAGGTCGCGCAGTCCGTGGTGCTCACCCGGCTCGGCGGCGGCAAGACGCCGATGCCGCCCGGGGAGGAGGTCCGCGAGTTCGCGAAGCACGGCACGACCATGGCGGTGTTCCTGTCGGCGGCGCGCAGCGGGCAGTTGGTGCGGGAGCTGCTGGAGGGCGGCTACCCGACGGACACCCCGGTCGTGGTGGCGTACCAGGCCACCTGGCCGGAGGAGCTGGTCGTGCGGTGCACCGTCGGCACGCTGGAGGAGACGGTCAAGGAGCACAAGCTCTGGAAGCACACCCTGTTCCTGGTCGGTCCGGCCCTGGCCGCGCACGGCACGCGCTCGCACCTGTACCACCCGGGGCACTTCCACGGGTACCGGAAGGCCGACCCCGAGGCCCGTCGTGAGCTGCGCGCGCGGGGTGCGAGCACATGATCACCGTGGTGGGCATGGGGGCCGGTGCGCCCCCGGGCGCGGACGTCGCCGCCGGTGCGGAGCTGGTCGTCGGCGGGCGGCGGCATCTGGACGCCGTACGGCTGCCGGAGGGGACCGAGCGGGTCGTGCTGGGGGCGCTGGCGCCCGCCCTGGACACGGTCGCGGAGTACGTCTCCGAGGGGCGGCCGGTGACCGTGCTCGCCTCCGGTGACCCGGGGTTCTTCGGGATCGTGCGGGTGCTGGCCGAGCGGTTCGGGGCACAGCGGCTGGACGTGCGGCCCGGGGTGTCCTCGGTCGCCGCCGCGTTCGCGCGGGTGGGGCTGCCCTGGGACGACGCCGTGGTGGCGAGCGCCCACGGGCGGGACCTGCGGACGGCGGTGAACCTGTGCCGGGCGCACCCGAAGGTCGCCGTGCTGACCGGGCCGGGGGCCGGTCCGGCGGAGCTGGGGGCCGCGCTGCGCACCGATGCCCGGGTGCTGGTCGTCGCCTCCGCGCTGGGCTCCGGCGAGGAGCGCGTGGAGCGGGTGACGCCCGCCGAGGCCGCCGGGCGGGACTGGGGGGCGGCGGTGAGCGTGGTGCTGTGCCTGGACGAGGCGCGGGCGCTGGGACCGGTCCGCTCGGTCGCCGGGCCGCGTGCGGGGGCCGCCGGGTGGGCGCTGGAGGAGTCCGCGTTCGCCCACCGCGACTCGATGATCACCAAGTTCGAGGTGCGGGCGCTGGCGCTGGCCCGGCTCGGGCCCCGGCCCGGGGATCTGGTGTGGGACGTCGGGGCGGGCTCGGGGTCCGTGGCCGTGGAGTGCGCGCGGCTCGGCGCCGCCGTCACCGCGGTCGAGAAGACGCCGGACGGGGTGGAGCGGGTCCGCGCCAACGCCGCCGCGCACGGTGTGGACGTGCGGGTGGTGCACGGGGCGGCGCCGGCGGCGCTGTCCCGGCTGGACGATCCGGACGCCGTGTTCGTCGGGGGCGGCGGACGGGAACTGCCCGCGATCGTCGCCGCCTGCGCCCGGCGTGCCCGGCGGTCCGTGGTCGTCGCCATGGCGGCCCTGGACCGGGTGCCGGCGGCCCGGAAGGCCCTGGTCGACGCCGGGCTGGAGTGTGACGGGGTGCTGCTGCAGTCGTCCCGGCTGGCGCCGTTGCCGGGTGACGTGACCCGGCTCGCGGCCACCAACCCCGTGTTCCTGCTGTGGGGCGTCAGGCCGCACAGCCGTACCGAAGGAGTTTCCCCTTGATCGGCCTCATTTCCGCCACCGCGGCGGGGGCGGCGGCGCGGGACCGGCTGGCCGAGGCGTGGCCGGACCGCACGCGCGTGTACGGGGGTCCCGTCGCGGACGCCGTGCGGACCGCGTTCGCCGAGTGCGAGCAGCTCGTGTGCTTCCTGGCCACCGGGGCCGTGGTCCGGCTGGTGGCGCCGCTGCTGGGCGACAAGCGGACCGACCCCGGCGTGGTGTGCGTCGACGAGGGCGGGCGGTTCGCCGTGTCGCTGGTCGGCGGCCACGGCGGCGGCGCCAACGAACTCGCCCGCG
Organism: Streptomyces rochei; assembly: GCA_002155895.1. Classification (GTDB taxonomy): domain Bacteria; phylum Actinomycetota; class Actinomycetes; order Streptomycetales; family Streptomycetaceae; genus Streptomyces; species Streptomyces rochei. Next base: position 14,228 of record MUMD01000026.1, read on the forward strand.
CGGTCGGTGGGGTGCTGGGCGCCGAGCCGGTGGTGACGACGGCGACGGACGCCGTGGGCCTGGCCGGTCTGGACACGCTCGGATTGCCCGTGGAGGGTGATGTCGCCGGGGTCTCGCGGGCGCTGCTCGACGGTGAGCCGGTGGCGCTGCGGGCGGAGGTGTCCTGGCCGCTGCCGCCGCTGCCGGTCGCCGAGGACGGGGCGTACGCGGTACGGGTGACCGACCGTCTGGTGGAGCCGGCCGAGCGGGAGGTCGTGCTGCGTCCGCCGTCCCTGGTCGTCGGGGTGGGCGCGTCGAAGGGCGCGCCGGTCGACGAGGTGCTGGGGCTGGTGGAAGGCGCCCTGCGGGACGCCGGGCTGTCCGCCGCGTCGGTCGCCGAGCTGGCCACCGTGGACGCCAAGGCCGGGGAGCCCGGGATCGTGGGCGCCGCCGAGCGTCTGGGCGTGCCCCTGGTGACGTACGCCGCCGAGGAGTTGGCGGGAGTCGAGGTGCCCAATCCGTCCGACGCCCCGCTCGCGGCCGTCGGCACCCCGTCGGTCGCGGAGGCGGCGGCGCTGGTGGGCGGCGGCGAACTGCTCGTGCCCAAACGGAAGTCGGCGGCCGTTCCGGCGATGGCGACCTGTGCGGTCGTGCGGCGTCCGGGGCGCGGGCGGCTCGCGGTGGTCGGACTCGGGCCGGGCGCCCGGGATCTGGTGACGCCGCGCGCGCAGGCCGAGTTGCGGCGGGCGTCGGTGCTGGTCGGGCTCGACCAGTACGTCGACCAGATCCGCGACCTGCTGCGGCCGGGCACGCGGGTCCTGGAGTCGGGGCTCGGCGCCGAGGAGGAGCGGGCCCGGACGGCGGTCGAGGAGGCGCGGCGCGGGCATGCCGTGGCGCTGATCGGCAGCGGGGACGCCGGGGTGTACGCCATGGCCTCCCCCGCGCTGGCGGAGGCGTCCGACGACATCGACGTGGTCGGGGTGCCGGGTGTGACGGCGGCGCTGGCGGCCGGGGCGATCCTGGGCGCGCCGCTCGGCCACGACCATGTGTCGATCAGCCTGTCCGACCTGCACACGCCGTGGGAGGTCATCGAGCGGCGGGTACGGGCGGCGGCCGAGGCGGACATCGTCGTGACCTTCTACAACCCGCGCAGCCGGGGCCGGGACTGGCAGCTGCCCAAGGCGCTGGCGATCCTTGCGGAGCACCGGGAGCCGACGACACCGGTGGGCGTCGTGCGCAACGCCTCGCGCGCCGACGAGTCCAGCCGCCTGACCACGCTCGCCGCGCTCGACCCGGCGACGGTCGACATGATGACGGTCGTGACGGTGGGCAACACCGCGACCCGCGAGATCGCCGGGCGCATGGTGACGCCGCGCGGCTACCGGTGGCAGGAGGAGCCGAAGTGAACCGCGTGGTCCACCCCATCGAGGAGGAGTCCTACCGGCGGCTGCGCGCCCGCCTGGACACCTCGCACTTCCCTCCGCTGACCCGGGCGGTGGTGGAGCGGGTCATCCACTCCGCCGCCGACCTGGAGTACGCCACCGACCTCGTCATGGACGAGGCCGCGCTGGAGCGGGCGTACGCCGCGCTGCACGCCGGGGCGCCCGTCGTGGTGGACGTCGAGATGGTCGCGGCC
>MUMD01000260.1 GCA_002155895.1 Streptomyces rochei
TCTCGGCTTCTCTCGGCTTCTCTCGGCTTCTCTCGGTGATCGGCAGCGGCTGAAGCGCCCGTGGGGCGAGCGGTGGGAGGCGACGGGAGTCGTGCGGCGCGGACGGCCGACGGAAGGCGGCGCACGTCGTTCGGCGCGGGCGGCCTGTGCGGCGTACGGTCGAAGACATGCGCATTGTCATCGCTGGTGGTCATGGTCAGATCGCGCTGCGGCTGGAGCGGTTGCTCGCCGCGCGCGGTGACGAGGTGGCGGGCATCATCCGCAAGGCCGAGCAGGCCGACGATCTGCGGGCGGCCGGCGCCGAACCGGTCGTCCTGGACCTGGAGTCGGCCTCGGTGGACGAGGTCGCGGAGCGGCTGCGGGGCGCGGACGCGGCGGTCTTCGCGGCGGGCGCCGGGCCCGGGAGCGGGGCGGCCCGCAAGGAGACGGTGGACAAGGCGGCGGCGGTCCTCTTCGCGGACGCGGCGGTCCGGGCGGGCGTCCGGCGCTTCGTGGTCGTCTCCTCCATGGGCGCCGATCCGGAACACCGGGGCGACGAGATCTTCGACGCCTATCTGCGCGCCAAGGGCGAGGCCGACGCACACGTGCGCGCGCTGGACGGGCTGGACTGGACGATCCTGCGGCCGGGACAGCTGACGGACGACGCCGGTACCGGCCTGGTCCGCCTGGAGGCCCACACCGGCCGCGGGCCCGTGCCGCGCGACGACGTCGCCGCCGTGCTGGCGGAGCTGGTCGACACCCCGGCCACGGCCGGCCTGACCCTGGAGCTGATCTCGGGCTCGGCGCCGGTGTCGGTGGCGGTGAAGTCGGTGGCCGGCAACTGAGGAGCCAGCGCCCGGGGTGCGGGGCCGTGGACACGGGGCCGTGGACGCGGGGCCCGTCGTACACCGGTCAGAACAGGGGCAGTTGCCCGGAAAAGTCGGGGACGGCGTACCCGTCCAGGGACGGCTGCACGGCACCGAGTTGGGCCGGCCGACGTGACCCCGGGCAGGAGACCAGCTCCCCGATCCCCCGCGCGCCGGGAGGATCGTGGCGCGCGTAGCGGCCCGCGACGACGGCGATCTCGCGACGGCACTCGGGGCAGTTTCTGCGGCGGGACGACAGGGCCATGCCCCCAGTCTGCCCCCAACGCACCCGGCGCCGGTCCCCGCGCACGACGAAGGGCCCCGTGACCTGCTGTTCGGACAGGTCACGGGGCCCTTCGATCCCGTGTGGCGGCGCCAGGATTCGAACCTGGGAAGGCTGAGCCGGCAGATTTACAGTCTGCTCCCTTTGGCCGCTCGGGCACACCGCCGGGGTTGGCTGCCCTTCGAACCGCTTTTCGGCGGTGCTCCGTGGCAACGACGTAAACAATACCCGATGTGGAGGGGTGCTTCGCCACCCGATTGATCGCCGCCCGGGGGACGGCGGGTGGCTAGGTCCTGTCGTCACACTCCCGTCGTCCGCCCGGAGGGCGGGCCTCGCGGCGTCAGGCGCGTGCTCTCGGCGCGCGGGGCCCTGATCCTCGTACGGGATGTACTCGGGTCAGGGNNCGCGAGGCAGACGGGAGTGTGGCGACAGGGCCTAGGCTTGTCCGGATGCGGCCGGGGACCTCTGCGGAGTTCGGCGGCCGCCGCTGCATGCCGGTACGGAGCCGATACGCGGCCCGACACGCACCCAGATACAAGGAGCCACAGGACATGGCCGACTCCAGTTTCGACATCGTCTCGAAGGTCGAGCGGCAGGAGGTCGACAACGCCCTCAACCAGGCCGCCAAGGAGATCTCGCAGCGCTACGACTTCCGGGGCGTGGGCGCCTCGATCGCGTGGTCCGGGGAGAAGATCCTCATGGAGGCCAACTCCGAGGACCGGGTCAACGCCGTCCTCGACGTCTTCCAGTCCAAGCTGATCAAGCGCGGCATCTCGCTGAAGGCGCTGGACGCGGGCGAGCCCCAGCTCTCCGGCAAGGAGTACAAGATCTTCGCGTCGATCCAGGAGGGCATCTCCCAGGAGAACGCGAAGAAGGTGGCCAAGCTCATCCGTGACGAGGGCCCCAAGGGCGTGAAGGCCCAGGTGCAGGGTGACGAGCTGCGGGTCTCCTCCAAGAGCCGGGACGACCTGCAGGCCGTGATCGCCCTGCTGAAGAACCAGGACTTCGACTTCGCGCTGCAGTTCGTGAACTACCGGTAATCCGCGCAGAGGGCGGGTGCCGGTGCGGGCCCGCCCTTCCGTGTGCCGTGGCTCCGTGGCTCCGGTCGTCGTCGGGGGCGCCCGGACCCTCGTCAGTCGCGCGAGTGGCCGAAGAGGAGCCGGTAGCCGATCAGGAGGACCAGGGAACCGCCGATGGCGGCCGCCCAGGTGGCCCCGTCGTAGAAGTCCTTGCTGATCGGGTGGTCCAGCCAGCGGGCCGATATCCAGCCGCCGATGAAGGCGCCCGCGATACCGATCAGGGTCGTGCCGACGAGCCCTCCCGGGTCGCGGCCCGGCAGCAGGAACTTGGCGACGGCCCCGGCCAGCAGTCCCAGGATGATCCAGCTGATGACGGTCATGACCCGACCCTGCCCCTTCTCGCTGTGTCCGCGCCGTCCCGGTGCTGTGGGCTCTTTCCTCCGCGCGTGTTCCTGACGTCTTGATCGAGAAGACGCCGCCGAGCCGTCCGGCGGTTGCGCGGCGGCGGCTCCTACCAGCCGGTCCGCTGGGTGCCGGCGGTGGCGGTGAACGGCTGGTCCGTCCGTACGATCTCGCGCCCCATCGGGAGCAGGGAGACCGGGATCAGCTTGAAGTTGGCGATGCCGAGCGGGATGCCGATGATCGTCACGCACAGCGCGAGGCCGGTGACGATGTGGCCGATGGCGAGCCACCAGCCGGCGAGGATCAGCCACAGGACGTTGCCGATGCAGGAGGGGGCTCCCGCGTCCCGCCGCTCGACCGCCGTGTACCCGAAGGGCCACAGGGCGTACACGCCGATGCGGAAGGCGGCTATGCCGAACGGGATGCCGATGATCGTGACGCAGAGCAGCGCGCCCGCGACGACGTAGCCGAGGAACAGCCAGAAGCCGCTGAGCACGAGCCAAATGACGTTCAGAATGGTCTTCACTGCTGACGACCTGCCATCTTTTCGAGTCGGGCGATGCGCTCCGCCATCGGTGGATGGGTGGAGAACATCTTCGAGAGGCCCTGCCCGGGACGGAACGGATTCGCGATCATCATGTGGCTCGCGGTCTCGATCCGGGGCTCCGGAGGCAGCGGGAGCTGCTTGGTGCCGTGTTCGAGCTTGCGCAGGGCTCCGGCGAGGGCGATCGGGTCTCCGGTGAGCTGGGCCCCGGAGGCGTCGGCCTCGTACTCCCGGGAGCGGCTGATCGCCAGTTGGATGACGGTGGCGGCGAGCGGTCCGAGGAGCATGATGAGGAGCATGCCCAGCAGACCGGGTCCGTCATCGTCGTTGGAGCGGCCGATCGGGATGAGCCAGGCGAAGTTGACCAGGAACATGATCACGGAGGCGAGGGCGCCGGCGACGGACGAGATCAGGATGTCGCGGTTGTAGACGTGGCTCAGCTCGTGGCCGATGACGCCGCGCAGCTCCCGCTCGTCGAGCAGGCGCAGGATGCCCTCGGTGCAGCAGACGGCCGCGTTGCGCGGGTTGCGGCCGGTCGCGAAGGCGTTCGGCGCCTCCGTCGGCGAGATGTACAGGCGGGGCATGGGCTGGCGGGCCTGGGTGGAGAGCTCGCGCACCATGCGGTACAGCGCCGGGGCCTCGAACTCGCTGACCGGGCGGGCGCGCATCGCGCGCAGGGCGAGCTTGTCGCTGTTCCAGTACGCGTACGCGTTCGTCCCGAGCGCGACGAGGACGGCGACGACGAGCCCCGCTCGGCCGAAGAAACTGCCGATGACGATGATGAGCGCGGACAGTCCCCCGAGGAGGATCGCGGTCCTGAGCCCGTTGTGCCGGCGGTGCACGGTACGCCCTCCAAGTGGTGCAGCAGGGGAACCCTTTGCTTGCTGGTGTCGCTCGCTGTGGTTGCTTCCTGGTCTCCGAAGCCACCGGTGCCGTTCCATCACGACCAGTGGACCCTTCCGTACTGGTCAACGCCAGGCGAGGGCGCCCAGTTCCCCGGCGCCCACGGCGGCGCGCGTGGTCCGTACGGATGACGGGCGCGGCGGGCGGTGCGCGGGCGTGCCGGGGACGCCGCGGCTCAGAAGAGACCGGTGGCGGCGAAGCGCAGGATCAGCTGCGGGGCGCCCGAAAGGGCGACGGCGAGGACCGCGGTCACGCCGATCGCGGCGGTGAGGGGCGCCGGGGCGCGGTGCCGGGCGGTCGCGGCCGCCTCCTCGGGCACCCGGAACAGCAGGGCCGTCCACTGGAGGTAGTAGACGAGCGCGATCACGACGTTGGCCGCCATGACGACGGCCAGCCAGCCGAGCCCGGCGTCCACGGCCGCGGAGAAGACCGTGACCTTGGCGAAGAGGCCGATGACACCCGGCGGCAGCCCGGCCAGACAGAGCAGGAAGAAGGCCAGGAGCAGCGCGGTGAGCGGGTTGGAGGCGTACAGGCCGCGGTAGTCGGCGACGCGGTTGCGGGTCCGGGTACGGCCCACCAGGGCGGCCACCGCGAAGGCGCCGAGGTTCACGGCGGCGTACATGAGGGCGTAGGCGACGGTGGAGCCGATCGAGCGTTCCGGGTCGTCGGAGTACGCGGCGGCGGCGATCGGCACCAGGAGGTAGCCGGCCTGCCCGACGGACGACCAGGCGAGCAGCCGTACCGCGCTGTACGCGCGCGTGGCCCGCTGGCGCAGGGCGCCGACGTTGCCGACGGTCATGGTGAGGGCGGCCAGGACCGCGAGGGCCGGTCCCCAGACGTCGGCGTAGGACGGGAGGGCGATGACGGTGACGAGGATCAGGCCGGAGAAGCCGACCGCCTTGCCGATCACGGACAGGTAGGCGGCGATCGGCAGGGGCGCGCCCACATAGGTGTCGGGCACCCAGAAGTGGAAGGGCACGGCGGCCGTCTTGAAGGCGAAGCCGACGAGGGTGAGGACGACGCCGGTCTGGGCGAGCGTGGCGAGCTGCCCGTCGACGTCCTGGACGCGTTCGGCCACCTGGGTGAGGTAGAGGGTGCCGGTGGAGGCGTAGACGAAGCTGATGCCCATGAGGCTGACCGCGGTCGCGGTGACCGAGGACAGGAAGAACTTCAGGGCCGCTTCGGAGGACCGTCGGTCGCCCTGGCGCAGGCCCACGAGGGCGAAGGCGGGCAGGGAGGCGACCTCCAGGGCGACGATCAGGGTGGCGAGGTCGCGGGAGGCGGGCAGCAGCGCGGCGCCGGCCGCGGAGGAGAGCAGCAGGAACCAGAACTCGCCCTCGGGGAGTCCGCGGTCGGCGTCCTTGACGGCGGTGACCGAGAGCAGGGCGGTCACCAGGGCGCCGCCGAGGACCAGGAACTGGAGGGCGAGGGTGAAGGTGTCGGCGGTGTAGCTGCACACGTCGGCGTCGCCGGTCAGGCAGAACGTCGAGCGGTCGTCGTTCACCAGGGGCAGCAGCGTGAGCGCGGCGGCGGCGAGTCCGGCGACCGAGATCCAGCCGAGCAGGGACTTGCGGGCGTCCGGGACGAACAGGTCGGTGACGAGGACGACGAGTCCGACGACCGCCGTGACGGTCGGCGGCGCGATGGCGAGCCAGTCGACGGACTGGACGAGGTTCTGGGCCAGGGGCTGCGACAGGGCCTCGGCGAGGGGCTGGGCCGGGGTGCTCATCGGGTGCCTCCTGAGAGGAGCTGCTGCACGGCCGGGTCGGTCAGCCCGAGGAGGGTCCTGGGCCACAGTCCGGCGACGACGGTGAGGGCGACGAGCGGCGTCCAGGCGGCGAACTCGTAGGTGCGTACGTCGGTGAGCTTCGGGGCCTCGCGCGGTACGGCGCCCATGCAGACGCGGCGGACCACGATCAGCATGTAAGCGGCGGTCAGCAGCGTGCCGAACGCGGCGATCGCCATGAAGGTGAGGAAGGCGGGGCGGCTGAGGTCCTCGTGCGGGTCGAAGGCGCCGAACAGGGCCAGCATCTCGCCCCAGAAGCCGGCCAGGCCGGGCAGGCCGAGGGAGGCGACCGCGGCGAAGGCGAGGAGGCCGCCGAGGCGGGGCGCCTTGCCGTACAGGGCCGCGCCGGTCTCCTCGGCCAGGGTGTCGAGGTCGGTGGTGCCGGTGCGGTCCTTGAGGGCGCCGACGACGAAGAAGAGCAGGCCGGTGATGAGGCCGTGGGCGATGTTGGCGAACAGGGCGCCGTTGACGCCGGTCGGGGTCATGGTGGCGATGCCCAGCAGGACGAAGCCCATGTGGCCGACGGAGGAGTAGGCGATGAGGCGCTTGAGGTCGCCCCTCGCTCCCTTCTTGGCGAGGGCCAGGCAGGCGAGGGAGCCGTAGACGATGCCGACGACGGCGAAGGCGGCGAGGTAGGGCGCGAAGGTGCGGAAGCCCTCCGGTGCGACGGGGAGGAGGATGCGCACGAACCCGTACGTGCCCATCTTCAGCAGGACGCCGGCCAGCAGGACCGAGCCGACGGTCGGGGCGGCGGTGTGGGCGTCGGGCAGCCAGCTGTGCAGCGGCCACATCGGGGTCTTGACCGCGAGCCCGATCCCGATCGCCAATACGGCGATGACCTGCACGGACGCGGTGAGCGACCGGCCGTTGTCAGTGGCGAGTGCCACCATGTCGAACGTGCCCGCGCTGAGTCCGACCAGGAGCAGGCCGAGCAGCATGACGACGGAGCCGAGGAGGGTGTAGAGGATGAATTTCCAGGCCGCCCCGGCCCGTCCCTCGCCGCCCCAGCGGGCGATGAGGAAGTACATCGGGATCAGGACCATCTCGAAGGCGAGGAAGAAGAGGATCAGGTCGAGGACGGCGAAGGTCGCGAGGGTGCCGGACTCCAGGACGAGCAGCAGCGCGACGAACGCCTTCGGGGACGGGCCCGACGGCATGTTGAAGTACGAGTAGAGCGCGCAGAGGAAGGTCAGCAGCGCGGTCAGGACCAGCAGGGGGAGGGAGATGCCGTCGATGCCGAGGTGGATGCGCACGTCGAGTGCGGGGATCCAGCTGAGGTCCGTGCCGGCCTGCATCTTCGACGGGTGGTCGTGGTCGAAGCCGAGCACGAGGACGATCGCGGCGACGAGGACGGCACCGGTGACGGTGACGCCGTGCCGCAGGACGGCCTGGTCGGGCGACTTCCCCTTCAGCCCCGGAGGGGCGGGCAGGAGAGCGGCGGCGGCACCGATGAGCGGGCCGACGACGACCAACGCCAGAAGGAACTGCATCACGGACTCGTTGATATCGATCACGCCTGCTCACGCTCCCGTGGCGACGAGGACGGCGGCGACCGCGAGGACGACGGTGCCGGCGAGCAGCGCGCTCACATAGGTCTGCACATTGCCGGTCTGGGCCCGGCGTACGGCGGTTCCCAGGACCCGCGGCAGGGCTCCCGCCCCGCGGACGTAGGTGTCGACGACCTCCCGGTCGAGGAACCGCACGAGACGCGCGCCGGCCTGGACCGGGCGGACGAAGAGGGTCGTGTACACCGCGTCCAGGTGGAAGCCGACGGCCGCGTGCCGGTGCAGCGGGCCCAGCAGGAGCCGTCCGGGGTCGGACGGGTCGGGGGCGTGGGCGATGTCTCCGTAGGCCGGTTCATGACTGGCGATGGCCTCGGCCTCCACGAGCGCGGCGTCGCCCTCCGGGTGGGCCGCGACCGCGCCGAGCGGCGGGCGGGCGGCGAGCGACGTGGTGTGGCGCCAGGCGGCGTAGGTGACGATGCCGCCGACCAGGGCCACGCCCGTGCCGAGCACGGAGGTGGTGAGGGTCGGGGTGAGGTCGTGGCCGTCGAACCAGTCGGGCAGGAGGCGGAAGGCGAGCCCGCCGAGGGCGAGTGACGGGATCGCGAGGACCCAGAGCACGGCGTTCATGGCCACGGGCTGCCGGCCGTGGTCGGGGGCCTCGGCGCCCCGTCCGCGGAAGGCCAGGAGCCACAGGCGCGTCGCGTAGGCGGCGGTGAGCAGGGCCGTGACCAGTCCGGCCAGGAGGACGGTCCAGCCCGCGGCGCCGGGCGCCTGCCCGGTGTGGCCGGTGGCGGCGTGTTCGGCGGCGACGAGGACGGACTCCTTGGAGAAGAAGCCGCTGAAGGGCGGGATCGCGGCGAGGGCGAGCAGCGCCACGGTCATCGTCCAGTAGGCGTCCGGGACGCGGTCGCGCAGGCCCCGCATGCGGGACATGGCGGCCAGCGAGTTGGTGCCGGCGGCGTGGATGATCACGCCGGCGGCGAGGAACAGCAGGGCCTTGAAGGCGCCGTGGGTGAGGAGGTGGAAGACGGCGGCACCGCGGTCGCCGGCGGCGAGGGCGCCGGTCATGTAGCCGAGCTGACCGATGGTCGAGTAGGCGAGGACGCGCTTGATGTCGTCCTGGGCGAGCGCGGCGAGCGCCGAGCCGACCATCGTGACGGCCGCCATCACGGCGAGGACGACCATCGCGGCGTGCGAGGTCTGGAACAGCGGGAGGAGCCGGGCGACGAAGTAGACGCCGGCGGCGACCATCGTCGCGGCGTGGATGAGCGCGGAGACCGGTGTCGGGCCCGCCATCGCGTCGGGGAGCCAGGTGTGCAGCGGGAACTGCGCCGACTTGCCCGCCACGCCGGCCAGGAGCAGCAGCGCGATCAGCGTCGGGTGGTCGAGCGAGCCGCTCGCGACCGCGCCGAGGATCTTGGTGATGCGGAAGGAGCCGGCCTCGGTGGCCAGCGCCAGCAGTCCGATCAGGAAGGGGACGTCACCGAGCTTGGTCACCAGGAAGGCTTTGAGGGAGGCGGCGCGGGCCTGCGGGGTCTCCCAGTAGTGGCCGACCAGGAAGTACGAGCAGATGCCCATGATCTCCCAGCCGACCAGCAGCACCATGAGGTCGCCCGAGTAGACGACGAGGAACATGGCGGAGGTGAACAGGGAGACGAGAGCGGCGTACGAGGGGTAGCGCGGGTCGTCGCGCAGGTAGCCCGTCGAGTAGATCTGCACGCAGGTGGCGACGGAGCCGACCAGGACGGCGACCAGGGCGGCGAAGCCGTCGATGTGCAGGGCGAGTTCGACGGGGACCGAACCGGTGGGGGTCAGCTCGGTGACGGCGTCCACGGCACGGCCGCCGCCCTGGCGGGCCGCGACCAGTACGGCGAGGACGAGGGACGCCAGGGTCGGCAGTACGGCGAGGGGCCGGACGAAGCCGGGCGCGGTGCGGCCCAGCAGGAGACCGGCGGCTGCCCCGAGGAACGGGAGGACGGGGACGAGTACGGCGAGGGTGGTCGTGGTCACGCGGTGGCCTCAGCCTTCTCGGCGGCCGGCCCGGCCGCGGGAGTACCGGTGCCGGGTCCGTCGTCGTCGGGGCCGTCGTCGTCGGGGCCCTCGGCGGTGTCGCGGAGCTTGTCGATGTCCGAGGTGCCGCGGTTGCGGTGGACGGCGAGCACGATCGCCAGGCCGATGCCGATCTCGGCGGCCGCGATGGCGATGGTGAACAGGGTCAGGGCCTGCCCGGAGTGCAGGGTCTCCTCGGCCGCCTTGCTGAGCCAGACGTCGAAGGCGACCAGGTTGAGATTGACGGCGTTGAGCATCAGCTCGACCGACATCAGGACCAGGATCGCGTTGCGGCGGGCGAGGACGCCGTACAGGCCCGTGCAGAAGAGGAGGACGGAGAGAACGGCGGGATAGGCGAGGTGCATCAGCGGACACCGCCCTTGTCGGAGCCGTTCGGGGTGGTGGGCCGGCCGGTGTCGGTCGCGCGGTCCGCCTTCGCCCTGCGGGAGAGGACGATGGCGCCGACCAGGGCGGCGAGGAGGAGGACCGAGAGGGCCTCGAAGGGGAGGACCCAGTTCTGGAACAGGCTCGCCCCGGTGACGGCGGTGGAGCCCGCCACCGGGCCGTCCAGGTCGATCCAGGTGGTGCGGAAGGCGTCGACGACGACCCACACCAGGGACGCGGCGGCGGCCACGGCCACCGTGAGGGCGGCCCAGCGGTTGCCGGAGTCGGCGTCCGGGGAGCGGCCGATGGGGGCTCTGGTGAGCATCAGGCCGAACAGGAGGAGGACGACGACGGCACCGACGTAGATGAGGACCTGCACCCAGGCGATGAACTCGGCGGTGAGGAGGAGGTATTCGACGGCGAGGCCCCCGAGGGCCACCACGAGCCAGAGGGCGGCGTGGACCAGCTGGCGGGTGGTGACGGTGACGACGGCGGCGCCCAGGGTGACCAGGCCGACGAGGACGAAGGCGATCTCCACGCCGGTCGGGGAGAGGAAGCCGTGCGATGCGGCGGCCAGGGGTGTGGGGCCCGCGGCGAGGTGCCCGGCGGTCGCTGCGAGGGTCATTCCCGGCCCTCCTGCTCGGGGCGGGCCGTGTCCCGCGGGGCGGCTTCCCGCTCGGCGGCTTCCTGCTCTGCGGCCTCCCGCTGGGCGGCCAGCTTGTCGGCGGTCTTGCGGGCGGCGGCGAGTTCCTTCGGCTCCTCCGCCCCGGGGTCCAGGGCGGGCGGGGCCGGCACCGTCCACATCCACTCGCGGAGCTTGTCGCGCTCGTGGGTGAGGTCGCGGATGTCGGTCTCGGAGTACTCGAACTCCGGGGACCAGAACAGGGCGTCGAAAGGACAGACCTCGATGCAGATGCCGCAGTACATGCACAGCGAGAAGTCGATGGCGAAGCGGTCGAGGACGTTGCGGCTGCGCTCGCGCCCGCCGGGGGCGGCGGCCGGGACCGTCTCCTTGTGGGAGTCGATGTAGATGCACCAGTCCGGGCACTCGCGGGCGCACAGCATGCAGACCGTGCAGTTCTCCTCGAACAGGCCGATCACGCCTCGGGTGCGGGGCGGGAGTTCGGGCTGGACGTCGGGGTACTGCTCGGTGACGGTCTTCTTGGTCATCGTGCGCAGGGTGACGGCCAGGCCCTTGGCCAGACCCGAGCCGGGGATGGGGGGCATGGTTACTGGATCACCACCTTGACGATGCCGGTGAGGGCGATCTGGGCGAGGGAGAGGGGGACGAGGAGGGTCCAGGAGAGCCTCTGGAGCTGGTCCTCGCGCAGGCGCGGGTAGGTCACCCGCAGCCAGATCACCACGAAGGCGAGGACGGCCGTCTTCAGCAGGGTCCACACCCAGCCGAGGCCGTCGGCGCCCCAGGGGCCGTGCCAGCCGCCCAGGAACAGGACGGTGGTCAGGCCGCACAGCACGACGATGCCGGCGTACTCCGCGAGGAGGAACAGCGCGAAGCGCAGGCCGGTGTACTCGGTGTAGGCGCCGAAGATGATCTCCGAGTCGGCGACCGGCATGTCGAACGGGGGACGCTGGAGTTCGGCGAGACCGGCGACGAAGAAGACGATCGCGCCCACGATCTGCCAGGGCAGCCACCACCACTCGAAGGCGTCGAGGATGCCGACGAGCGAGACGGTGCCGGCCGCCATGGCCACCGAGGCGGCGGTGAGCAGCATCGGCAGCTCGTAGGCGAGGAGCTGGGCGGCGGTGCGCAGGCCGCCGAGGAGGGAGAACTTGTTGGCGGAGGCCCAGCCGGCCATGAGCGAGCCGAGGACGCCCACGCCCATGACGGCGAGGACGAAGAAGATCCCCGCGTCGACCACCTGGCCGACCGCGCCCTCTCCGGGGCCGATCGGAACGGCCAGGAGGACCAGCAGGTACGGCAGCAGGGCCACGGCGGGGGCGAGCTGGAAGATCCGGCGGTCCGCGTCGGCCGGGACCACGTCCTCCTTCTGCGCGAACTTCACGCCGTCGGCGACGAGCTGGGCCCAGCCGTGGAAGCCACCGGCGTACATCGGGCCGAGACGGCCCTGCATGTGGGCCATCACCTTGTGCTCGGTCTGACCGACGATCAGCGGAAAGGCGAGGAAGACGACGAAGACGATCAGGAGGCGCAGGGTGACGTCGAGCGCGTCGTTCACTGCTCGCCTCCTTGGGGGTCCGGGCGGTTCTGCCGGTTGTCGTGGTCCTCGGCGGCCTCCGTGGTCTCCGTGGACGCCGTGGTCTCGGTGGACGCCGTGGACGCCGTGGTCTCCGTGGTGTCCGTGGTCTCCGGGCTCTCTGCGTCCGGCGTGTCCTTCGTCGTCGGCGTGTCCGCGGGTGTGTCCGGGCCTCGTTCCGTGCCGTCGTCGCGCCGCTCCGGCTCGGTGTCGTCGAAGGCGGGGCGGGCGTGGTGCCACGGGGCGTCCGGGCTGCGCGGTGCGGCCGGGGCCGCCGGCTTCGGCGCCGGTGTCCCGGCGCTCGCGGACGTGCCCGTGTCGCGGCCGGCGGATCCCTCGGTGCCGGGGGCCCGCGTACCCGCGTCGGGCGCGGGGGTGCCGGAGGCGGCGCGCTGCGACGCCGAGCCCTCACCGGCGGTGCGTGCGCGCCGCGCCGGGGCGTTCGGGGCGGCGGCCGCTCGGCCGCTCCCCGCACCGGTGTCCGTCCCGGCGGTGGGCGCGGCTTCCGCGGCCCCCGTCCGCTGGGACGCGGAGCCCTGGCTCGCGCTGCGCGCCCGCCGGGGCGTGCCCGGCGCTGAGGCGGCCTGACTGGCGGAGCCCTCCGCCGCCGTACGGGAGCGGCGGGGAGCGACCGGTGCGTCGCTGCCGGGCGCTGCCGCCTGGCTGGCGGAGCCCTCCGCCGCCGTACGGGAGCGGCGGACCGGGCGGTCCCCGGCCGTGCGGGCCGGGCGCTCCCCCGCCGGGCGTCCCGCTCCGCGCGCCGGACGGGCCGGGGCAGGCGGCAGCTGGCCCTTGAGCGGGCCCCACTCGTTGGGGTCGGGGACGCCGGGCGGCAGCATCTGGCGGCGCCGGGGACCGCCGTGCTCGGACTCGCCCGGCTCCTTCGCGCCGGGCCAGGCCTTGGCGACGCGCGCGGCGAGGACGAAGTCCTTCCGCAGCGGGTGGCCCTCGAAGCCCTCCGGCAGGAGCAGGTGGTCCAGCGCCGGGTGGTTCTCGAAGGCGACGCCGAACATCTCGTGGGTCTCGCGCTCGTGCCAGGCCGCGCCCGCGTAGACCGCGACGGCGGTGGGCAGCACCGGGGACTCGTGCGGGACCGTGGTGCGCAGCAGCAGCCGGCGCACGGGACCCAGCGCCACGACGTGCGCGGCGACGCGGAAGCCCGTGCCCGGTTCGTCGACCGCGCTCAGCCAGTCGAAGTAGGTGCAGCCCAGCCGGTCCCGCGCGGTCTCCAGGGCGGGGATCCAGGACGCCGGCGGCACGTCCACGGTCAGGACGTCGTACGACTCGTCGGCCGTGGCCTGCGGACCGAACAGTTCGGTGGGGTCGGCGGGCAGCCACCCGGCGGCGGTCATCGGCCCTCCCCCGCGCCCGGGTCCGCATCCACACCCGGTTTCGACTCCACGCCCGGGTCCGAACCTACGCCCGTGTCCGCCCCCGTGCCGGTGCCCGGGCCGGTGCCCGGGCGGACGTCAGGCGCCGGCGGACGTACCAGGCCGCTCTGCAGTGCCGCCGCCGACGGCCGGTGCGACGTGCCGTACCGCTCCTCCAGCGACTCCCGCGCGATCTTCTCCTGAAGCTTCAGGATGCCCTGGAGCAGCGCCTCGGGCCGGGGCGGGCAACCGGGGACGTAGACGTCGACGGGGATGATCTGGTCGACGCCCTTCGTCACGGAGTAGGAGTCCCAGTAGGGGCCGCCGCAGTTGGAGCAGGCGCCGAAGGAGATGACGTACTTGGGCTCGGGCATCTGCTCGTAGAGGCGCTTGACGGCCGGCGCCATCTTGTCCGTGACCGTGCCGGACACGACCATCAGGTCGGCCTGGCGCGGGCCGGGCGCGAAGGGGATGACGCCGAGCCTGATGAAGTCGTGGCGGGCCATCGACGCGGCGATGAACTCGATCGCGCAGCAGGCGAGGCCGAAGTTGAAGACCCACAGCGAGTACCGCCGGCCCCAGTTCAGGACGACCTTCATCGGCTCGGGGGCGAGGCGTGCGAGGGCGCCGAGCCGCTTGGGCTCGGGGAGCAGCACCGGCTCCGCGGGGCTTTCGGCGGGGTTCACGTCCACGACAGGACGCCCTTCTTGTATGCGTAGAGCAGGCCCACGGCGAGGAAGCCGAGGAAGACGAACATCTCCACCAGGGTCGTCGCTCCGTAACCAGGATCGGCGAAGACCGTCGCCCAGGGGAAGAGGAAGATCGAGTCGACCGCGAAGATGACGTAGAGGAACGCGTAGACGTAGTAGCGGACCTGGGTGTGGGCCCAGCCCTCGCCGACCGGGTCGACACCGCACTCGTACGTCAGCAGCTTCTCGGGGGTCGGGACCACGGGCCGCAGCAGACGGCCGGCTCCGAAGGCCACGGCGACGAAGAGCACGCCGACGACGGCGAGCAGCCCGACGACCGAGTACGTCTGGAAGTAGTCCGCGGCGAGGCCGACGGTCGCGTCGGCGGCGGTGGGGGCGGTGCCGTGGGCGGCGGGCCCCACGGGCACGTCGCCGGCGCTCACGGCACCGGCGGTCACGGCACCGGCGGTCGGTTCCGGCACGTCCGTCCCTCGCTCCCTGCGCTGGCCGCGCTCCCGGTCGTGGGCGCCGCGGTTCGACGATCTGTACGCACGGGAGTCTAGGGCCTGATAAAGAGACGGTAAGCAGCCCGTCGCACCTTGGGACGCGGGCGGGCCGCCGGGGTGGGGTTTTCCTCAGTGCGTCCTGGCGGTCCACCTCATGGCGCGGCGTCGCGCCGCACGGCACGCTGACTCGTATGACCGAACGCCTCTCGACACCGAGCCCCCGCGGGCAGGCCGGCGCAGCGCCCGGCGACCGTCCGCCGCCGGCCCGTTTCGCCTACGACCGGCACACCTGGAAGGAGATCGCCCACCTGCTGGCGAATCTCCCGGCGTCGCTGCTCGGCTTCCTCTACGTGATCACGATGCTGTTCACCGGCGCCATGCTCACGGTCACGGTGATCGGGTTCCCGCTGCTCGCCGCGGGGCTGATGGGCGCGCGGCAGCTGGGCAAGCTGGAGCGGGGCAGGGCCCGGGCGCTGCTCGGGGTGCGGGTGGACGAGCCGAGTCCGCTGCCGTTGCGCGGCCGGGGCGGCTTCTTCGCCCAGTTGTGGATGGCGCTGAAGGACCCGGTGGGCTGGCGCACGGTCCTGTACGACTTCATACGGCTCCCCTGGGGCATCCTGACCTTCATCGTCACGCTGGTGTCGCTGTTTGTGCTGTGGCCGGTGCTGCCGTTCATCGCCCGGGGCCTGGCCAACGCGGACCGGGCGATGGTGCGCGGCCTGCTCTCCCCCTCGGACGAGCTGGAGCGGCGGATCGCGGAGCTGGAGTCGGACCGGGGCGTCGTGGTCGACACGGCGGCGGCCGACCTGCGGCGCATCGAGCGCGACCTGCACGACGGCGCCCAGGCCCGCCTGGTCAACCTGGCGATGGGACTGGGCCTGGCCAAGGAGAAGCTGCTGGAGGACCCGGACGCGGCGGCGGCCATGGTCGACGAGGCGCACGGCGAGGTGAAGCTGGCCCTCCAGGAGCTGCGGGACCTGGCGCGCGGCATCCACCCCGCGGTGCTGACCGACCGCGGCCTGGACGCGGCGCTCTCCTCGGTCGCCTCGCGCTGCACCGTGCCGGTCAAGGTGACCGTCGACCTCACGGAGCGTCCCGCCGCGGCCATCGAGGGCATCGCCTACTTCACCGTCTCCGAGCTGCTGCAGAACGTGAGCAAGCACAGCCGGGCCAAGTCCGCCACCGTGGAGGTGTGGCGGTCCTCCGACCGGCTGCTCATACAGGTGGGCGACGACGGCCGCGGGGGCGCGCGCCTCGACGGCGGTACGGGGATGAAGGGCCTGGCCGACCGGCTGGCCGCCGTCGACGGACTCTTCGTCGTCGACTCGCCGGAGGGCGGCCCGACGGCGATCACCGCCGAGCTGCCCTGGCGCGACCGCACCGCCGCCGACGCCGCCGGCACCTCCCCCGGGCGCTGACCGGCCCGGGCGCGGGGCTCCCCACCCGCCCAGGGGGTGGGGAAAACCCCCCTCTCCAGACGCCGACGGGCTCCATGGCCCGCAGGCGCGCGGTCGAGGAGGGTGGTGTTACGAGAGCACAGCCCTAGGACGAGGAGAAGGACGGCACCGATGGCCACGGATTACGGACACAGCTACGGGTTCGGGAGCGGGCCCGGCTTCCCCGAGGACTCCGCCGCGCGCCGCCACCGGCTGCCGGCGGGGCTGCGGGCGCCGTTCGAGGGGCGCAGCTGGCGGGAGTTCGGCTATGTGCTGCTGGGCCTGCCGGTCGGCATCCTCCTGTTCACCTACGCCGTCACGATGGTGTCGCTGGGGGCGGGCCTGCTGGTGACCTTCCTCGGCGTGCCGGTCCTGGCGGCCGCGCTCGCAGGCTGCCGGGGGTTCGGCGCCATGGAGCGGGCGCGGGCCCGCGCGCTGCTGGGTCTGCGGGTGTCCGACCCGGAGCCGCTGCGGGCGAGGAAGCAGGGCGCGATGGGCTGGATGGGGGCCGTCCTGAAGAGCGGCGCGTCCTGGCGGAGCCTGCTGTACGCGGTGCTTCAGTTCCCCTGGTCGGTGTTCTCCTTCGTCGTCGCCGTGAACGTCTGGGCGTTCGGCTGGGCGATGCTGACGTACCCGCTGTGGTTCTGGGTGTTCCCGATGTACGCCGGCCAGGACGGGCTCCAGCTCTACGGCGACGAGACGCACCGGGTCTATCTGGACAACCCCTTCGAGATCACCATGACCGCGCTGGTCGGCCTGTTGTTCACGCTGGCGACGCCGTGGATCGTCCGGGCGCTGACGACGGTGGACCGGGTGATGGTGCACGGGCTGCTGGGTCCGTCGCGGCTGGCCACCCGGGTGGTGGAGCTGGAGTCGGACCGCGGGGTCGTGGTCGACACGGCGGCGGCCGACCTGCGGCGCATCGAGCGCGACCTGCACGACGGCGCCCAGGCCCGCCTGGTCAACCTGGCGATGGATCTCGGGCTGGCCAAGGAGAAGCTGAAGGAGGACCCGCGGGCGGCCGCGGTCATGGTGGACGAGGCGCACGGCGAGGTGAAGACGGCACTGCAGGAGCTGCGGGACCTGGCGCGCGGCATCCACCCCGCGGTGCTGACCGACCGCGGCCTGGACGCGGCGCTCTCCTCGGTCGCCTCGCGCTGCACCGTACCGGTGCGGGTGGAGGTCGATCTGGCGGAGCGCCCGGCGTCGGCGATCGAGGGCATCGCCTACTTCACCGTCTCGGAGCTGCTGCAGAACGTCAGCAAGCACGCGCGGGCCACGTCGGCGTCCGTGGAGGTGTGGCGCGTGGAGAACCGGCTGATGCTCCAGGTCGTGGACAACGGCGTGGGCGGTGCGGACGTGTCGGCCGGGTCGGGTCTGGCCGGGCTGGCGGAGCGGCTCGACGCCGTGGACGGCATCCTCGTGGTGGACTCGCCCGCCGGGGGGCCGACGCGGGTGACGGCGGAGCTGCCGTGGCGGAGCGAGCCGGCGGCGGGCCACTGAGGCGCACGCTGCCCGTCGCGGCGGAGCGGGCCCCCGGCGAAATCACGCCGGGGGCCCGTGCTTCGCGTCCTCTTCCCCCGGCCCGAGCGCATTCGGTCTCCGATGCTGGGATGCTGGCCCTGTCACACGGGCGGGTTCGTGGACGCGGCGCGGGCCGCGCGGACCGCTCGGTGGACGGGCTGTGGGGGGCCGAGGATCGTGGAGGACAGGGTGCGGGTGGTCATCGCCGAGGATTCAGTGCTGCTGAGAGAGGGGCTGACCCGGTTGCTGACCGACCGGGGGCACGATGTCGTGGCCGGGGTCGGCGACGGTGAGGCACTGATCAAGACCATCACCGAGCTGGACGCGCAGGGCGAGCTTCCGGACGTGGTGGTGGCGGACGTGCGGATGCCGCCGACGCACACCGACGAGGGCGTGCGGGCCTCCGTGCAACTGCGCAAGGCGCACCCCGGTCTCGGCGTGCTGGTGCTCTCCCAGTACGTGGAGGAGCGGTACGCGACGGAGCTGCTGGCCGGTTCCAGCCGCGGCGTCGGCTATCTGCTCAAGGACCGGGTGGCCGAGGTGCGGGAGTTCGTGGACGCGGTGGTGCGGGTGGCCGAGGGCGGCACGGCCCTGGACCCCGAGGTGGTGGCCCAGTTGCTCGGGCGCAGCCGCAAGCAGGACGTGCTGGCGGGGCTCACCCCGCGCGAGCGGGAGGTCCTGGGGCTCATGGCCGAGGGCCGGACGAACTCGGCGATCGCCAGGCAGCTGGTGGTGAGCGACGGGGCCGTGGAGAAGCACGTCAGCAACATCTTCCTGAAGCTGGGGCTCTCCCCCAGCGACGGGGACCACCGGCGGGTGCTCGCCGTCCTCACCTATCTCAATTCCTGACACCGGAAGGTCACATCCCGGAAGGCCGCGTGCCTCCCGTCCCCGCCGGACCCGCGGCCCGACAGCGCCTCGGCCCGACGGTCCGGCGGCCGCCGCTCATCCGAACGAATGAGAAACCGGAGCGCGGCCCACGGGCGTCCCCACAGGCGGAAGGGGGCGGGAAATCCGTGGGCCGACGGGGCGGCCGGCCGTCTCGAGGTCGTGTCCATCATGCGAATGTCCACCGGAAGCCAACCCTTGCGGACGTAGGGTTGATCTGGGATGGCCGGTGGGAGACCACGGCCGGACAGCCGCCTCGAGGGAGGTCCAGTTCAGTGACCAGCCAGGTCAGCAGCCCAGCGGAGCAGGCCGACGGAACCGTCGTGGGAGAGCAGCGCAAACCGGCCGGGGCGAAGGACGTCCGCCGGCTGAACCGGGTGATCATCCGGTTCGCGGGGGACTCGGGCGACGGGATGCAGCTCACCGGCGACCGTTTCACCTCGGAGACCGCGTCGTTCGGCAACGACCTGTCGACGCTGCCGAACTTCCCGGCCGAGATCCGGGCGCCCGCCGGCACGCTGCCGGGTGTCTCGTCCTTCCAGCTGCACTTCGCCGACCACGACATCCTCACCCCCGGCGATGCCCCGAACGTCCTGGTGGCGATGAACCCGGCGGCGCTGAAGGCGAACATCGGCGACATGCCCCGCGGCACGGAGATCATCGTCAACACGGACGAGTTCACCAAGCGGGCGATGCAGAAGGTCGGCTACGACACCTCCCCCCTGGAGGACGGTTCCCTCGACGGCTACCACCTGCACCCGGTACCGCTGACGACGCTGACCGTCGAGGCCCTCAAGGAGTTCGACCTCACCCGCAAGGAGGCCGAGCGCAGCAAGAACATGTTCGCGCTCGGGCTGCTGAGCTGGATGTACCACCGGCCGACGGAGGGCACGGAGAAGTTCCTGAAGTCGAAGTTCGCGAAGAAGCCGGACATCGCCGCCGCGAACATCGCCGCCTACCGGGCGGGGTGGAACTTCGGCGAGACCACGGAGGACTTCGCGGTCTCCTACGAGGTGGCGCCGGCGGCGAAGGCGTTCCCGCCGGGCACCTACCGCAACATCTCCGGGAACCTGGCCCTGTCGTACGGCCTGGTCGCCGCCTCCCGCCAGGCCGACCTGCCGCTCTTCCTCGGCTCGTACCCGATCACCCCGGCCTCGGACATCCTGCACGAGCTGAGCCGCCACAAGAACTTCGGTGTGCGCACCTTCCAGGCCGAGGACGAGATCGCCGGGATCGGGGCGGCGCTGGGCGCGGCGTTCGGCGGTTCGCTCGCCGTCACCACCACCTCCGGTCCGGGCGTGGCGCTCAAGAGCGAGACGATCGGGCTCGCGGTCTCCCTGGAGCTGCCGCTGCTGGTCGTGGACATCCAGCGCGGCGGCCCGTCCACCGGCCTGCCGACCAAGACCGAGCAGGCGGACCTGCTGCAGGCGATGTACGGGCGCAACGGCGAGGCGCCGGTCCCCGTGGTCGCCCCCCGCACCCCGGCCGACTGCTTCGACGCCGCCCTGGAGGCGGCACGGATCGCGCTCACCTACCGCACCCCGGTCTTCCTGCTCTCCGACGGCTACCTGGCCAACGGCAGCGAGCCGTGGCGCATCCCGGAGACCGGTGAACTCCCGGACCTGACGGTGCAGTTCGCCCAGGGGCCCAACCACACCCTGGACGACGGCACCGAGGTGTTCTGGCCCTACAAGCGCGACCCGCACACCCTCGCCCGCCCCTGGGCCGTGCCCGGCACCCCCGGCCTTGAGCACCGCGTCGGCGGCATCGAGAAGCAGGACGGCACCGGGAACATCTCCTACGACCCGGCCAACCACGACTTCATGGTCCGCACCCGCCAGGCCAAGGTCGACGGCATCGACGTCCCGGACCTCGAGGTCGACGACCCCGACGGCGCGAGGACCCTGGTGCTGGGCTGGGGCTCGACCTACGGCCCGATCACCGCCGCGGTGCGCCGGCTGCGCGCGGCCGGGGACGCGATCGCCCAGGCCCATCTGCGCCACCTCAACCCCTTCCCGCACAACCTGGGGGACGTGCTGCGGCGGTACGACAAGGTCGTGATCCCCGAGATGAACCTCGGCCAGCTCGCCACCCTGGTCCGGGCGAAGTTCCTGGTGGACGCCCAGTCCTACAACCAGGTCAACGGCATGCCGTTCAAGGCGGAACAGCTCGCCACCGTGCTGAAGGAGGCCATCGATGGCTGACGCCAACGCACTGCTCCAGCTCGTCCCGAGGGCCGAGGGCAAGCAGTCCATGAAGGACTTCAAGTCCGATCAGGAAGTGCGCTGGTGCCCCGGCTGCGGTGACTACGCCATCCTCGCCGCCGTGCAGGGCTTCATGCCCCAGCTCGGCCTGGCGAAGGAGAACATCGTCTTCGTCTCCGGCATCGGGTGCTCCTCCCGCTTCCCGTACTACATGAACACGTACGGGATGCACTCCATCCACGGCCGCGCCCCCGCCATCGCCACCGGGCTCGCCGCCTCCCGCCGGGACCTGTCCGTCTGGGTCGTCACCGGTGACGGCGACGCGCTGTCCATCGGCGGCAACCACCTCATCCACGCCCTGCGCCGCAACGTCAACCTGAAGATCCTCCTCTTCAACAACCGGATCTACGGCCTGACGAAGGGGCAGTACTCCCCCACCTCCGAGGTCGGCAAGATCACCAAGTCGACGCCGATGGGTTCGCTGGACGCCCCCTTCAACCCGGTCTCCCTCGCCCTGGGAGCCGAGGCGTCCTTCGTCGCCCGGACCGTCGACTCGGACCGCAAGCACCTCACCGAGGTCCTGCGCCAGGCGGCCGACCACCCCGGCACCGCCCTGATCGAGATCTACCAGAACTGCAACATCTTCAACGACGGCGCCTTCGACGCCCTGAAGGACAAGCAGCAGGCCGAGGAGGCGGTGATCCGCCTCGAGCACGGGCAGCCGATCCGTTTCGGCGCGGACGGCGCCAAGGGAGTCGTGCGGGACCGGCAGACCGGCGACCTGAGGATCGTCACCGTGACCGCGGACAACGAGGCGGACGTCCTCGTCCACGACGCCCACGCCGCCTCCCCCACCACCGCCTTCGCGCTCTCCCGTCTCGCCGACCCCGACACGCTGCACCACACCCCCATCGGGGTGCTGCGCTCCGTCGACCGGCCGGTCTACGACACGCTGATGTCCGACCAGCTCGACACCGCCGTCGAGCAGAACGGCAAGGGCGACCTCGCCGCCCTGTTCGCCGGCGGCGACACCTGGACGGTCGTCGGCTGAGTCCGGCCGTTCCGACGGCACAGGGAGAGGCCCGGGCAGCGATCTGCCCGGGCCTCTCCCTGTTTCACGACCGCTTCACGCTCACGACCTGGATACTTACCAGGACGTAAGTACCTTACTCCAAAGTGGGCGCTTTCCAATAGAAAGCGCGCGTCCTAGGGTTAGTCGCACCGACCCCCACAAGGAGTGCTGAACCCATGAGCATCGTCGTCACCGGAGCCACCGGACACCTCGGCCGCCACGTCGTGCGGCAGCTGCTGGAGAAGGTGCCGGCCGACCGGGTCACCGCGGTCGTCCGCGACCGCGACCGGGCCGCCGACCTCGCCGCGCTCGGCGTACGCATCGCGGTCGCCGACTACAACGCCCCCGAGTCCTTCGACGGCGTGTTCGCGCCCGGCGACCGGGTGCTGCTGATCTCCGGGAACGAGTTCGACAAGGGCCGCGTCCGACAGCACACCGTCGTCATCGACGCGGCGAAGAAGGCCGGCGCCGCCCTGCTCGCCTACACCAGCGCCCCCAGCAGCCTCACGGCCGCGCTCGCCGACGACCACCGCGCCACCGAGGAGGTGCTGGTCGGCTCGGGCGTGCCGTACGTGCTGCTGCGCAACGGCTGGTACCACGAGAACTACACCGAGCAGCTCGCCCCCGTCCTGGAGCACGGCGCCGTGGTCCAGGCGGCGGGCGACGGACGCGTCTCCTCCGCCTCCCGCGCCGACTACGCGGCCGCCGCCGTCGCCGTACTGACCGGTGAGGGCCACGAGAACAAGGCGTACGAGCTGGGCGGCGACGAGGCGTGGAGCTTCGCCGAGTACGCCGCCGAGCTGAGCCGGCAGACCGGCAAGGAGATCGTCTACACCCCCGTCTCGACGGAGGCGTACACCGGCATCCTCACCGGCGCCGGGGTGCCCGGCCCGCTGGCCGACGTCTTCGCGGGCGTGGACACCGCCATCGAGAAGGGGGAGCTGGTCGTCACCACCGGCGACCTCGCGCGGCTGGCCGGCCGCCCGACCACGCCGCTCGCCGAGGCCGTCGCCGCGGCACTCGCCGGCTGAGGACCGCGGAGGACGGCGGGCCGGCCCGCACCGGCCCCCGCACCCCGCCCCGCTCTCTGTCATGACCGTATGCCGATACGGGCATGACAGGGCGCTGGGTACGGCGTTACCTTCGTCCTGGCATGCTTCCGTCCCGCATGCCAGGTGTGAGAAGGAGGTGCCCGTGGCCGGGTCGTCCAGGAGCGAGCAGCGCATAGGTCTGCTGAACGGCTTCGCCGCGTACGGGATGTGGGGCCTGGTCCCGCTGTTCTGGCCGCTGCTCAAGCCCGCGGGCGCCGGGGAGATCCTCGCCCACCGGATGGTCTGGTCGCTCGCCTTCGTCGCCGTCGCCCTGCTCGTCGTACGGCGCTGGGCCTGGGCCGGTCAGCTGCTGCGCCAGCCGCGCAGACTCGCCCTGGTCGCCGTGGCCGCCGCGGTCATCACCGTGAACTGGGGCGTCTACATCTGGGCCGTGAACAGCGGCCATGTCGTCGAAGCCTCGCTCGGGTACTTCATCAACCCGCTGGTCACCATTGCGATGGGCGTACTGCTGCTCAAGGAGCGGCTGCGGCCCGTGCAGTGGGCGGCGGTCGGAACGGGCTTCGCGGCGGTGCTGGTCCTCACCGTCGGCTACGGCCGGCCGCCGTGGATCTCGCTCTGCCTCGCCTTCTCCTTCGCCACGTACGGCCTGGTGAAGAAGAAGGTCAACCTCGGCGGCGTCGAGTCGCTGGCCGCCGAGACCGCCATCCAGTTCCTGCCGGCGCTCGGCTATGTGCTCTGGCTGAGCGCGCAGGGCGAGTCGACCTTCACCACCGAGGGTCTCGGCCACTCGGCGCTGCTGGCCGCCACCGGCCTGGTGACCGCCATCCCCCTGGTCTGCTTCGGCGCGGCGGCGATCCGCGTGCCGCTGTCCACGCTGGGGCTGCTGCAGTACCTGGCCCCGGTCTTCCAGTTCCTGCTCGGCATCCTCTACTTCGGCGAGGCCATGCCGCCCGAGCGCTGGGCCGGCTTCGCCCTGGTCTGGCTGGCGCTCTCGCTGCTGACCTGGGACGCCCTGCGCACGGCCCACCGCAACGCCCGCACGCTGCGGGCCCAGCTGGACCGGGCGGGCGGCGGCGTACCGCCGGCCAAGGACGGCGCCGACCGGGAGAAGGGGATCGTGGCCTCCGGCGTCCCGGCCCAGGACACGACCGGGAGCGAACAGATCGACGCCCCGGCGGCGAAGCCTTAACCCCTCTTCTCGCCCTCTCCGCGCCCCGGTCGTGCCGCCTCACCCCGTGCCGGGCGCCTGCCGGGCGCGGTGCGCCCTGGCCTTCTCGCGGTTGCCGCAGTGTTCCATCGCGCACCAGCGGCGGCGGCCCGGGCGCGAGGTGTCGACGAAGAGCAGCCGGCAGTCGTCGGCGCCGCATTCCCGCACACGGTCGGCGTACGGTCCGGTGAACAGGTCGATTGCGTCCCGCGCGACCGTCGACAGCAGCCGCGCCCCCGTGGCACCGGGAGCCCAACCGCGGGTGCCGTCCGCCTCGATGCGGGCGGCGAGCGGCGCTTCGGCGGCCGCCGCGTTGACCACGGCCACGTGCTCGGGGCGCAGCGGGCGTCCGTGAGCCCGGTCGGCGGTGAGCAGGAACAGGGCGTCCCGCAAGGTCCGGGCCCGCCGCACGTCGGCCTGCTCCACGGTCAGCTCCAGCCCGCCCGGCAGCCGGCTGCGGCCGACCCAGTCGACCAGGTCCTCGGGGCGGTGCAGCACCTCCCAGCGCGCGTAGGCGCCCGGCCCGCCCGTCGTCAGCAACTCCAGGCACAGCGCACCCGGGTCGAAGCGGTACGGCTTGCCCTCGCGCGTCAGCAGCGTCAGTCCGGGGGACGGTTTCGGCGATTCCATTGCCCGCTCGATCACATAACCACTATAACTGGTTACATGACATCGACCCCGGGGCACGCACCCCTGCACTTCAAGATCGTCATTGATGCCACCGCGCCGCACGCACAGGCGGACTTCTGGGCCGCCGCCCTGCACTACACGGTGGAGGACAACAGCGCGCTCATCGAGAAGCTGCTGGGCTTCGGGGCCGTGCCGCCCGAGCTGACCGTCGAGTCCCACGGCCGCCGCGCCTGGCGGGACCTGGCCGCCGTACGGCACCCCGACGACCCGTACCAGGAGGAGAGCGGCACCGGGCTGGGGCGGCGGCTGCTGTTCCAGCGGGCGCCGGAGGCCAAGACCGGGAAGAACCGCGTCCACCTCGATGTGCACGCGGCCGAGGGGCGGCGCGCGGAGGAGGTGGCCCGGCTGGAGGCCCTGGGGGCGAGCGTGCTGCGCCAGGTGAAGGAGCCCGGCGGGGAGTGGGTCGTGATGGCGGACCCCGAGGGGAACGAGTTCTGCGTGCACTAGGGAGGCAGAGGGGCCCGCGCGTCGGCCTGGGTGACCGACCGGGGACTTCCGATATGCGCGACACCATGGCCGGATACCGGTCTTGACGCGCGGTCAGTCCCGGCCACACCATCCAGGCACCCCATTCACAGCGGAGTCCCCTCCCCAGGGACCCCCCAGGAATCCGGAGCCCCCCACATGAAGCTCCCCCTTTCCGGGCGTGCGCTGACGGCCGGTGTCGTCGCCGTGGCCACCCTGATGACCGGCGGAGCGGTGGCCGGCGCGGCCCCCGCCACCGCTCCCGCGCCCGCTTCCGCGGCAGCCGCCGCGCCCGACATACCGATAGCCAACGTCAAGGCGCACCTGGCGCGGTTCCAGTCCATCGCCCAGGCGAACGGCGGCAACCGCGCCCACGGCCGCCCCGGCTACCAGGCGTCGCTCGACTACGTGAAGGCCAAGCTGGACGCGGCCGGGTTCACCACCACCGTCCAGCGGTTCACCGCTTCCGGCCGCACCGGCTACAACCTGATAGCCGACTGGCCCGGCGGCGACGCGAATCAGGTTGTCATGGCCGGGTCACATCTGGACAGCGTCTCCTCCGGTCCCGGCATCAACGACAACGGCTCCGGCTCGGCGGCCGTCCTGGAGACCGCCCTCGCCGTGGCCCGCTCGGGCCACCAGCCCGCCAAGCACCTGCGCTTCGCCTGGTGGGGCGCCGAGGAACTGGGCCTGGTCGGCTCGCGCCACTACGTCAGCAGCCTCGGCTCCACCGGCCGCGCGAAGATCAGCGGCTATCTGAACTTCGACATGATCGGCTCGCCGAACCCCGGCTACTTCGTCTACGACGACGATCCCGTGATCGAGAAGACCTTCAAGGACTACTTCGCCGGGCTCGGCATCGCCACCGAGATCGAGACCGAGGGCGACGGCCGCTCCGACCACGCGCCCTTCAAGAACGCGGGCGTGCCCGTCGGGGGCCTCTTCAGCGGCGCCGACTACCGGAAGACGTCCGCCCAGACGGCCAAGTGGGGCGGCACGGTGGGCCAGCCGTTCGACCGGTGCTACCACTCGTCGTGCGACACGACGGCCAACATCGACGACACCGCCCTGGACCGTAACAGCGACGCCATCGCCTACGCGATGTGGGAGCTGTCGCGGTAGCCGCGCGCGGCGGGTGAGCCCGGGCCGGTCGGCCGGCCCGGGCTCACATCGGCCGGCCCGGACGCGCGTCAGCCGACCTGGGCGCGCGCGGCGCGCTCGGTGAGGCGGCCCATGCGGGTGCGGGCCGCCTCCAGTTCCTCGGCGTCCTCGGCGGCCGGACCGTCCTCGGCGGCGAGTTCGTCCCACAGGTCCACCAGGTCCCGCCCGAGTTCCAGTCCGCGGGCCGGATCGCGCACCGCGCGCCAGGCGGTGGCCGCGCTCTGCACGTTGCCGTAGGCGGCCTCCGCGTCGCCCGCCCGGCGGTGTATCCGGGCCAGCTCCAGCGAGAGACGGAACGCCCGGCCGGGGTCGCCGGACAAGTAGGCGATGTAGGCGGTCAGTTCACGGAGCCGGAGTACCTCGGGGTGCTCCGGCCCCAGCGTCCCGGAGGCGTCCGTCACGGTCTGCTCCGCCAGCCGCGCCGCCTCCTGGGTACGTCCCTCCTTGACGGCCTCGTTGATGCGCCCCGTCGGCTCCGCCAGGAGCGCGGGGGCGGTGGCGTCACCGGGGGCGGTGACCGGCCCGTCCCCCAGCACGGCCTCGGCGACGGCGTCGAAGCCGCGCGCGGGGGTGGGGGTCCGCTTGGGGTCGGGCTCGGGGTCCGTGTCGGGTACGACCAGCAGCGGCCTGCGGGCCGCCGGGGTGCCGTCGGCCGTGGTCCCGGTCGCGGCCTCGTCGCGGCTCTGGCCCTCGGACGTCTCCGCGGACGTGTCGACGGCACCGGCCGCAACCCCGCCCCCGCTCCCGGAGCCCCCGTTCACCATGCCGTCGTCCGCGGCGCCGCCGTCCATCCGGGGCGGTGGCCCGAACACGCCCGTCGGCGGCGCCACCGTGCCGGGCGCGGCTTCCGGCAGGGTCCGGAGCGTGAAGGTCGGCGCGCTGTCTCCGGCGACCGGCGTCGGCCGGGGCTCGGCCACCGGCGACAGGCGGAAGGTGGGGGTGCCGTCCCGTGCCGATTCCACCGCGCGCAGGACGTGCGTGGCCCGGTCCTGCCGCACGGGGGTCGTGGGCGCCGTGACCCGGTCCTGCCGCACGGGGGTCGTGGGCGCCGTGGCCCGGTCCTGTCGCACGGGGGCCGCCGGCGTCGGGTCCCCGGCGAGGTGGCTGGAGCCGTCCGGGTCGATCCGGAGCGGGACCGAGCAGCCGATGCGCTCGTCGTGGATCGTGGCGTGGACGGAGTGACCGGCTGCGACGGCGAGGCGGTGGAGGCGGTCCAGGACGGCGTTCTGGATCTCCTCGCCGGGCGCGGCGACGACGAGCGCGCCGTCGACCGAGGCGCTGCGCGCGCCGGACCCGGCCGACGCGTCCGCCGGCACCCGGACGTCGATCGGCGCCGCCGCAGGGCCGGGCGGACGCTCGGCGTCCTCGCGTCCCCGTTGCCTGTCGCGGCCGAGTCGAGACATCGTTCCCCCACTCATCGGCGGCTTCCGTCGGCGGCTTCCGTGCCCGTCCGTCCAGAGCCTGTCATGCCCGTCGTACACCTACCGTCGAGTTTCGCCGCTCCCTGGCGATCCTCGCGTCACCGGGGTGTCACAGGCTCGTTCCAGCTGCTGGGCAGCGCCTTGCGCGCGGCTCGCGCGCCGGCGGAACGGGCCCGCGCGAGCGCCCCGGAGGTACCCTCCACGCAGCCCGGCGCCCCTGCCGGTGGAGGAGGAGACCGCGATGCGCTGGACCGTCCACACCGAACGCGAGATCCACGACACCCCGTGGGTCCGGCTGCGGGCGCTGGACGTGGAGCAGCCGGACGGCACCCGCACGGACTACCACGTCGTGCGGCTGCGCGACGTGGCCGTGACGGCGGCCGTCGACGAGGGGGCCGACGGCGGTCGGCGCGTCCTGATGATGTGGCGCCACCGCTTCGTCACGGACACCTGGGCGTGGGAGCTGCCGATGGGGCTGGTCGAGGACGGCGAGGAGCCCGCGCGGGCCGCCGCGCGCGAGCTGGAGGAGGAGACCGGCTGGCGCCCGGGCACGCTGCGTGAACTGGTCTACGCGGAGCCCGCGGCCGGCATCACCGACGCCCGCCACTTCGTCTTCCGCACGGACGACGCCGCACGGGCCGGCGACCCGACCGAGCGCAACGAGTCCGACCGGCTGGAGTGGATCCCCCTCTCCCGGATCGGCGGCATGATCGCCCGCCGGGAGATCGTCAGCAGTGCCACGCTGGTCGGTGTCATGGCGCTGCTGCTGGACGTCGGCCCCGCGGCGGGCTGAGACGGCCGTCGCCCGGGGGGGGGGTGGCGCC
>MUMD01000261.1:0-269 GCA_002155895.1 Streptomyces rochei
CCACCGACCCCGCCGGCCCGTCGGCCCCCACGCAGCCCGGCACCGGCTCCCCGAGCCCCGATCCGACGGATCCGCAGACCCCGCCGGACAACCAGACCCCCACCGACACGGTGCACCACCTGGAGAACGCCGGCACCACGGGGCTCACCGCCACCGCCGGCGACACCTTCGCCAAGAAGATCAGCACCCGTGCCGAGACCAAGGCCGGACAGGCCGTCGGCAAGGTGCGCATCCGCTTCACGATCCTGGGGGACACGGACGCGACCTTC
>MUMD01000261.1:307-12619 GCA_002155895.1 Streptomyces rochei
CGCCGCCGTCGCCGGCCGCACCGTCCCGGGCCTCGACTACCGGGCCACCGTCACCGAACGGGTCGCCGACGCCCTCACCCGCACCGGCGCGACCGAGCTGACGTGCGCGCCCGGCGGCGAGTTCGCCGACCGGGTCGCGGTCAAGGCCACGCACAAGGGCGCCGCCGCGGACGGGGTCGCCGTCACCGCCAAGCTCGTCAGGTCGGCGCTCGACCCGGCCGAGAACGACAAGGGCCCCTACTTCAAGGGCGCCGACGGCAAGGCCGTCCGCACCCTGACCGGTCTCAGGACCGACGCCGAGGGCCTGCTGACGCTGCCGAAGCTCTACGCCGACGACACCACCGGCACGTTCGTGCTGCGGCTCACCACCGCGGGCGGCGCCACGCTGGACGTCCAGCTGAAGGTGGCCGGGGCCGAGCCGTCACCGAGCCCGTCCACCGACGCGCCCGACGCCTCGCCCACCCCGTCCACCGAGCCGTCGACCGCGCCGGACGCGTCGACCGGGACCGGCGCGTAGGCGCGGCTCCCGCTCCGACGACCGAGGGGCGCCCACCGCTTCGGCGGGGGCGCCCCTCGCCGCGTCCCCACCCGCTCACTTCGCGAGCCGGGCCTTGGTGTGCCGGGTCGGCTCCGCCGTGGCCGGGTCCTCGGGCCACGGATGCTTCGGGTACCGGCCGCGCAGCTCCGCCCGTACGCCGTGGTAGCCGTCCTTCCAGAAGGAGGCCAGGTCGGCGGTGACCGCGGCGGGGCGGCCGGCGGGGGAGAGGAGATGGACGAGGAGCGGTACCCCGGCGACCTCGGGCGAGTGCTGCAGCCCGAACATCTCCTGCAGCTTCACCGCGAGCACCGGCCGCGCGGGATCGCCGTAGTCGACGCGGACGCGGGACCCGCTGGGCACGGTGATCCGCTCCGGTGCCAGTTCGTCGAGCCGTGCCGCCTCACCCGAGGCCCAGGGCAGCAACCGCGCCAGTGCCTGCGCGGCATCGATCCGGGCCAGGTCGGCCCGGCGCCGGGCCCGGCTCAGCTCGGGCTCCAGCCATTCGTCCACGCGCGCGTGCAACGCGTCGTCCGAGACGTCCGGCCAGGGCTCGCCGAGCCGGTGCCGCAGGAAGGCGAGCCGCTGCCGCAGCGCCTCCGCCTCGGCCGACCGGCGCAGCAGTCCCAGTCCTTCCTCCCGCACCCCCTCCAGCAGCGCGTTCCGTACGAGGGCGGGGTCGGGAGAGGTGAGCGGCCGTGCCCTCAGCTCCACCGCCCCGAGCCGTTCGACCCGCCGGGCCACCACGTCGCCGCCGGACCAGTGGACCTCGTCCCGTTCCTCCAGCAGCGCCCCCGCCGCCCGCCGCGCCGTCGCCTCGTCGACGACCGCGCCGAGCCGCACGCGCGCGTGGCCCCTGCCCAGGGGCCGGTCGGCCACGGCCACGGCGATCCACGGTGCCCCGCGCAGCGCCGACGCCTCCGGCAGCTCGGCCCGGGTGCCGGACACCATCAGGTACGAACCGCCGTCCTTCCTGGCCACCCGCTCCGGATACGCCAGCGCGGTCACCAGCCCTGCGACACCGTCGTCGGTGACGTCCCGCACGCCTCCGGCACCGGCGCCCTGCCCGGCGCGTCCACCGCTGTTCCGCTCGGTTCCTTGTCCGGTGCGTTCGCCGGTGCTTCGCTCGGTTCCTTGTCCGGTGCGTTCGCCCGTGCTCCGCTCGGTTCCTTGACCGGTGCGTTCGCCGGTGTGCCGCTCGGTTCCTTGGCCGTTCCGTTCGCCAGTGCCTCGCTCGGCCCCTTGCCCGGTCCGCTCGCCGACGCCTTGCTCGGCCTCTTCGGGGGCGCTCTCCCCGGTCACTCCGGCGTTGCCTTCCCCGGTCCGTTCGACGGCGCTCCGCTCGGTCCCTTCGCCGGTGCCTCGTCCGGCGGCCCGGAGCCGGCGGACCTCGGCCCGCCAACGCGCCCCGTACCCGTCGGTGCCACGCCGGGCGGCACGCAGCGCGGCCACCAGATCGTCCCCGTACTCCCGAGGCGGCTCCTCACTGAGCAGGGCCACCACCTCGGCCACCGTGGCGGAGCCGCCGCCACCACCGTCGCCGGTGTCGGGCGTGCGCGCGCCCCGGCCCGGGACGGCCGCATCGTGCCCGCCCGTCTCCCTGGTGCCCGAGCCGTGCTCACGGCCGGTGCCGGACCCGGCCCCACGGCCCGAACCGGCCCCGCCCCCGGAACCGGCGTCGGAGAGCAGCGCGCGAGGGCTCCCCGGCCGATCCTCCCCTCCCGCGTCGAGCAGCGCCCGCCCCAGCCGGGGATGCACTCCGAGGCGGGCCAGCCGCGCTCCCCGCTCGGTGGCGCGGCCGGCCCCGTCCACCGCGCCCACCGCCGTCAGCACCGACCTGGCCGCCGCCATCGCCCCGCGCGGCGGCGGATCGAGCAGCGCCAGACCGGAGGCGTCCGGATCGCCCCAGCAGGCCGCCTGCAGAGCGAACGCCGTCAGATCCGCCACCTCGATCTCCGGGGCCGGGAAACGCGGCAGGCGGGCGTCCTCGGCCTCCGCCCAGCAGCGGTACACCGTCCCCGGCGCCTCACGCCCGGCGCGCCCCGCCCGCTGGCGCCCGGCGGCCCGTGAGGCCCGTACCGTCGTCAGCGCGCTCAGTCCTCGCGCGTGGTCCACCCGAGGCTCCCGGGCCAGCCCGGCGTCCACGACCACCCGCACGCCCGGGACCGTCAGCGACGACTCGGCCACCGCGGTCGCCAGCACCACCCGGCGCCGGGTCCCGGGTGCCAGCACCGCGTCCTGCACGGCCGCCGGCGCCCGCCCGTGCACCTGGAGCACGTCGACGTCCCCGAGCCCCGTCAGCTGTCCGGCGACCCTGGCGATCTCACCGACCCCGGGCAGGAAACACAGCACGTCCCCGTCCCGTTCGGCCAGCGCCCGCCGCACCACCGACGCCACGTGCGCGAGCAACGCCGGGTCCACCCGCATGCCGTGCGGCGGACGCACCGGGCGGGCCGGCGGCGCCCACACCACCTCCACGGGGTACGACGCGCCCCGGGCCTCGACGACCGGCGCGTCCCCGAGCAGCCGGGCCCAGCCCTCCGCGTCCGTGGTCGCCGAGGCGGCCACCAGCCGCAGCTCCGGCCGCAGCGCCTGCCGCACGTCCCACAGGAACGCCGCCGTCGTGTCCGCGTCCAGATGCCGCTCGTGGCACTCGTCGAGCACCACCACGTCGACGCCCGTCAGTTCCTGGTCCCGCTGGAGCCGCTGCAGCAGCACACCGGTCGTGACGACCTCCACGCGCCCCGGCCGGCCGACGACCCGCTCACCGCGCACCGTGTACCCGACGCTCCCGCCGGGCTTCTCACCGAGCAGCCACGCCATCCGCCGGGCCGCCGCCCGCGCCGCGATCCGCCGCGGCTCGGCCACCACCACGCGCCGCGCGGGGCCCTCGCCCAGCAGCCCCGCCAGGGCCAGCGGCACCAGCGTCGTCTTGCCGGTGCCGGGCGGCGCGACCAGCACCGCGGTGCCGTGCCCCTCCAGCGCGTCGTGCAGGGCGGGCAGGGCACCGCGTACGGGCAGGGCTTCCAGGGCGTCGTAACGGATCACGCCCCCAGTGTCGTACGGCGGCACAGCCGCCCTCCACGCGCGCCCGCACCGGGCGGACGCGCGCTCAGCGGCCCCGGCCGGGCACGGGACTCAGTCGCGCTCGCAGACGAAGATCGCCGTTCCCGGGATCAGATGTCCGCGCAGCGGCGACCAGCCGCCCCACTCGGAGGTGTTCCAGTCCGGCCACTCCGGTTCGACGAGGTCCACCAGCCGGAACCCGGACGTCACCACGTCCCGCACGCGGTCGCCGAGCGTCCTGTGGTGCTCGACGTACACCGCGCGGCCCTCGTCGTCCTGCTCCACGTACGGCGTGCGGTCGAAGTAGGAGGAGGACACCGACAGCCCCTCGGGGCCCGGCTCGTCCGGGAACGCCCAGCGCAGCGGGTGCGTCACCGAGAAGACGAAGCGGCCCCCGGGCCGCAGCACCCGGCGCACCTCCCGCAGCACCAGCCGCGGATCGGCGACGAAGGGCAGCGCCCCGTACGCCGAGCACGCGAGGTCGAAGGAGCCGTCCGCGAAGGGCAGCACCGCCGCGTCGGCGCACACCAAGGGGAAGGGCGAGCCGATCCGCAGGGCGTGCTGGAGCTGGCGGTGGGAGAGGTCCAGGGCCACCGGACGGGCGCCCTGGGCGGTCAGCCAGCGCGAGCACTGGGCGGCGCCGGCGCCGATCTCCAGGACGTCCTTGCCCTTCAGCTCCTCCGGCGGGCCGAGCAGCTCGGCCTCCACCTCGTCCAGCCCCTCGGGGCACCACACGAAGCGGTCGTCACCGAGGAACGTGCCGTGCTCGATCTGGTACTCGTCCGCGTTGCGGTCCCACCAGCCGCGGTTGGCGCGGGCGCTCTCCGTGACCCCGGCGGCACGCCGGGTGGCCTCGGGCTCGGCGGGCCCCTCGTCGGGTCGTGCCTCGGACGTTGCGGGCTCTTGGATGACCGGCTCCCTCGTACTAGTCTGCGGCTCTTCCGTACCGCCCGCCCCGCGTGTCACGAAAGGGACGTTCGGGGGTCCGTGTGGCCTCGGCAGACGGCACTTGTGCCGGGAATGCGGTGATCCGCCCCGGGTGTGCGGCTTCGCGCATTGACCCTGCCCGGCTGCCCCCGTATGCTACAAGTTGCGCTGCGGGCCTGCGCACCTCAGACGTAGCAGGTCGCGCTCGCATCTGTTGTATGTCCCCTCGGTTCTCGAGGCGTCACCAGGGATTTTCGGTGGCGCTTACTTGGCTGTCCGGCTTCTGCAGAGCGAAACGGGCTCCCGGCGTAAGCAGTACCTACGACTTCAATGTCCGTACCGGAGCCCTTTCCCACATGACGAGCAGCACCGAGACCACCGCCACCACCCCGCAGGTTGCGGTCAACGACATCGGTAACGAGGAAGCCTTCCTCGCCGCGATCGACGAGACGATCAAGTACTTCAACGACGGCGACATCGTCGACGGCGTCATCGTGAAGGTCGACCGGGACGAGGTCCTGCTCGACATCGGTTACAAGACCGAAGGTGTCATCCCGAGCCGCGAGCTCTCGATCAAGCACGACGTCGACCCCAACGAGGTCGTCGCCGTCGGTGACGAGATCGAGGCCCTGGTCCTCCAGAAGGAGGACAAGGAAGGCCGCCTGATCCTCTCGAAGAAGCGCGCCCAGTACGAGCGGGCCTGGGGCACCATCGAGAAGATCAAGGAAGAGGACGGCATCGTCACCGGTACCGTCATCGAGGTCGTCAAGGGTGGTCTCATCCTCGACATCGGCCTCCGCGGCTTCCTCCCGGCCTCCCTGGTCGAGATGCGCCGCGTCCGCGACCTCCAGCCCTACGTGGGCAAGGAGCTCGAGGCGAAGATCATCGAGCTGGACAAGAACCGCAACAACGTGGTCCTGTCCCGCCGTGCCTGGCTGGAGCAGACCCAGTCCGAGGTCCGCCAGACCTTCCTCACCACCCTCCAGAAGGGTCAGGTGCGGTCCGGCGTCGTCTCCTCGATCGTCAACTTCGGTGCCTTCGTGGACCTGGGTGGCGTCGACGGCCTGGTCCACGTCTCCGAGCTGTCCTGGAAGCACATCGACCACCCGTCCGAGGTCGTCGAGGTCGGCCAGGAGGTCACCGTCGAGGTTCTCGACGTGGACATGGACCGCGAGCGCGTCTCCCTGTCGCTGAAGGCGACCCAGGAAGACCCGTGGCAGCAGTTCGCCCGCACCCACCAGATCGGCCAGGTCGTGCCCGGCAAGGTCACGAAGCTGGTTCCGTTCGGTGCGTTCGTCCGCGTGGACGAGGGCATCGAGGGTCTGGTCCACATCTCCGAGCTGGCCGAGCGCCACGTGGAGATCCCGGAGCAGGTCGTCCAGGTCAACGACGAGATCTTCGTCAAGGTCATCGACATCGACCTCGAGCGCCGCCGCATCAGCCTCTCGCTGAAGCAGGCCAACGAGTCCTTCGGTGCCGACCCGACGGCGGTCGAGTTCGACCCGACCCTGTACGGCATGGCCGCGTCCTACGACGACCAGGGCAACTACATCTACCCCGAGGGCTTCGACCCCGAGACCAACGACTGGCTCGAGGGCTACGAGAAGCAGCGCGAAGAGTGGGAGCGCCAGTACGCCGAGGCGCAGCAGCGCTTCGAGCAGCACCAGGCGCAGGTCATCAAGTCCCGCGAGGCGGACGAGAAGGCCGCTGCCGAGGGTGGCGACACCGCGGGTGCGGCTCCGGTCGCGTCCGGTGGCGGTTCGTACTCCTCCGAGGGTGGCGACAACTCCGGCGCCCTGGCGTCGGACGAGGCGCTGGCCGCCCTGCGCGAGAAGCTGGCCGGCGGCCAGAGCTGAACGCGGGCGGAGGCCACTGAGGCCAAGCCTTGACCGAGGGGCCGTACCTTTCGAGGTGCGGCCCCTCGGCCGTGCTCGCGTGCCCTAGCGTCCCCCTCGCGAACCTTCGCGTCCCCCCTTCGCGGACCCTCGCGTCACCCTCGGGATTCTCGGGCCCCCTCGTGGTCGCTCGCGATCACCGTCCCGCCGACCGGGAATGCCGGTCCCCCTGAGGACGTTATGTCTCAGGAACGCAAGGAGGGGAGCGGACACTGTGCTTGATCCGCAGGGTTTGTACGCATGGGAGCCGAAGGGCCTGGCCGTCGTCGACATGGCACTCGCCCAGGAGTCGGCCGGACTGGTCATGCTCTACCACTTCGACGGATACATCGACGCCGGCGAGACCGGCGACCAGATCGTCGAACAGGTGCTCGATTCGCTGCCCCACCAGGTCGTCGCGCGCTTCGACCACGACCGCCTCGTGGACTACCGGGCCCGTCGGCCACTGCTGACCTTCAAGCGGGACACCTGGACGGACTACGAAGAGCCCACCATCGAGGTGCGGCTCGTGCAGGACGCCACCGGAGCACCCTTCCTGCTGCTCTCGGGGCCCGAACCGGACGTGGAGTGGGAGCGCTTCGCCGCCGCCGTGCGGCAGATCGTGGAGCGGCTCGGCGTCCGCCTCTCGGTCAACTTCCACGGCATCCCCATGGGCGTCCCGCACACCCGCCCCGTCGGCATCACCCCGCACGGCACCCGCACCGACCTGGTACCGGGCCACCGCAGCCCGTTCGAGGAGGCGCAGGTCCCCGGCAGCGCCGAGGCCCTCGTCGAGTACCGCCTGATGCAGGCCGGCCACGACGTGCTGGGCGTCGCGGCGCACGTTCCGCACTACATCGCCCGCTCGCCGTACCCCGACGCGGCGCTCACGGTGCTGGAGACGATCACCGCGGCGACCGGCCTGGTCCTCCCGGGCATCGCCCACTCCCTGCGCACGCAGGCCCACCGCACGCAGACCGAGATCGACCGGCAGATCCAGGAGGGCGACGAGGAACTCACCGCCCTCGTCCAGGGACTGGAGCACCAGTACGACGCCGCGGCCGGGGCCGAGACGCGCGGCAACATGCTCGCCGAGCCCGTCGAGATCCCCTCGGCGGACGAGATCGGCCGCGAGTTCGAACGGTTCCTCGCGGAGCGGGAGGGCGACGGCTGACGCCGCCGGGCCGGCCTGCGCGACGGGCCGGCCCGGTCCCGTGCGGGCCCCGGGGCAGGCCGGAACGGTCAGGTCCTAAGCTTCCGTCCATGCTGAAGGTGGGCCTGACCGGCGGGATCGGCGCCGGCAAGAGCGAGGTGTCACGGCTGCTCGTCAAGCACGGTGCCGTGCTGATCGACGCGGACCGGATCGCGCGCGAGGTCGTCGCGCCGGGGACCCCGGGGCTCGCCTCGGTCGTGGCGGCCTTCGGCGAGGAGGTGCTGGCCGAGGACGGGAGCCTGGACCGGCCGAAGCTCGGCTCGATCGTCTTCGCCGACCGGGAGAGGCTGGCCGCGCTGAACGCGATCGTGCACCCCCTGGTCGGCGAACGCTCCCGGGCGCTGGAGGAGGCCGCGGCGGACGACGCCGTGGTCGTCCACGACGTGCCCCTGCTCACCGAGAACGGCCTCGCCCCGCTGTACGACCTCGTGATCGTCGTCGACGCCGACCCCGCCACCCAGCTCGACCGGCTGGTCCGGCTGCGCGGCATGACCGAGCAGGATGCCCGCGCGCGGATGGCCGCCCAGGCGACCCGCGAGCAGCGCCGGGAGATCGCGGACGTGGTCATCGACAACGACGTGCCGCTGGACCGGCTGCGCGCCCGCGTCGACGAGGTGTGGGCCGAGCTGACCCGCAGGGCGCGGGAGCCGCGCCGATCGCCCCGGCATCAGGAATAGCGGCACTGGCCGAGGCGTTGATCCCTTCCAGTGAGGGAAGGAATCTGCCGTGCCCGACAGCAGTGGATCGACCGGACGTACACCGGAGACGGATGTCATCGACTTCCGCGCAGCCGAGCAACTGCTCGCCGCGCGGGACCCGCAGGGCGCGGTGAAACTGCTCGACGGGGTCATCGGCTCCCACCCCGAGAACACGGCCGCGCGCCTGCTGCGTGCCCGTGCCTTCTTCGCGGCGGCCCAGCTCAGGCCGGCCGAGCTGGAGTTCACCATCGTCCTGGAGCGTGAACCGGACAACGCCTTCGCCCACTTCGCGCTGGCCCGCACCTACGAGCGCCGAGGGTGCGACGAGCAGGCTCGCCGTCACTTCCGCCTGGCGGCGGCTCTGGACCCGAACCCGGAGTACCTGCAGCAGGCCCGCTTCGATTCCTGACCGACCGCGGCGGGTTCTCAGCCGTCCGGCGGCCGGTAGGGAGGGATGTTCCGGCCGGGCTGGTAGTGCGGTCCCTGCCGGATGTGCCGCAGGACGATCAGCAGGTCGACCGTGGCGACGAGCCACAGCACTCCGCACGCCAGCGCCCATCCGAACCGTCCGGCCAGCGCGAAGGCGGCGGTACCGAAGACCGCCCAGACCAGCCCCCACAGGCTCAGCCAGAAACGCGCCCGCAGCGCACTGCGCGCGGTGACCGGTTCACTGCCCGTACGCATCGGATCACCACCATCACCACTCCTGTGGCCAACGTACTGCGGCAGACCGTGAGGGGGAAACGCACCGTGTCCCCGTCCCGATGACCACGGGACCGCCCGCGTTCACTCGGTCGGGTGAACGGATGCCGGGTGGGAACGGGTGTGCGGTGACGGGCCGTTGGACGGGCATGGAGCTGAGAATGCGAGAGGGGCACCGGGGCACGGGGCCCGGGGCCATCACCCCGGACGGCTGCGCGGTCGAGCTCTATGCGCGGCTGCCCGTCGGAGCCGAGCCGGACATCGTCGCCGCGGCTGTCCCCCGGGGAGCCCGCATCCCGCATCCTGGAGCTGGGCTGCGGAGTGGGGCGCATGACCCACCCGTTGCTGGAGCGGGGGTTCACCGTCACCGCGGTCGACGAGTCCGCCGAGATGCTGGAGCGCGTGCGCGGTGTCCGCACGATACGCAGCGCGATCGAGGACCTCGACCTGGGCGAGCGCTTCGACGCCGTGCTGCTGGCGTCGTTCCTCGTGCACACCGGTGACATCGAGGTGAGACGGGGGCTGCTGCGGACCTGCGCGCGGCACCTCACGGACGACGGCTGTGTGCTGATCCAGCGGGAGGGGGCGGACTACCACACCGACCTGCCCCGTGAGCGGGTCGACCCCAGCGGCTTCACCGTGCGGATCCTGTCGTCCGAGCCGGTCGGCGACGGTGTCCACGCGGTGCACGCGGAGTACGAGTTCCCGGACGCCATCTGGACGCAGACCTTCCGGGCCCGGCCGCTGACCGACACGCAGTTCGAGGAGGCGCTGGCGGAGGCGGGGCTGAGAGTGGACCGCGCCCTGACCGACGACGGGGTCTGGGTGAGGGCGGTGGCCATGACCTGACGACGGCGGACCGGCACCGGCAGGACCCCTCAGAGCCCCGCAGGCCCCGAGCCATCCGGGTCCTCCTCGAGCCATGCGGGTCCTCCTCGAGCCATGCGGGGCCCTCCGCAGAGCTTCCCTCAGGAGGGGGGCTTGCTCTTGGCGTCCCTCCGGGCGCGGCTCAAGCTCTCCAGG
Source organism: Streptomyces rochei (assembly GCA_002155895.1). Lineage (GTDB taxonomy): Bacteria > Actinomycetota > Actinomycetes > Streptomycetales > Streptomycetaceae > Streptomyces > Streptomyces rochei. The sequence goes on from MUMD01000261.1 coordinate 10,346, forward strand.
CCGCGCAGGCGTTCCAGCTCGCGGCGGTCGCGCTTGGTCGGGCGGCCGGCGCCGCGATCGCGGACACCGGCTGGGGCGACGGCCTCGCGGGGCGGGGGCGGCGGCGAGTTGTCGATGTAGCACTGGACGGCGACTGGTGCTCCGACGCGCTTGCGGATCAGCCGCTTCACCACGACGACGCGTTCCCTGCCCTCGTGCCGCAGGCGCACCTCGTCGCCGACGCGCAGGGAGTGGGCGGGCTTCACGCGCTCGCCGTTCACCCGGACATGGCCGCCCCGGCAGGCGGTCGCCCCGAGGGAACGGGTCTTGATGAGGCGGACGGCCCAGATCCAGCTGTCCACCCGGACGCTCTCGCCGCTCTGCGGCCCGGCCGCTTCGGCGGCGGCGATCGCCGCGGCGGTCTTCGGGTCAGGGGCGCGGGACTCGTCGGCCGCTCCAGGGCCCGCCTCGCGGGACGCGTCGGCACCGCCGTCGCCCGTGCCGGTCCCGGCCGCCCCGCCGTTCCTGCCCTCGTCATGCTCGGAAGCCATGCCCCGACCTTAACCGCCCGGCCCACCGGGAGGAGGTGCCATTTCCGGGGGCGGTCCGGCACCGGCCCGCGCCCGGCACCGGCACACGTCCGAGACCGGCACACGCTCGGTGCCGGTACGCGTCCGGAACCGGCACACGTCCGGAACCGCGACGCCGCCCGGCCCCGGCGCGGTGCCGGGCCGCGGGTTTGTCCGGGACGGGTCGGTCTTACGGTGGGGACATGGACACGGACACCAGCGGCCTCTCCGCGCTCGACCGGCGGATCGCGGGGTGCCGGGCCTGCCCGCGGCTGGTCGCCTGGCGCGAAGAGGTGGCACGCACGAAGCGGGCGGCCTTCGCCGACTGGACGTACTGGGGCCGGCCGGTGCCCGGGTTCGGTCCGGCGGACGCGCGGCTGCTGATCGTCGGCCTCGCTCCCGCTGCCCACGGCGGCAACCGCACCGGCAGGATGTTCACCGGAGACCGCTCCGGGGACGTGCTGTACCAGGCGCTGTACGACGTGGGGCTCGCCTCGCAGCCCACCGCGGTCGCCGCCGACGACGGCCTGGAGCTGTACGGGGTGCGCGTCACCTCGCCGGTGCACTGCGCCCCGCCCGCCAACAAGCCCACCCCGGCCGAACGCGACACCTGCCGATCCTGGCTCGTCCAGGAGCTGGGACTGCTGCGCCCGACGCTGCGGGCCGTGGTCGTACTGGGCGCCTTCGGCTGGCAGGCCGCGCTGCCCGCCTTCGGAGAGGCCGGTTGGACCGTGCCCCGGCCGCGCCCCGCCTTCGCACACGGCGGGCGGGTCGAGCTGGCCGGCACCGACGGCCCCGGACTGCACCTCTTCGGCTGCTTCCACGTCAGCCAGCGCAACACGTTCACCGGCCGGCTCACCCCCGAGATGCTCCGGGAGGTGCTGCGTACGGCGGCCAGGACGGCGGGGCTGCCGGCCCGGTAAAAGGGGATGATCGGCCCCGGCCGGCGGGCTACGGTGCTCCGATGGGCCTCTATCCGGTGATCGAACCGTACGACCACGGCATGCTCGATGTCGGCGACGGCAACCGCGTCCACTGGGAGACCTGCGGAAACCCGCACGGCAAGCCCGCCCTGGTCCTGCACGGGGGACCGGGGAGCGGGACCGGTCCCAACCTCAGGCGGTACTTCGACCCCGCCGCCTATCGGATCGTCCTGCTCGACCAGCGCGGCGCCGGACGGTCGCTGCCCCGCGCGAGCGCCCACGACACCGACATGAGCGTCAACACGACCGCCCACCTCATGGCCGACCTGGAGCGGCTGCGTGCCCACCTGGGCATCGAGCGGTGGCTGGTGTGGGGCGTGTCCTGGGGCTCGGCACTGGGCCTGCGGTACGCGCAGACGCACCCCGGGGTGGTGTCCGAACTGGTGCTGACCGGGGTCGCGACCGGCTCGAACGCCGAGGTGGCCCTGCTGACCCGGGGCCTGGGGAAGATCTTCCCGGAGGCGCACGAGCGGTTCCTCGCCGAGCTGCCCCCGAAGGAGCGCGAGGGCAACCTGGCCGCCGCCTACAACCGTCTCCTGGAGTCTCCCGACCCGGCGGTCAGGGACCGGGCCGCCCGGGCCTGGACCGACTGGGAGACGGCGATCATCCCCGCACCGCCCGGTTCGGTCGCCCGGTACCGGGACCCGGAGTTCCGCAGGGGCTTCGCCCGTACCGTCACCCACTACTGGGGCAACGGCCACTTCCTCGGCGAGGGCGAGGGCGAGGGCGACGGCGACGACGAG
>MUMD01000262.1 GCA_002155895.1 Streptomyces rochei
TAACGAAGCACTACTAGGGGGTCGCTCTGGAGTACGCGCCTGAACAACAACCCTCCCGGGTATGGGCTGAACGGCCCCCACGTCCTGGACCGTCCGGCCCAAGAGAGCTGCTCGAGCAGGGGAACAATGGAGGTAAGGGCAGTGGCCCGCTCCGGAGGATGGGCCCGCGCCCGTACCGGTCGCCGTGAACGAGCCGGAAGCAGGTGAGTGGCGATGATGTTCTGGTACGACCACGATGTCAGCGGCTGGGGCTGGTTCGGGATGTCAGTCGGCATGGTCCTGTTCTGGGCGCTCATCATCACAGCCCTGGTCCTGGTCTTCCGTGCCGCCAACCGGCCGCACGACCACACCCACACCCCCACCCCACCCACGCCTGAGCAGATTCTCGGTGAGCGGTTCGCCCGCGGGGAGATCAACGAAGAGGAGTACCAGCGCCGACTGAACGCACTGCGTGCCGGCCCTCTGGCCAAATCCTGAGGACGGCCGCAACCGCGGTGGCTGGCCATCCGCTGACGAAAGCCCGTGATCGACGGCTGTGGTGAGATCGTGGATCCCCCCACGCCGCACCCCAGAGGTCGCCATGCACTCGGCCGCCCTCCGGGCTGCACCCTTGGTCCGGAACAGGGTGCGGATGTCGTTACGGCGACATCCACGGTGTGGGTGTGGGGGCACCTGGCCGGACAGCTTCATCAGTCGCTCGGTGCCGAGGGCATGACCTGCTCCTTTCTCGCCGTGGTGCGTCGTGGTCCTCCGGTCACTGTCAGGGTGCTGACAATCGCTCGCCTCCGGTGGAGGGCCTCGCGGCCGCCGAGTCGGTCCTCGCCCCGTAATCCAGGGACGTGGATCGCGGCGCCGCCGAGGGTACTGCGCACGGCAGTGGAGCGGCGCGGTCGTAGGACACGACGCTCCCGGATGGACGGAACGACAGATCCTCCATACCCCGGTCGGGGACCCGCAGGGGCGCCAGGCGGTGCATGGGCGGGACGGGTCTTCCTGTGCGGAATACCCCCCAGGGTATAGCTGTTATGGTGGGCGTCAGATACCCCCCGGGGTAACTTGTCCGAGAGGAGTCGTGAGCCGTGTTCTTCGTTGACACCCTGGAGTTCGAGGGTCTGGGCAACCGGAGCTACCTGGCCGGCGGGCCCAGTGCCGCGGTGGTCATCGACCCGCCGCGCGACATCGACCAGATCATCGCCGCAGCGGCCCACCGCGGGGTGCGCATCGCCGTCGTGGCCGAGACCCATGTGCACAACGACTACGTCACCGGTGGTCTGGAGCTGGCCCGTGTCACCGGCGCCCAGTACCTGCTTCCGGCCGGGGCGCACGTGGCGTTCACCCGTATCCCGGTTGCCGACGGTGACATGGTGACGGTGGACAAGGGCTTGGTGCTGCGGGCGATCGCCACTCCCGGTCACACACCGCACCACACCTCCTACGCCCTCGCGGAGGACGGGCGCAGTGTGGCGGCGTTCACGGGCGGGTCGCTGCTGATCGGCACAGTGGGGCGTCCGGACCTGGTCGAGCCACGGCTGACCGAGCGACTGGCCCGAGCCCAGTACGCCTCTGCCCACCGTCTGGCCGACGAGCTGGACGACGAGGTGCCGGTGCTGCCCACTCACGGGTTCGGCAGCTTCTGTTCCTCCTCCCAGGCCGAGGGGGACGCGACCACGATCGGCAAGGAGCGCGAGACCAACGACGCGCTGACCCTGGACGTGGACACCTTCGTCGCCCGGATGCTCGACGGCCTGGACGACGTACCCGCGTACTACGCTCACATGGGCCCGGCCAACGCCGCGGGCCCGACGCCGGTCGACCTCACCCCGCCGACGCGTGCGCACGCCGACGAGATCGCCTCCCGGCTGGCCGCGGGCGAGTGGGTGGTGGACCTGCGCAGCCGCATGGCCTTCGCTGAGGGACACGTGGCCGGATCGTTCAACTTCGAGGGCGAGGGCAAACTCGCCACGTACCTGGCCTGGCTCATCCCGTGGGGCAAGCCTGTCACTCTCCTGGCCGACACGCCGGAGCAGATCGCCGATGCGCAGCGGGAGCTTGCGCGGGTGGGTATTGACCGCCCGGCCGCCGCCGCCACCGGCGACCCGGCCGACTGGGTCCGCGAGGGCGAGCAACTCGCTTCCTTCCCACGGGCTCGCTTCGCCGATCTCGCCGAGGTCCGTGAGCGCGGCGACGAGGTGGTCGTGCTCGACGTGCGCCGGGATGCGGAGCGCGTGGGCGGCTACATCGAGGGTTCGGTCCACATTCCGATCCACGAGCTGCGCGACCGTATCGACGAGGTGCCCAAGGGGACGGTGTGGGTGCACTGCGCCGGCGGGATGCGCGCGGCGACCGCCGCCTCCCTGCTGGACGCCGTCGGGCGCGAGGTGGTCGCCGTCGACGACGGCTTCGACGCCGCGACGGACGCCGGGCTGTCCCTGGTCTCCGGCTGATCCCGACCGTTCCCTCGCAAGGAAGGAAGCGTGTGATGTACCTTTTTCGCCGAAACAGGCCCCGCGTCACGGCCGACGAGGCACGCAGCCGCACCAGCGGCGATCAGCCCGACGCGGTCCTGCTGGACGTGCGCGAGAAGCACGAATGGACCACGGGCCACGCTCCGGGCGCCGTCCACGTACCGCTGACGAAACTGGTCGCCGGCGCCACCCTGCCCGCCCAGGCGCAGGGGCGACCGCTGGTGGTGATCTGCCGCAGCGGGCACCGCTCCCGGCAGGCTGCCAAGCTCCTCGCCGAGCGCGGAGCGCAGGTGGTGGACGTTGAAGGCGGCATGAACGCGTGGGCCGCCGCCGGGCACCCGGTCGTCGACGAACGCGGGAACAGCGGCCGGACAGCGTGACCGTACTTGTTCTCGCCCTCATTGCCGGTGCCGTCATCGGTCTCGCTCTCGGAGCCCTCGGCGGCGGTGGCAGTGTCCTTGCCGTACCGGCGCTGATCTACCTGCTCGGCTTCACACCGGCCGCTGCCACCACCGCGAGTCTGATCATCGTCACTGCCACCTCCGTCACGGCCCTGTACGCCCACACCCGCGACGGGAACGTGGCATGGAAGACGGGCGCGCTGTTCGCCGCGGCGGGCATCGTCCCCGCCTTCCTCGCCGGGGCCGTCGCCGGAAACCTGCCCGAAGCCGTCCTGACATCGGCGTTCGCGATCATCGCCGCGCTGGCGGCCCTGCGCATGCTCCGCCCGTCGGCGTCCAAGCCGCCGGAGCGGATCCGTCGGGGCGAAGCGGTCGGCGCCGGTGCCGGACTCGGTGCTGTGACCGGCTTCCTGGGAGTCGGCGGGGGATTCCTCGCCGTGCCCGCCCTGGTGAGTGTCCTGGGACTGGCCATGCGGCGGGCGGTGGGCACGAGCTTGCTCGTCATCACGGTCAACTCACTCGCCGCGCTCGCGGCTCGCACCGGCACCGACAGCGGGCTGCACTGGGAGATCATCGGCCCCTTCACCGGAGCCGCGATCCTCGGCGCCTGGGACGGCAAACGGCTCGCGACGAAGATCTCCGGCACCACCCTCCAGAGAGTCTTCGCCGGCGTACTGCTGGCGGTAGCGGCCTTCATGCTCGTCGACGTGATCATCTGATCACGAAGGCCCTCAACAGCCCTGGAAGCGGGACGGGGAGGCTGCTGCGGCCGGCGTGCAGCTCAGAGCCGCCTGCGGCCCAGCTCCCGTCAGATCAAGCTTCACCACGACATCCGCACCCGTAAGGACATCTGCCATGACCACACCCACGGCCCTCGCCACCGATGAGGCGCGCACCCGACTGCACGAACTGACCGTCATCGACGTGCGTACCCCCGGTGAATACGCCGGAGGTCACCTACCCGGCGCACTCAACATCCCCCTCGACCAGATCCGGCGCGCCCTGCCCGACATCCGGCACGCCGCCGACCGCGGTGACGTCCTGGTCGTCTGCGCCTCGGGCGCGCGCTCCGAGAACGCCGGCAGGTTCCTCGCCGAGAACGGCGTCAGGGCCGCCACCCTGTCGGGAGGCACCGGCGCCTGGGCGGCCGACGGCCACGAGCTGCACCGCCCACAGAGCGCCTCGCGTGCAACCTGGGGCATGGAACGGCAGGTCAGGCTCACGGCCGGAGTGATCGTGCTGCTCGGCCTGCTGCTCGGGCTCGCCGTCCACCCGGCCTTCCAGTTGCTCTCCGCCGGCATCGCGGGCGGTCTGGTCTTCTCCGCCCTCACCAACACCTGCGGCATGGCCGCCTTGCTCGCCAAGCTGCCCCACAACCGTCCCCTCGCCGAAGACCTCGACAACACGCTGGCCGCACTGCGCAACCGATGAGCGACCAGCGGTGCCGCCGGCGCCACCACAGCAGCCGTGATCAGCACGATCAGCCGGTGGACACCGCTGCGCCGAGGCCGGACAACCGCGCTTCCGGGGCGACCGCGGCATCGGTGATCAACACCGGGAGCGGCGCGGACGTGCCGTCGTCCCCCCCCCCGGCGGTCAGCAGGGCGTCCCGATGGCCGTAGAAGAGCTGGTCGGCGAAGGGGCCGGCCACGCCGAGCGGCATGAGTGTCGTGCGCAGGCCGAGGCAGAACAGGCCGGTGCGCGCCACCAGCCGAGTGCGACCGGTGAAGGAGTAGTCGAGGAAGGCCGGCAATCCATGTCCTCGGCAGGCCGGGCGGGGGGGGGGCACTCAGGTGGGTGATCCGGATGCCGCGCTCCCCAAGCTCAGGCCAGAGAGAGGAACAGCTTCTCCAGTCGGGTACGCATCTGGTCCCGGTCGCCGGAAGCGGCCGTGTCCGGGTCGGTCAGGCAGTGCTCCAGACCAGTGGCGATGATCGCGAAACCGGCCTTGTCCAGAGCCCGGGAAGCCGCGGCGAGCTGGGTGACGACGTCCTCGCAGTCCCGTCCCTCGTCGATCATCTTGATCACACCGGCGATCTGGCCCTGCGCCCGGCGCAACCGGTTGACCACCGTCTTCAGTTCGTCAGCCGCCATCGCCAGTTCCACAACCCACACTCCTTCGAGATACCCCCTTGGGTATCTTGCAGAAAGGACAACCGCGACCGGGCAAGGAGAATTCCCGTGACACCCACTGTCCTCACTGCCGATCAGGTCAACGCTCCCCTGTACGGCTACGGCTGTACCGTCATCGACGAGCGCCCCCGGCGCATACGCCGTCGTCCTCCTGCTCGGCGTCCGCAACATCCCCTCGGCCACCTGTACACCGCCGTGTCTGCCCTCAAGAAGGTCTGGCAGGGCCGCGGCGGGTCCGTGCAGAGGTGGCCAGGGACACCGTCGGGGTCGTTCTCAAGATGCGGGCGAAGCCTCGCGGCGGCACGGGTTGCCCGCGTCACCCAGGAGGCCGACGGGGAGAACGCCCGCCTGGCTTGCATGGTGATTTCGAGGGCCGGCGAGAAGGACGAATCCGCCCGCGCCCACACTGCCAGCACCGGACAAGGCGCTCAGCAGATGCGCGGCAGTTGCTCGCCCAGGGGCATCTCCACCACGCGCCGGGCACCGACGAGCGTCCGCAGGGTGACCCGGCCAGCCTCGCCCGACGAGGGCACCTCGCCGATACGCGCCGCCTCCCGGCCCTCGGGCAACGAGCGCAGTGCGGCGAGCGCCTCGTCGGCCGCCGCCGGGGCGACGAAGGCCACCATGCAGCCCTCGTTGGCGACCGTGAGGGGGTCGAGGCCGAGCAGGTCGCAGGCCGCGGCGACGGCGCGAGGGACCGGAACGGCACTCTCGTCGATCTCCACGGGGACGTGCGCGTCACGGGCGATCTCGTTCAGGGCCGACGCCAGGCCGCCCCTGGTCGGGTCGCGCAGGCTGTGGACCTGCTCACCCAGCGGTGCCATGACGTCGACCAAGCGGTGCAGGGGACGGCTGTCGGAGGCGATGTCGCTCTCGAAGCCGAGTCCCTCGCGGGTGGACAGCACCGTCGTGCCGTGCAGCCCGACCGGGCCGGACAGCAGCACGGTGTCTCCCGGGCGGGCGAGCGCCGCGGACGGCCGCAGGGCCAGATGCCGCTGCCCGACGCCCGTGGTGTTGACGAAGATTCTGTCCACGGCCCCACGGTCCACCACCTTGGTGTCGCCGGTGACGATGGGCACGCCGGCCTCACGAGCCGCCTTGCCCATCGACGTCATGACTCGCCGCAGCTCTTCCAGGGGCAGACCTTCCTCGATGATCAGGGCAACGGACAGGGCGACCGGCCGTGCTCCCCGCATCGCGAGATCGTTGACCGTGCCGTGCACGGCGAGAGAACCGATGTCGCCGCCGGGGAAGAACAGCGGGCTGACGACGAAGCTGTCGGTGCTGATCACCAGGTCCGGATGACCGGGCAGCAGGGCGGCGTCCTCCAGCGGGCCGTGCTGCCCGTCCAGGGCGGGCAGTACCAGGGCGTCGACGAGTTCGGCCGTCAGCCGCCCTCCCGCGCCGTGACCGAGCAGGACCACGTCTTCCTCGTGACGGGGAGTGGGGCAGGCGAGCGTCATGGCTGAAGCACATCCTTCGTGCGGCCGGCGGCGTGGAAGGCGGCACAGGTACCCTCGGCGGAGACCATGGGCGCGCCGAGCGGGTGGCGTGGCGTGCAGCGGGTGCCGTAGGCCGGGCAGTCGGTGGGCAGCCGGGCACCCGTGAGCACGGCACCGGCGATGCACTCCGGGTCCTCGACGGTGTGCAGGCCGGAGACATCGAACCGCCGTGCGGCATCGAACCGCGCGAACTCATCAGCGAGTTCGAGACCGCTGTCCGGCAGCTCCCCGATGCCCCGCCAGGCGCGGTCGCTGACGCGGAAGACGGTGCGCACGGCGTCCTGCGCCGCGGTGTTGCCCTGACGGCGCACGGCTCGCACGTACTGATTCTCGACCTCACAGCGGCCCTGCTCCAACTGGCGCACCGCCATGAGGACGCCCTCCAGCAGGTCGAGTGGCTCGAAGCCGGTGACGACGATCGGCACGTGGTAGCGCTCGGCGATCGGTTCGTACTCGCGCCAGCCCATCACCGCGCACACGTGTCCCGCCGCGAGGAAGGCCTGCACCTCGCAGTCCGGGTCCTCCAGCAGGGCGGTCATGGCGGGCGGCACCAGGACGTGACTGACCAGCATCGAGAAGTTGGTCAGCCCGAGCCGCGCGGCGTGCAACACCGCCATGGCGTTGGCGGGCGCGGTCGTCTCGAACCCGACCGCCAGGAAGACGACCTGACGGTCCGCGTTGTCCTGCGCGATGCGCACCGCGTCCATCGGCGTGTACACGACCCGTACGTCCGCGCCACGCGCCCGCAGCGACAGCAGGTCGGTGTCCGTGCCGGGCACCCGCAGCATGTCGCCGAAGCTGGTGAGGACGACACCGGGACGGGCGGCGACGGCCATCGCACGGTCCAGCGTCTGCAGCGGGGTGACGCACACGGGGCAGCCAGGGCCGTGGATCATGCGGATGCCGGCGGGCAGCAGTTCGTCGATGCCCTGACGGACCAGCGTGTGGGTCTGGCCGCCGCAGACCTCCATGATGCGCCAAGGCGTCGTCGCCGTACGGCGCAGCTCGTCGAGCAGGCGCCGGGCGAGCGCCGGATCACGGTATTCGTCGAGGTACTTCATTCGGGGTCCCTCACAGGTATCCCGTCGGACAGGGGCATGTCGACGTCGACGACGCCCTCGACGGAACGCACCAGGCGGGTGATGACGGGCACCAGCGACGTGTCCCTGACCCGCCCGGTGAGAGTGACGACGCCGTCGGCGACGTCGACCCGGACCGGCTCGGTTGTGGCGGGGAAGAGAGGGGCGAGGATTTCCCGGCGGATCTCCTCGGCGATCTCGTCGTCGGCCCGCAGGAAGACCTTGAGCAGATCGGCCCGGCTGACCACGCCTTCCAGGAGCCCCTTGTCGTCGACGACGGGCAGCCGCTTGACCTTGCGCTGGGCCATGACGCGGGCCGCCTGCGTCAGCGTGGCGTCGGCGTGGACGGTGACGGCGGGGGTGTTCATCACATCCGCTGCGGTCATGCCCCCGGCCTTGGCCAGGTCGGGCAGCCGGTGCATCTGGGTGATCCGGTCGGGGTCGCTGTCGCGGAACTCCTCCTTGAGCAGCAGGTCGGCCTCGGAGACGACGCCGATGACCCGGCCCTCGCCCGCCAGCACGGGGACGGCGCTGATCTTCCACTCCTGCATGAGCTGGACGACGTCCCTGAACGGGGCGTCGCGGCCGACCGCCACGACGGTGTGGGTCATGACGTCGCTCACGATGTGCGGACCGGTGCGCATGATGCCCTCCCCGGAGTGTCAGACGCGGTCGATGGTCAGGTCGAGGAAGTGAGCGGAGCAGGAGATGCACGGGTCGTGGTTGCGGATGGCCCGCTCGCACAGGTGTGTCAGCTCCTCGTCGGTGGGATCGCCCTCGGCGAGCGTCCGCTCGACGGCCCTGACCAGGTCGTCCTCGATGGCGCCCTGGTTCTGCGCCGTGGGCGGCACCAGGCACGCGTCGGTGACGGTGCCCTCGGTGTCCAGCCGGTAGCGGTGGTAGAGCAGGCCCCGCGGGGCCTCGGTGACGCCATGTCCGGTCCCGGGACGAGGCGGTACGTCGACGTGCGCGCGGTCAGGGGGCTCGTAGGCGGCGATGATGCGCAGGGCCTCGTCGACCGCGTACACCACTTCCACGGCTCGGACCAGCACCGAGCGGTAGGGGTTGCGGCAGCCGGCCTCCAGCCGCGCCTCGCTGACGGCCTCCCGGGCCGTGGGCGACAGCCGGTCGCCGCCGATCGCGAACCGGGCCAGCGGCCCGGTGAGGTGGCGTCGCCCGTCCAGGCGGGAGTGCAGGGCGGTCGAGTGGGGCACCTGCTCCTCGCGCACATGGTCGAGGAAGGCGTCGGTCGGGAACCGGCGACGGGCGCCGTCCGCGCTCAGCACGGCCGGAGTACCGTCCTCGATCGCGTACGCCGTGGGGGAGGCCAGGGCGAAGAAGTCCGCGTCGAGCGAGGCGTCGGGGAAGTCGAACCGGCTGACCAGGCCGACTGTCTTCCAGGCGTCATCGGCGGCCCGCCGCAACCGTTCCACCAGCGGCCGCAGTTCGTCGCGGGCGGGCACCCGGTGGAAACCGCCCAGTCTCACGTTCACCGGATGGATCGCACGCCCCCCGAGCAGTTCGAGGACGGCGTTGCCCGCCTGCTTCAGCCGCAGTCCCCGCTCGACGGCCGCCCGCTGGGTACGGGCGAGCTCGACGGCGCTGTCGAAGCCGAGGAAGTCCGGGGCGTGCAGGAGGTAGATGTGCAGGGCGTGGCTCTCGATCCACTCACCGCAGTAGAGCAGCCGGCGCAGGTCGCGCAGCGGGCGGTCGACCGTGACGCCGCAGGCGTCCTCGATCGCCCGGCACGCGCTCATCTGGTAGGCCACGGGGCAGATCCCGCACACCCGGGCCGTGATGTCGGGCGGTTCCGTGTGGGCGCGGCCCCGCAGGAACGCCTCGAAGAAGCGAGGTGGTTCGTAGATCCTGAGCTGTGCCTCCTCGACCCTGCGGCCGGCGACGCGCAGATGCAGGGACCCCTCTCCCTCCACGCGGGCGAGCGAGCCGACACGCAGGACGCGGGAGCCGCGGTGGGTCATGACCGTACCTCCCGGTCGAAAGCGGCCGCGTTGAAGGTGCGCAGGAGGCGTTCGACCGCACGGTCGTCCATGCCGTCGCGGTGCAGCAGCGGGATCAGCGCCCGCAGGTTCGGCGACCCCGACGGGCCGAAGCAGCCGTAGCAACCACGCCCGTACGCCGGGCAGACGGCCCCGCACCCGGCGTGCGTGACAGGACCGAGACACGGGGTGCCGTGCGCCACCGTGACGCAGACCGTGCCGCGGCGCTTGCACGCGAAGCACACACTGTGATCGGGGATGTCGGGCTTGCGGCCGGCCAGATAGGCGGTGATCACCTCCAGCAGCTGCCCGCGGTCGACGGGGCAGCCCCGCAGCTCGAAGTCGACGTCCACGTGGTCCGCGACGGGGGTGGAGGTGGCCAAGACGTCGATGTAGTCCGGGCGGGCGTACACGGCGCGGGTGAACTCCTCGACGTCCGCGAAGTTCCGCAGCGCCTGGATCCCGCCGGCGGTGGCGCACGCGCCGATGGTCACCAGGCGGCGGGACCGGGCGCGGATCTCCCGCACCCGCTCCGCGTCGGCGGGCGTGGTGACCGAGCCCTCGACCAGCGCCAGGTCGTACGGGCCGGGCGTCAACGCGCTCGACGCCTCCAGGAAGTGGGCGATGCGCACCTCCCCCGCGAGCGTGAGGAGTTCGTCCTCGCAGTCCAGCAGCGTCAGCTGGCACCCGTCACAGGACGCGAGCTTGAACACCGCGAGCGTGGGAACAGACATGTCACAACTCCCTCACATCGAGCAGGGACGCCGCCCGGTCCCAGCCGATCACGGGACCGTCGCGGCACAGCAGCACACCGCCGAGCTGGCAGTGGCCGCAGTGCCCCGTGGCACAGCGCATGTTGCGCTCCAGGGAGACCCGGATCCGGTCCGCCCGCACGCCCCGGTGCAGTAGGTCCCGGGCGGTGGCACGGATCATCACCTCGGGCCCGCACACGTAGGCCGTGCTGTTCTCCGGCACGAAACGAGCCTCGTTCAGCAGTGTGGTGACGAGACCGACGTGGCCCCACCAGCCGGGGGAGGGACGGTCGACGGTCGCCCCGCAGTGCAGCGCGCCGTGCGAGTGGGCCCAGGCGCGGACCTGATCGGCGTACGGCAGATCCTCACGTGTGCGCGCCCCTATGAGCAGGTTCAGCCGTCCATGTGCCCGTCGGGTGTCCAGTGCGGCCAGGACGAGGGGTCGCAAGGGCGCGAGGCCGATACCGCCCGCCACCACCACGACGTCCCGCCCCCTCGCCCGTTCCAGCTCCCAGCCGGTCCCGAAGGGGCCGCGCAGGCCCACCCGCGCACCCGGCCGCAGGGCGCACAAGGCGGCCGACACGGCGCCGACGGCGCGGACGGTGTGGACGAGTTCGCGGCGTCCGATGCGGGACACCGAGACGGGGATCTCCCCGACCCCGAAGGCGTACACCATGGCGAACTGGCCCGGCGCGAACGGCTCAAGAGCCTCTGCACCGGCGGGTGCCAGCGTGATACTGACCGTGTCGGCCGTCTCGCGCCGCACCCCGGTCACCAGGTGGGGGACGGGGAGGTCGTTCATGCCGGGCTCCCGCTCCCGTACGGGGCGTAGAGGTCGAGCAGCCGCATCCGCGATGCCTGCAGCCGATGGGCCACCACCCGGCCGACCCAGGTCGCGATCGAGCGGCCGAACTCCGCGTCCTGCGCGCACAGGGCCCGTACCGTCCCGGCGTCGAACTCCCAGGCGCGCACGGGACTGAGCGCCTCGGCACCCAGTTGCCACACGTACGGCGCGTAGTGCCAGGACCAGCCGAGCAGTTCGCCGTGGCCCAGGGACTCGATCACGGCGGCGCGGCGGCCCGGCACGTGCAGGTCGAGCAGCACGGTTCCGGTCCGGATGATCCAGAACCGGTCGGCGCGGCGGCCCTCTTCGAAGACGCGAGTGCCGGCCTCGAAGGACACCTCACGGGCGAGCCGCATCAGCCGGTCGCGGTGCTCGACCGGAAGAGCCGAGGAGAGAGTGGTGGCGGAGGTCATTGTTCCGTCTCCTTCCGCTGCTCGTGCCGCAGGCGGCCGGCGCGTTCGTCGTGCAGCGCCCTGGCTTCCTCGGTGATGTCGATGCCGACCGGGCACCAGGTCACGCAGCGTCCGCAGCCCACACAGCCGGAGCTGCCGAACTGCTCGTACCAGGTGGAGAGTTTGTGGGTGAGCCACTGTCGGTAGCGGCTGCGCGACGAGGCCCGGACGGGTCCGCCGTGGAGGTGGGAGAAGTCCACGTCGAAGCAGGAGTCCCACCGCTGCCACCGTTCGGCGTGGTCGCCGGTGAGGTCGGTGACCTCCTCGGTGGTGGTGCAGAAGCAGGTGGGGCAGACCATGGTGCAGTTGCCGCACGTCAGGCAGCGCGCGGCCACGTCGTCCCAGCGGTCGGCCTCCAGGCTCTCGCCCATCAGCGTCCGCAGGTCCACCGGCGGCATGGCCCGTCCCATCCGGTCCCGGGCCTCGTCGACCGCCACGCGGGCCGCGTCCCGCGTCGCGGCGTCGGCGGGCCGGTGGGGGAGATCCGCGAGGATCTCCTGTCCCGCCTCGCTGCCGGACCTGACGAGGAAGCGGTGTCCGGCCCCGTCGAGGACCTCGGTCAGCGCGAGGTCGAAGCCGGAGTCCGCCGCGGGACCGCCGCCCATGGAGACGCAGAAGCAAGTGGCGCCGGGCTCGGTGCACTCGGCGGCGACCAGGAAGGCGCCTGTCCGCCGCTCGCGGTAGCCCTGGTCCGGGTACCGGCCCCCGGCCAGAACCCGGTCCTGGATCGTGATGGCCCGCAGATCGCAGGGACGCACGCCCAGGAAGGCGTACGAGGGCTGCCCGGAGTCGTCGCCGGTGACCGACAGGGTGCCGTCCTGCGCGCGTTCGGCGCTCCACAGCCGCTCCCGCGGCGGGTGCAGAAAAGTCTTCCACGACTGCGGGCCCGCTGTATGGGCGAACACCGCGCCGTCGGTACGCGGCACGAGGCGGTAGCGGCCGGCCTCGACCTGTGTGCCCCACCCGAAGGGGAGATCGTCGGCGGAGGTGATCTCGGCCAGGACGATTGCGCCGTCCCGGACCGTCGGGCCGATCACCGTGCGCCCCCGGGCGATCAGGACCTCGACCAGGGCGCTCAGCCCGTCCCTGTCCAGGACGCCGGCTGCCGGGTTCTTCGTCATGATCGGCCCTCCGCGTCCTCGCTCGGTCCCCTGATGTCAGCCTGTTCCATGAAGGGGGGCGATGCCACGGGCCGCCCGGTCCCTCTCGGGGGCCCTTCGGCCTTCATCGGGTGTGTGGGCCCGGCGGGAACTCGAAGGCCCCGCACATGGTGGTCGGGAAGGACACCCGCTTCTCGCGGATCCCGATTGCGCGGTGCGCGGTGCGTGGTTCGGACCGCTTCCCCGCGTCTGGCTTCGTCCTTCCCGCCACTTCCAGCACACCACTCGGCCGGCGTGCCCGGTAGGGGCCTTTTGGCCTCGGCCGGGCTTGGTTTCCGGACCTGTCGGCCCGGTCAGTAGGGCATCGGGCGCCCCGACGGCGTACGCAGGTTGCGAGGAGCCTGCCGGCGCGGTGGGCCGAATGGTCCCGGCCGGGGCCCAACCCTCCCTGCCGGCGAGCCGCCGGAGTACGACCGCGGCAGGGCTGACCCTGCCGCACGAGTGGCAGCCCGAAAGATCGGCGGTGGGTTCATGGAACTGCCCTCGGTCGTGGGCGTCGACAGGGCAGACGGCAGCGTCCGGGCCGTGGACCGGGCGGTGGACAAGGCTGCCGGCCCCGGTCTGCCGCTGCGTCTCGGCCGCTGCTTCCTGCGGGAGCGATAAGAGGGGACGCCGCCGTCGCTGCGGCTGCAGCGGCTGTCTGAAGGAGTGAGGGCGACTGGTGACCGGCTTGGGTGACTGCGGAGAACCAAGGAGTTCGCCTCGGCCCGGTGAGCTTCGCCGTCGCCGCCCGTGCCTACCGCCCGGTGGTCGCTGTGCGGGGTGACAAGGCCGGTCCGGCCGGGACCACCGGCGGCTTCTGCTCGGTGCGGGCGACCTCGACACGAGCCATGAGGCCGTCCGCTTCGCCTTCCGGGAGGCCGAGGTGCGCGGATGCGTGCTCGATGTCGTCCGGGCCTGGCGCCGGACCGTCCGGCCGTGCGGGTGAACCGGGTGACGGTCGAGGTACCGGCCCGCCGGATGCTCGTGTACCGCTCCGGGGCCGCCGACCAGCTGGCCGTCGGCGCACGGCGCAGGGCCGGTCACTTCGGTCTCCAGCCCGGCCGGGTGAGCCACACCCTGCTGCACCACGCCGCGTGCCCGGACGCCGTCGTTCCGCAGACCGTCTCGGACGCCGTGCGGGCCGGCCGTGACGGTCCGGCGGAGCCTCACCACAGCCATGGGCCCCGCGGTCGCAGGGCGCGGGAGCCCGCTGCCGGGCGGCGGGCTCCCGCACACCCACCCGCCCCGGGCGTTCCCCTCGCCCGTCAGGCCTGAACGGGTCCCGTCAGCATGACGATGTCGTCGGCCGCCACGTCGTGCAGTCGGATCGCGAGGTCCTCCAGAGCCCGGCTCGCGGCGAGCTCGTCGCCGATCTCCGGGATGGGCCGGTCGATCGGGTTGCGCCGGGCCGAACCCCTGCCCGTCAGGTTCGAGGTGTCCTGTGCCTTGAGTACGGCGCGTGCGTGCGTGGCGTCGCCGTCCTCGGTGAGATAGATCTGCACCGTCCACTGCTTGGCTTCCATGGTGATCACTTCCGTATCCGAACCGCTTCTGCCTCCATCGTGGGCCCGGGCAACCGCTCACAACAGTGCCGAACGGCCCTGCCGGAAATCCCAGGTTCTCCAGCGCACCACCGTCGCGCACGACGACTCCCAGGCGAGAGGCGTGGGACAGGCCGGAGACGACGGCGACCGGCGCGGCGAGCAACAGGGGGCGGGGCGCGGCGACCACCAGGAACGCCACCGCTCGTACTGCGGAGCCGCTTACCAGCCACGCCAGTGCGGCGCGGCCCGGACCCAGGCGGCGTGGCGGTCCGCGAGCCGGATCACGGGCGCCGACTCGGCTCCGGCCTGGCGGGCCGGCCGCACGGTCCCGGCGTAGGAGCCGTCCCGTGCGGTGGCCGGAGCGCGGGTCGAATGCGCCGCCGGCGTCAACGACGCCGCTGCCGTACCCCTTCATCGCGAGCACGTGCGACGTGCAGCGGCTCACCGGTCAGCACGGACTTGTCGAAGACGGCCGTGGAATGCTCGACGACGCCGTCGACGGGACCACCTCGCCGGGGCCCACCACCAGCAGGCCGTCGGCGACGAACTCGTCCAGCGCTACCGGGCGCACTGCCCTTTCCGACGCCCGCAGGCTGTCCGCCACCGGCAGGGCGCGGGACGTCGTGGCGGCGGGTACCGTCATGCTGCTGTCGCTCGCTCGCACGCTCCTCCCTCGGCACGGTGACCGCCTCACCCTGGCGTTCGCCAGGATCGTGCTCGTCCAGTTGTTCAACGCCCTCGACGCCCGTGCGGACGACGGCCCGCTGCTCGGACGCTTCCCGCTGCGCGACCGCACTCTGTGGCTGTGCCTGGCCGGTCTCCTCGCCGTCCACCTGCCCTGGGCCCCGAAGGCTTCGGTACGGTCCAGCTCGTCGCGGACCGGTGGGCGGTGTCCGCGGCGACCGTGTTCACCGTGCTCCTGGTGGGGCTCGTCCCGCGCGGAGCGCAGCCCGCCCCGGGCGGAAACCCGCGGCCCCCGCGGCGCGCGGGCTCGTCAGCGCGTGAAGGTGGAGTGAGGGGTGAGGCTCGACAGATGGGCCGGGGTGGGCCGATGGCGGGTCCGACCAGCCTGGGCGGCGCTCTCAGGGCAGCGGCTCGCCCAGCTCCGTCTCCACCGCGTCCGCCATCGCCCGCAGGACGCCCAGCGTGCGCTGCGCCTCGGATTCGTCGACCTCGGTGATGGCGAAACCGACGTGCACGACGACGTACGAGCCGATGCCGGCGCCGGGCGTGTAGTCCAGACAGACCTCGCGCCGAACGCCGCCGAAGTCGACGGTCGCCATGCGCAGTCCGGCCTCGTCGCGCAGCTCCAGGACCCGGCCGGGAATGCCCAGGCACATCGCGCTCACCTCTCCTTCGCGAGCCGGGCGGCGGCCACCGCGGCCTGGCCGTAACTGATGCCGCCGTCCCCGACCGGAACCTCGTGACCGAACAGGACCCGCAGCCCTTGGGAACGCAGCAGCCGCCCCACCTCGCCCAGCAGACGGCCGTTGACGAAGCAGCCGCCGCCCAGGCAGACGGTGTGCGGCGCACCGTCCTCGACGGCCCGGGCGACGAGATCCGCGGTGACGTGCGCGAGCGTGAGGTGGAAGGCGGCCGCCAGCTCCGGCACCGGCTCACCGCTCGCCCGCCGTGTCAGCAGGTCGGCCAGCGTGGACATCGAGTCGTACACCCACACCCCGCCCGCCCGGGTGATGCGGTGGGCGAGCGGCTCGGCCCGCGCCGTTCCGGCCGCGGCCTCCAGGCGCACGGCCGCCTCCCCCTCGTAACTGACGGAGTCGGCGAGTCCGAGCAGGGCGGCGACCGCGTCGAAGAGCCGTCCCGCGCTGGATGCCAGGGGGCAGTTGACGCCGCGGGCGACCATCACGCGCACCGCCGCGGCCTCGGAGGGGGCGAGGCGGTGCGCGTGATGG
>MUMD01000263.1 GCA_002155895.1 Streptomyces rochei
GCGGGAATCCACCAGCCGCCCGTCCCGCCACCCACCCGCCCAGGAGTCTGACCGTGATCTCCGCCTCCGGCATCGAGCTGCGCGCCGGTGCCCGCGTCCTCATCGAAAGCGCCACCTTCCGCGTCGCCAAGGGCGACCGCATCGGACTGGTCGGCCGCAACGGCGCCGGCAAGACCACCCTCACCAAGGTCCTCGCCGGCGAGGGCCAGCCCGCCGCGGGCACCGTCACCCGCTCCGGCGAGGTCGGCTACCTCCCGCAGGACCCGCGCACCGGTGACCTCGACGTGCTCGCCCGCGACCGCATCCTGTCCGCCCGCGGCCTGGACGTCCTGATCCGCAAGATGCGGGACAACGAGCAGCGGATCGCCAACGGCAAGGGCGCCACCCGCGAGAAGGCGCTCAAGCAGTACGAGCGGCAGGAGACCGAGTTCCTCACCAAGGGCGGGTACGCCGCCGAGGCCGAGGCCGCCACCATCGCCGCCGCGCTGAACCTGCCCGACCGGGTGCTCGGCCAGCCCCTGCACACGCTCTCCGGCGGTCAGCGCCGCCGTATCGAGCTGGCCCGGATCCTGTTCTCGGACGCGGACACCCTGCTGCTCGACGAGCCGACCAACCACCTCGACGCCGACTCGATCATCTGGCTGCGCGACTACCTGAAGACCTACCGCGGCGGCTTCATCGTGATCTCCCACGACGTCGACCTGGTCGAGACGGTCGTCAACAAGGTCTTCTACCTGGACGCCAACCGCTCCCAGATCGACGTCTACAACATGGGCTGGAAGCTCTACCAGCAGCAGCGCGAGGCCGACGAGAAGCGCCGCAAGCGCGAGCGCGCCAACGCCGAGAAGAAGGCCGCCGCGCTGCACTCCCAGGCCGACAAGATGCGCGCCAAGGCCACCAAGACGGTCGCCGCGCAGAACATGGCCCGCCGCGCCGACAAACTGCTCTCCGGTCTGGAGGCGGTCCGCCAGTCCGACAAGGTCGCCAAGCTCCGCTTCCCGGAGCCCGCGCCCTGCGGCAAGACCCCACTGACCGCCGAGGGCCTGTCCAAGTCGTACGGGTCCCTGGAGATCTTCACCGACGTCGACCTGGCCATCGACAAGGGTTCCCGGGTCGTCATCCTCGGTCTCAACGGCGCGGGCAAGACCACCCTGCTCCGCCTCCTCGGCGGCGTCGAGAAGCCCGACACCGGCCGGGTGATCGAGGGCCACGGCCTCAAGCTCGGTTACTACGCGCAGGAGCACGAGACCCTCGACCCCGAGCGCACCGTCCTGGAGAACATGCGCTCGGCCAACCCCGACCTGGACCTGGTCGAGGTCCGCAAGACGCTGGGCTCATTCCTGTTCTCCGGCGACGACGTCGACAAGCCGGCCGGGGTGCTCTCCGGCGGTGAGAAGACCCGTCTGGCGCTGGCCACCCTCGTGGTGTCCTCGGCCAACGTGCTGCTGCTCGACGAGCCCACCAACAACCTCGACCCGGCCAGCCGCGAGGAGATCCTCGGCGCCCTGCGCACCT
Organism: Streptomyces rochei; assembly: GCA_002155895.1. Lineage (GTDB taxonomy): Bacteria > Actinomycetota > Actinomycetes > Streptomycetales > Streptomycetaceae > Streptomyces > Streptomyces rochei. Next base: position 1,516 of record MUMD01000263.1, read on the forward strand.
ACAAGGGGGCCGTCGTCCTGGTCACCCACGACGAGGGCGCCGTCGAGGCGCTGCAGCCGGAGCGGATCATCCTGCTTCCGGACGGCGTCGAGGACCTGTGGGGCGCGGACTACGCGGATCTCGTCGCCCTGGCTTGATCGAAAGGATGATCCACTGAGTATGGATCATTCGGCCCATCGGTGATCCACCATCTGTGTGAGATCTCCTCATCACGAGGTGTGTCCTACACGGATTTCGCGGCCGGGCCCCCTTCCTCGGGGGCCCGGCCGCGTCGCCTTTCTGACCTGGAACTTCGCGGAGAAACTCGTTCGGCCGTACGGACACGATCCCCTGGAATCCCGCATTCCGTATGTGGGGACCCGCTCCTGTCGTCACCACCTTGTCTCATCGACCTTGCCGAATGGGTGGCCATGAGGGCCGGGAGGGGTGATCATGAGGAGACCAGAGCGCACTTCCCATGAGGAGGCACGGGTGGCCGAGACTCTGAAGAAGGGCAGCCGGGTGACCGGCGCCGCGCGCGACAAGCTCGCGGCAGACCTGAAGAAGAAGTACGACGCCGGTGCGAGCATCCGGGCGTTGGCCGAGGAAACCGGCCGCTCGTATGGCTTTGTGCACCGCATGCTCAGTGAGTCGGGCGTCACGCTCCGAGGGCGTGGCGGGGCTACCCGGGGCAAGAAGGCCACATCGGCCTGAGGTTCCGGGCGACCCCTCGGCTTTCGAAAGTGAAGGTGGTCACCCGGTCGGTCGTCGGACCGTCCGGGTGGTTACTGTGCAGTCACTTAGCTCCGTCGTGGCACGGCTTGCCGGCCGGCGTACGACGGGGATGACGACCGCACCTTTCGGAGGCGCCCCATGGCTTCGCCCGCCCACGATTCCGCTCCCGTACTCGACAAGGACGGCGTGCGGCTCGCCGTCGACGACGCGATCGCCACGGTGACGCTGACCAACCCGGCCAAGCGCAACGCGCAGAGCCCCGCCCTGTGGCGGGCGCTCACCGAGGCCGGCCGGCTGCTGCCGGGCTCCGTCCGGGTCGTGGTGCTGCGCGCCGAGGGCAAGTCGTTCTCGGCCGGGCTCGACCGGCAGGCGTTCACGCCCGAGGGCTTCGACGGGGAACCGTCGTTCATCGACCTGGCGCGGGGCGGCGACGCCGAGCTGGACGCGACCATCACCGCGTACCAGGAGGCGTTCACCTGGTGGCGGCGCAGCGACATCCTGTCGATCGCCGCGGTGCAGGGGCACGCCATCGGCGCGGGCTTCCAGCTGGCCCTCGCCTGTGACCTGCGCGTCGTCGCGGACGACGTGCAGTTCGCCATGCGGGAGACCAGCCTGGGGCTGGTGCCGGACCTGACGGGCACCCACCCCCTGGTGTCCCTGGTGGGCTACGCCCGCGCGCTGGAGATCTGCGCGACGGGCCGCTTCGTCATGGCCGAGGAGGCCGTGAACACCGGGCTGGCCAACCTCGCCGTGCCCGCCGACCAGCTCGACGGTGCCGTCGGCGACCTGGCCTCCGCCGTGCTGGCCGCGCCGCGCGACGCCGTCATCGAGACCAAGGCGCTCCTCCAGGGCGCCCTCAGCCGCGACTACGAGGCCCAGCGGGCCGCCGAACGCGCCGCCCAGGCCCGCCGTCTGCGCGACCTGGCCGGTCTCGGGGAGTGACCGGGGCCGGCGGCGGTCCGGCGTAGGCGGGCGCCGCCCCGTCAGTCGATCGCCGTCACCACCACCGCCACCGAGGGGCGGTCCGGCAGGGCCTCGGACACCGCCGTGCGTACCTGCCGGGCCGGCTCCGCCGCGCTCCGGCCGGCGCGCACGGCCAGTTCCACCCGGACGTGCCGGCGCGGCAGGGCGGACGCCTGCGACAGCTCCATGACATCCACCGGACGGCCCAGCACGGCCGTCAGCCGGGACACGCCCGGCACGGCCAGCGCGGCGTCGGCCGCCCGCGCCGCGTCCCCCTCCTCCCGCCCGCCACCGGTGTCCGCCCCCGCAGGGTGCGCCGCCGCCCCGGGCGCCGCCTCGGTTCCGTGCCCGGCAGCCGCCCCGTCACCTGGCCCCGACGCGGCTCCGCGCCCCGCCTCCGTCCCGTCGTCCGGTCCCGCACCCGCCTCCAGCAGCTCCGTCGCCCGCAGGTCCACGTCCGTCACCGTCAGGCCCAGCTCGTCGGCCGCGGTGAGCAGGGCCGTGCGCAGCCGGGCCGCCGTCGCCGGCAGCGGCTCCGCGACCGTCGCCGCGAAGTCGGCCGTCACCCTCAGCGGCCCGGGCGGCAGGGCGCTCGGCGGGGACGGCACCACCGGCTCGAACGCCCGGCCGGGATCGGCGGCCGCCACCCGCAGGGCCCCGGCGCGCACGCCCGGCACACCCCCGGCCGCGGCCAGCAGCGGCCCGCGCACCGCCCGTTCGGCGATCCACGCCCCGTCTCCCGGCCCGCCCAGCGGCAGCAGCCTGCCCAGCCCCAACCGTTCCCGCACCGCCTGTGTCCATCGGTCCGCCGTCGTCATTGCTCCAGCCTGCCGCATCCCCGGCGCGCGATCGCGGAACCTTGCTTACGGTGGTCGAAGAAGGACGTACCGGGAAAGGACTGCGGCGATGAGTGACCTGACGGAGAAGGACACGCCCGACACCGGTGCCCACCGGGCCCAGGGCGTACGGCGTGGCGGAGGAGCCCCCGGTGAGCGGGGCCGCACCACCATCGCCGACGGCGTCGTGGAGAAGATCACCGGAATGGCGGCACGCGACGTCGCCGGTGTGCACGCCATGGGCAGCGGCATGTCCCGCACCTTCGGCGCCGTGCGCGACCGGGTGCCCGGCGGGGCCAAGTCGGGCGTGACGCGCGGCGTCAAGGCCGAGGTCGGCGAGAAGCAGACCGCCCTCGACCTCGAGATCGTCGTCGAGTACGGCGTGTCGATCTCGGACGTGGCCCGTGACGTGCGGGAGAACGTGGTGGCGGCGGTGGAGCGGATGACCGGCCTCGAGGTCGTCGAGGTCAACATCGCGGTCAGCGACGTGAAGCTGCCCGACGAGGAGGACGAGGAGCCGGAGCCTCGGATCAAGTGACGCGGATACGGACTGAGGGGAGCGCACCATGAGCATGGCCGTGGTCGGTCTGATCGCCGGCATGGCGCTGGGTTTCGCCGGGTACTTCGGCGGCTTCGGGGCCTTCCTGCTGGTGGCGGCCCTGGGAGCCGTCGGTTTCGTCGTGGGCCGCCTGCTGGAGGGCGACATGGACTTCGGCGACTTCTTCCGCTCCCGCGACGACCGGCGGCGGTGACCGGCGTGAGCGACGGGGCCGGTGGGCTCCTCGAATCCCGGACCGTCGTACCGCCGGGCGAGCGCGGGGCCACGCGGATCGCCGACCGGGTCGTCGCCAAGGTCGCCGCGCGGGCGGCGCGCGAGGCGGTCGGCCCGCTCCACCCGGACGCGGCCCGGCCGTACGCCACCGTCGCCGTCCACCACGACACCGCCCGCGTCCGGGTCCACCTCGAACTGGACTACCCGTGCGACATCGGCGCCCGCTGCGGGCAGGTGCGTCACCAAGTCGTGCAGCGGGTGCGCGCACTGGTGGGCATGGCGGTCCCGGAGGTCGCCGTCCAGGTGGAGCGGCTGCACCTGACGGCGGAGCACGGAGCGAGTCAGGGGAGGACGCGATGAGCGAGCCCCAGGGAACCGAGGGCAGCACCCGGCGGCTGCCGGTCGTGGAGACCGCCGCGCAGCCCACCGGCTCCACCGATCCCAGCGACCCCACCGACCCCACCGGGCAGGAGACGCCCGGCGGCGACTCCCCGCCACCGCCGGCCTCCGACGCCGCAGGCGGACGGGCGGGCCGCTTCTGGTCCGCGCGGCGTGTCCCCGCGGGCATCGTCGCGCTGCTGCTCCTGGTCGTCGCGGGCGCCTTCCTCTACGACGTCGTCGCCGTGCGCACCGGGCGCTCCGCCCTCGGCTGGCGCCGCGAACTGGCCCGGCAGCTCGCCGAACGCCCCCTGGACGACACCTGGGTCCGGGTCGGCGCCGGGGTCGCCGCGGCCCTCGGGCTCTGGCTGCTCCTGCTGGCCCTCACTCCCGGTCTGCGCAAGGTGCTGCCGATGCGGCGCACCCGGCCCGACGTCCGGGCCGGACTCCACCGGGACGCCGCCGCCTCGGTGCTGCGCGACCGGGCCGTGGAGGTCGCCGGGGTGCAGTCGGCGCGCGTGCGGATGCGCCGGCGCAAGGCACGGGTGCGCGCGCTGGCCCACTTCCGGGAACTGGACGACGTACGGACCGATCTGCACGGCGTGCTCGACGACGCGGTGCGCGGGCTGGGACTGGCCCGGCCGCCCACCGTGTCGGTCAAGGTGGCGCGTCCCGGACGGAAGGGGTGAGAACGGTGCTCAGGACCGTCGACCGAGTGCTCCTGGGACTGGTGGGCCTCGTCCTGCTCGCCCTGGGCGGCTCGGTGCTGGCCATCGGCTTCGGCGCCTCCGCGCCCTCCTGGTGGCTGCACCGGGGCCCGCACGACGTGCTGCTGAGCGCGGCCGAGCGGACCAGGTGGCGGGAGTCGGGCTGGTGGTGGCCGGTCGTCATCGCCGCGCTCGCCGTCCTGCTGCTGCTCGCCCTGTGGTGGCTGGTGGCCGTGGTGCGCCGCCGCCGGCTCGGGGAGGTCCTCGTCGACACCGGCGACGGCGAGGGCGCGGCGCTGCGCGGCCGGGCCCTGGAGAGCGTCATCGCCCAGGAGGCCGACCGCGTGGACGGTGTCGAGCGGACCAGGGTCCGGCTGACCGGCCGCCGGGCCTCCCCGGCGGCCCGCGTCCGCCTCCTCCTGGCCCCTCATGTCGACCCCGGCACCGCGCTGGAGGACGTCACCGCCCATGCCCTGGCCCACGCCCGTACCGCGGCGAACCTCTCGGCCCTCCCGGCGGAGGTCCAGCTCCGGGGCGTCAAGCACGGCGCCGAGCGGGTCAGCTAGACCCGCCCCGCAGGGCCGGACGGGGCACGGGTGCCGCGTGCCCCGGCACCCGTGCCCCGGAGCCCGCGACCGTCTAGAACCCGTGCCGCATCCCGCCGTCCACCGGCAGCATCACGCCCGTGACGTACGAGGCGGCGGGGGACAGCAGGAAGGCCGCGGTCCGGCCGAACTCCTCCGGGGCGCCGTAGCGGCGCAGCGGGACGCGGGACTCGGCCGCCGCCCTGGTGGCCTCCGGGTCGGCGGACATGCCGTCCAGCTCGCGCACCCGGTCGGTGTCGATGCGGCCCGGCAGCAGGCCGACGACGCGGATGCCGCGGGGGCCCAGCTCGTCGGCGAGGGACTTGGCGAAGCCCGCCAGGCCGGGCCGCAGGCCGTTGGAGATGGTCAGGCCCGGGATCGGCTCGTGCACCGAACCCGACAGCACGAAGCCGATGACGCCGCCGCCCTCCAGTTCGGCCGCCGCCGTCCGGGCCAGCCGTACCGCGCCGAGGAACACCGACTCGAACGCCGCCTGCCACTGCTCGTCCGTGTTGTCGGCGACGAACCCGGGCGGCGGCCCGCCCACGCTGATCAGTACGCCGTCGAAACGGCCGAAGCGCTCACGGGCGGTCGCGACCAGCCGGCCGGCGGCCTCCGGGTCGGCGTTGTCGGCGCCCGCACCCACCGCGTGAGGCCCCAGCGCCGCCGCGGCCTCCTCCGCCGTCTTCTCGTCCCGCCCGGTGACGACCACCTTCGCCCCGTCGGCGACCAGCTCGCGCGCGACGGCGTTGCCCAGGCCCCGGGTGGCACCCGTGACGACGTACACCCGGTCCTTCAGTCCAAGATCCATGGCCCTATCCTGCCCCCTCGTCCCCGAACAGGGCGAGGGCCGTGTTCACCAGTCCGATGTGACTGAACGCCTGCGGGAAGTTGCCGAGCTGGTGGCCGGCCACCGGGTCGTACTCCTCGGCGAGCAGCCCCACGTCGTTGGCGAGCCCCACCAGCCGCTCGAACAGCTCCCGGGCCTCCTTGGTCCGGCCCGTCGCGTGCAGCGCGTCCGCGTACCAGAACGAGCAGACCAGGAACGTCCCCTCGCCGCCCGGCAGCCCGTCGACGGGGTCCCCCTCGGTGCTGTAGCGGCGCACGAGCCCGTCCCGGGACAGCTCGGCGCCGATCGCGTCGACCGTCCCGACGACCCGGGGGTCGTCCGGCGGCAGGAAGCCCACGCGCGGGATGAGCAGCAGCGAGGCGTCCAGTTCACGGGAGCCGTAGGACTGGGTGAAGGTGTTGCGTTCCGGGTCGTAGCCCTTCTCGCACACCTCCCGGTGTACCTCGTCGCGCAGCGCCCGCCAGCGGTCCGGGTCGCCGCCGGTCAGCTCCGGGTGCTCCTCCAGGGTGCGCACGGCCCGGTCCAGCGCCACCCACGTCATCACCTTCGAGTGCACGAACTGCCGGCGCCCGCCGCGCACCTCCCACAGCCCCTCGTCGGGCTCGCGCCACGCCGTGGCCAGGAAGTCCATCAGGGCGCACTGCAGCTCCCACATCTGCGGCTGCGGGTGCATGCCGGCCAGCCGGGCCAGCGACAGGGAGTCCATGACCTCGCCGTACACGTCCAGCTGGAGCTGGTTCACGGCGTCGTTGCCGACCCGTACGGGCGTGGACCCGGCGAAGCCCGACAGCCATGGCAGCTCGAACTCCGGCAGCCGCCGCTCACCCGCCAGGCCGTACATGATCTGCAGGTCCGCCGGATTGCCCGCGACCGCGCGCAGCAGCCAGTCGCGCCAGGCCTCGGCCTCCTCCAGGTACCCGGCCGACAGCAGGGCGCCCAGGGTGAGGGTGGAGTCGCGCAGCCAGCAGAAGCGGTAGTCCCAGTTGCGCACGCCGCCCGGTTCCTCGGGCAGCGAGGTGGTGGGCGCGGCCACGATGCCGCCGGTGGGCTTGTAGGTGAGCGCCTTCAGGGTGATCAGCGAACGGACGACGGCGTCCCGGTACGGGCCGTCGTAGCCGCAGTGCGCCGCCCAGGCCCGCCAGTCCTCGACGCTGTGCTCCAGGGCGATGAACGGGTCGACCAGCGGCGGGCGGGGCTCGTGCGAGGGGTGCCAGGTGAGGACGAAGGCGACCTTCTCGCCCTCGGCGACCGTGAACTCCGCGTGCGTCCCGAAATCCTGCCCCCAGCTGCGCACCTCCGGCTCGCTGCGCAGCCACGCCGAGTCCGGCCCGGCGACCGCCACCCGGTGTCCGTCGGTGCGGCGCATCCAGGGCACGACCGAGCCGTAGTCGAAGCGCAGCCGCAGCACGCTGTGCACGGTGACCTCGCCGCGCAGACCCTCCACGACGCGTACGAGGTCGGGGGCGCGGTCGCGCTGCGGCATGAAGTCTGTGACCCGCACCGCGCCGTCCGCGGTCTCCCACTCGGTGTCCAGGACGAGGGTGTCGGGCCGGTAGGCGCGGCGCGTGCAGCGCTCGGCTCCCTCGGGAGCGATGCGCCAGTGGCCGTTGTCCTCGTCGCCGAGCAGTCTGGCGAAGCAGGCGGCGGAGTCGAAGCGGGGCAGACAGAGCCAGTCCACGGAGCCGTCCGTGCCGACCAGAGCGGCGGTCTGCTCGTCGCCGATGAGCGCGTAGTCCTCGATGTGGGGGTGCACGGCATTCCGTCTTCCCGACCCGGGACGGAGCAATCGGGCCCGTCCGCGTGCCGGCGCCCAGGGAGGCCGTCGGCCGCTACACCGCCGCGTGCTCCGGCTGCGGCTCCGCCGCGTCCTCGGCGGTCTCCCGGTCGCGCTTCTCGCGGCGGACCAGGAACCACCAGCCGACCGGTACGGCGGCGGCGAACAGCCACCACTGGATCGCGTACGCGTAGTTCAGCGCGGCGTCCTCGTTGCCGGGCCTGCCGATGCGCTCCGGGGTGCCGTTCTTCGGCTCCGGCTCCATCAGCACGACGTATCCGCCGAGCACCGGTGCCTTCAGGCGCTCGGCCTGCTGCGCGCTGTTGATGAGCATGATCTGCCGGTCCGGCAGACCTTCGAGGTCCTTGATGCCGCTCGCCTCGGTCGTCTCGTCGGGCATCAGCCGTCCGGTGACGGTGATCTCCCCGCCGGGCGGCGCGGGCACCTCGGGGAAGGCGGTCTGACTCGGGCCGTCCGCCGGGATCCAGCCCCGGTTGACCAGCAGGATCCTGCCGTCGTTCAGCACGAACGGGGTCAGCACGTGGTAGCCGATGTTGTCGTCGGAGTCGGTGCGGCGACGGACGACGACCTCGCGTTCGGTGTCGAAGCGGCCCTGCGCGGTGACCGTGCGGTACCGCTCACGCGTGGTGATCTTCTTGCCGGGGGCGGTCAGCGACTCGGCGGGCACCGGCGCCGCGTCGAGCGCCCGCGCGACCAGATCGTTCCGGGCGGTGCGCTCCTCGTAGCGGTGCATCTGCCAGAAGCCCAGCCGGATCATCGTGGGGATGAGCAGCACGGCGACCAGCGTGAGGATCACCCACTGGCGGGACAGGAGGAAGCGGTACACCCCACGACGGTACAACTCGGTCGTGGGGCGCCGTGCGGCGGGTACGCCGTCGAGGGACTAGACCTTGTCGACGATCCCCGCCCTCCCCTCCGCGCGGGCGCAGTGGGCGCCGCAGTACCAGTGGCCCTCGACCTCGACGCCCTGGCCGATGATCTGGACCCGGCAGTGCTCGCAGATGGGGGCCATCCGGTGGATCGCGCAGGAGAAGCAGTCGAAGACGTGCACCGCTCCCTGGGCGTGGACCTCGAAGGTCATTCCGTAGTTGTTGCCGCAGACTTCACATGTCGCCATGCGCCACAGGGTGAGCCGTCACCGCGACGCGGGCGAGCGGGCGCCGGGCGAGTCGCCCGGAATCACCCGTCCGTACGGCTCGGCCGCTGTCCGCCCGCGGCCCGGCTCACGGCGTGGCGTCCGCGGGCTCGACATCAGCCAGCAGCTGGCCGAAGGCCGCCTCGTCCACCACCGGCGTGCCGAACTGGCGGGCCTTGACCACCTTGGACGTGCCCGAGTCCGGGTCGTTGGTGACCAGCAGACTGGTGAGTCGGGACAGGCTGGTGGCGACGTGCAGTCCGGCCTCGGTCGCACGGTCCTCCAGCAGGTCCCGCTCGACGGAGGTGTCACCCGAGAAGGCGACCCGCATGCCCTGCTTGAGCCTTTTGCCCTCTTCGTACCGGCCCGGGTTGGGGTAGGGGCACGCGGGCCTCTTGCGGGAGGGGCGCCAGCCGGCCGACCGGTAGCCGCCGGGGCCGGCCTGGTGGCCGATCCGGGGAGCGGGCGCGTCCGACCACTCGGTCAGCGGCCGGCACTCGTGCAGCGGCAGCCGCAGGCCGCCCGCCGCCGCCGCGAGCAGGCTCGGCCGGAACGCCTCCGCCAGCACCCGGGCGTCGTCCAGCGCGTGGTGCGCCCGCTGCTGCACGACGCCGAAGTGGGCGGCCAGCGATTCCAGCTTGTGGTTGGGCAGCGGCAGCTCCAGCGCCTTGGAGAGCGCGATGGTGCACAGCCGTTGACGCACCGGTGCCTCGCGCTTCGCGCGCGCGTACTCGCGGGCGATCATCTGCCAGTCGAAGACGGCGTTGTGCGCGACGAGCACCCGCCCGTCGAGACGGGCCGCGAACTCCTCGGCCACCTCCGGGAAGAGGGGCGCGTCCCGGAGCACCTCGCTCGTCAGGCCGTGTATCCACACCGGGCCCGGGTCCCGCTGCGGATTGACCAGGGTGTACCAGTGGTCCTCGACCTCGCCGCGGGCGTCCAGACGGTAGACGGCCGCGGAGATGATGCGGTCGTCGCGGGCCAGTCCGGTGGTCTCCACGTCAACGACCGCGTATCCCTGCGGATACGCGGTCGGCCACGCCGTCGCGGACGGCGCTGCGGTCGTGCGGTCTTCGAGCATGGTCCATGAGGATACGGGCCGCGACTGACACTCCGGTGCGCCAGGTGCCGCCGCGCGCCGCGGCGCGACGGCCGTACGGTCAAGCGGCCGCCGCCGGGCGGGCGTTGCGGGACTCACCACCGGATCGGCACCGGAAGGGCCGTCAGCAGCCCGGAGACCGCGACCACGAAACCGAGGGCGGCGACCTCCGCGCGCGCCGGGACGCAGGCGGTCAGCGGATCGGCCGCGCGGCCCAGCCGGATCCTGGCCCACAGCGCGAGGGCGGCGACGGCGACCATGAGGATCACCTTGGCGAGCAGGACCCGCCCGTACGCGGTATCCGTCAGCTGGTCCGCGATCGTGCCGGGCGGCATCCGGCGCAGCGAACTGCACACGCCCGTCGCCGTGATGGCCGCGAGCAGCACGGCCGCCACGCGCGCGTAGAGCCCCAGCAGGGCCGGGCCGGCCGCGGTCTCCCGCCAGGTGCGCAGCGTCCGCAGCGCGTACAGCAGACCGCCCACCCACAGCGACGCGCACGTCAGGTGGACGAGGGTCAGGCCGGAGCCGAGCAGGGGGCTGTACTCGGTCGTGGGGTGCGCGCGCAGCGCCTCCGCGACGATCACCGCGGCCAGCGGCCAGACCTGGAGGCCGGGGCGGCGGGAGGTGGCGCACAGACCGGCCGCCAGGAAGCCGTTGACCTCCAGGAGGGCGAGTTTGCCGTCGCGGGTGGAGTAGAGGCCGCCGACGTCGATGTCGGCGGCGCTGTCCGGCACCAGGTTGCCCGTGGCCACGACCGACGCCAGGCCCAGCGCGGCGACGAATCCGGCGGCGGCCGCGTACGGCGCCCAGCTGCGGGGGCGTTGCGGGGGAGCGCCTGGGAGGGACCTGGCGAGCCGGTTCACGAAGAGTTCGCCGACCGGGACGCTCAGCGCGGCGAACAGCACCGTGCGCAGCAGGGCTATGCCGCCGGTGCCGGGTGCCTCGGCCTCCCCGGTGCCGTGCAGGGCGGGGGACGGGCCGAGGACGGGTATCAGCGCGGCCAGCACCACCAGCACGAGCACGGCCACGGTCCGGCCGGTGCCGGTGGGCCGCGCGTGCCGTCCGGTGCCGGTGGTCCGGGACGGGGGTCTTGTCAAGGTCACCTCGAGATCTTCACCAGCTCCCCCAGATCCGGGCAAGTTCCGGAAAACAACTGGCGGTCCGGCATTCCACACATGAGGACGTTTTCGGCCGCCGTGCGGTTCGGGAGAGCGGGGAAGGGGGGGAGGGACGCGTCACACCCAGCGCGCGGCGTCCGCGCCCCAGGGGCCCGGCGCCCGTTCCCAGTCGGTGGGTCCGCCCTCGAAGCGGACCGGCGGCAGCGCGTACCGCAGCCGCCCCAGCGGGCTCTCCCGCTCACGCAGCCACGGTGAGGCGCCCGGGCCTCCCGCGTCGCCGGCGGCACGTACGCGGTGCGCGCCGCTGCCCGTGCCCATAGTGCTCGGGCCGCCGGTGCCGCCCGTGCCCCTCGTGCCGCCCGTGTCGGCGGAGGCGCTTCCGGCCGACCCGCCGACACCGTGCGGCCGGCCCGCGCCGCTCGCGCCGTCCTGCGCCGGCCCCGCCGACAGCCACGCGGCCGTGCGGGCCAGCGCGACCTCGACGTACCGGCTGCCGCCGTGCCGGGACTGCTCGGTCAGCGCCCGCAGCACCCCGGCCGCCAGCAGGTAGCCGGTGCCGTGGTCGAGGGCCTGGGCGGGCAGCGCGCCCGGCCGGTCCGCCGTTCCCTCCAGCGCGGCGATCCCGGTGCCCACCTGCACCAGGCTGTCGAAGCCGCGCCGCCCGGCCCACGGCCCGTACGCGCCCCAGGCCGACAGCCGGGCCACGACCAGTCCCGGCCGCCGCGCGGCGAGCGCCCGCGGGGAGAGGCCGAACCGGTCGAGGGAGCCCGGCCGGTAGCCGGTGACGACGACGTCGGCCGCGCCGAGCAGTTCCTCGAAAGCGGCCTGATCGCACGTCAGGTCCAGTGTCGCCGAACGCTTTCCGAAGCCCGTGTCGACGTGCTGGTCGGGCAGTTCGGGCAGCCCCGGCGGGTCCACGCGCAGGACGTCCGCGCCGAGCAGGGCGAGGGTGCGGGTGGCCACCGGGCCGGCGATGACCCGGGTCAGGTCCAGGACGCGCAGCCCGGCGGCGGGCAGCAGCGCGCCGGCGGACGGCGGGACGGGGACGAACGTCCGCGCCGGCGACGCGTCCAGCACGCCGCGCTCCACCAACGGCCGCCCGGCCACCGCGCGGCCCTGCTCGGAGGCCGCCCACTCCCCGGGCGTCCGCAGGGCCACGGCCGCCCCGCCGGCCGCGTACACGGTCTCCTCGACGGAGCGCGCGGGCAGCCCGGCCAGCAGGGAACCCACGGCGTCCACCGCCCGCGCGTCCTCTGTGTCCCGCGCCAGGCCCAGCGCCGCCAGCAGCCGCGCCCGGTGGTGCGGGTAGTTCGCGTGGGTGCGCACCCACCCGTCGGCCGTCCGCCACAGCCGCGACAGCGGCGCGAACGACACCGGCTCCCGGCCGCCGATCCGCAGGTGACGCTCGCTGGTGAAGGCCGCCGCGACCGCACCGTCGTCCACCCGCACCGCGGGAACCCCGCCGGGCGCGGCCCGCCGCGCCGCCAGCTCGGCGGCGGCCAGCGCACAGGCGCCGACGCACGCCGACGCGAGCGCCCGCACCGGCAGCCGCGCCTCCAGGACCTCGGGGCGCGCCGCCCGCGCGACCCGCGCGGTGAGTGCCGCGTCACCGCCCAGCACGGACCACACGTACTCGATCTCGTCCATCTCTCCCATGGCGAGCAGTGTGCGGTGCCCGCCCCGCGCACGGAACGGCGGGCCGGGGGAGGTTCCCCCGGCCCGCCTCACGCGCGTGGTGGCCGCGGGGGCCACCGGAGCGCCGCTACCGGGTCACCGCGTCCAGCGCGTCGGCCATGCCCCAGCCGTAGAAGCCGTTGCGGTTCTTCGAGCCCTCGCACACCGCGTCGACCTTGCCGTCGCCGTCGATGTCGTACGGCTCGGTGCACGCGGTGGCGTCGGCCTGGGCGTACAGCAGGGCCTTGACCATCGCCGGTGAGGCGTGCGGGTGCGTCGACTTGATCAGCGCGGCGACGCCCGCGACGTGCGGGGACGCCATCGACGTACCGGCCATGTAGCCCCACTTGCCGCCGGGCAGCGTGCCGAGGATCAGTCCGCTGGTCGCGGGCGGCTCCGGCTTCTGGTACGCCGTCGAGTCGCCGCCGGGCGCGGCGATGTCGACGACGCCCAGCCCGTGGTTGGAGAAGGACGACTTGAGGCCCTTCGCGCCCGTCGCGGCGACCGTCACGACGCCGGGCAGCTGGGTCGGGATGTCCAGGCACTCGGACGGGTCGACCACCCGGTCGCCGGGCGTGGTGTCGTTGGGGGAGGACGGGTCGGTGATCTCGTCGGATGAGAGGTCGTAGTTCTCGTTGCCCGCCGCCGCGACGTTGACCGCGCCCTTCTTCTCCGCGTACCGCGAGGCCCGGGTGACGGCCTCGACGAGCGCCTTCTGGTCCGGGTCGTTCTTGCAGTTGAAGTACCAGGGGTCGGTGTAATAGCTGTTGTTGGTGACGTCCACGCCGTGCTCGGCCGCCCACATGAAGCCGCAGACCACGGCCTCGGTGTAGAAGAAGCCGTCGGGGTTGGACACCTTGATGCCCGACACCTTCACGCCGGGCGCCACGCCCGTCATGCCGACGCCGTTCTTGGCGGCGGCGATCTCCCCGGCCACGTGCGTGCCGTGCGGGCTCTCCGCCGCCCCCGGCCGCCAGGCGCCGTCGGTGGTGTCCGGCTTGCCGGAGACGCAGTTGACGGAGGCGTCCCGGTCGAAGTTGGGGGCGATGTCCGGGTGGGTGTCGTCCACGCCCGTGTCGATGACCGCGACGGTCACCTTCTCGCTCCCCAGCGACTTCTCGTGCGCCTTGTCCGCCTTGATGGCGGGCAGGTCCCACTGGAGTCCCTGCAGCGGGTCCTGGCCCTCGGCGGCCTCGGCGGCGGCGATCTCCTTGCCGCTGAGGACCTTCGGCGCGCCGGTGTCGGTGGTGGCGGCCGACGGCAGCGGCGCGGTGCGGGTGGCGCCGGCCGATTGCACACCGCGCACCGTGCGGACCTGCCGGGCGAAGTCCGGGTTCGAGGAGTGGACGACGATCACGCCGATCCGGTCGTACGACGTCACGACGGTGCCGCCGGCCTCGGCTATCGCCCGCTTCACGTGTGCCGGGAGGCCGTGCCCGGGGCGGACGTTGACGACGTAGCTCGTCGAGGTCGAGGACGTCGAGTCCGCCGACAGCGTGGGGGCGGCCTCGGCGGCGGAGGCCGGGACGCCAGGCAGGAGGGCCAGCGACGCGGCCACGGCCATGCCGGCCGGGATCGCGAGGGCTCGGCGGTGACGCGGGTGGGGAGGTGTCATGTGCGGTGTCTCCAGTTCGTTCGTGAAACCGTGCGCGACTCGGGAGCGGACGACGAGCGGGCCCGTGCGGGGCGGGTCACTTCACCGCGCGCAGCGCGTCGACGATGCCGTGGCCGTAGAAGCCGTTGACCCGCTTGCCGCCCTCGCAGCCGGCGTCCTGCGTGCCGTCGCCGTCCTGGTCGTAGGAGGCCGGGCAGCCCGGGTTGTCGGCCTGCGCCTTCAGCAGCCGCTGGAGCGTGGCCGGGGACGCCCAGGGGTGCTCCGACTTCAGCAGCGCGGCGACGCCGGCGGCGTGCGGGGAGGCCATCGAGGTGCCCTGGAGCCAGGCGTAGGCGTTGTTCGGCATGGTCGACAGGATGCGGCCGTTCTTCGACGGCGTGTCCGGGATCTGGTAGCGCGCGTCGCCGCCCGGCGCCGCGACGTCCACGACGCCCTTGCCGTACGAGGAGTAGTACGACTTCTCCTTGTCGACGCCGGTGGCGCTGACCGTGACGATGCCCGGCAGCTGGGTCGGCACGTCGAAGCACTCGTGCGGGTCGATGGTCCGCGTCACCGGCGTGGAGTCGTCGGGGCTGGAGTCGTCGACGATGGCGTCGGAGTCCAGGTCGTGGTTGGAGTTGCCGGCGGAGGCCAGGTGCAGGGTGCCCTTGCGCTGGGCGTACAGCTGGGCCCGGTTGACCGCGTCGACGATCGCGCGCTGGTCCGGGTCGTCCATGCAGTTGTAGAGCCAGGGGTCCACGTAGTAGCTGTTGTTGGTGATCTCGACGCCGTGGTCGGCGGCGAACACGAACGCGCACACGACGTTCTCGGGGTAGAAGAGCCCGTTGTCCGGGTCGCTCACCTTGATGCTGGAGACCTTCACGCCCGGTGCGACACCGGCGACGCCGATGCCGTTGCGGGCGGCGGCTATCTCACCGGCCACATGGGTGCCGTGGTAGTCGTCGGCGGTGTACGGCCGCCAGGCGCCCTCGCTGGTGTCGGCCTTGCCGCCGACGCAGTTGGCGGACTGGGCGGCGGAGAAGTTCGGGGCGAGGTCCGGGTGGGTGTCGTCGACACCGGTGTCGATCACGGCGACGGTGACCCGGGAGCTGCCCGGGTTGATCTTCGCGGCCTTGTCGGCGCCTATCGCGCGCAGGTCCCACTGGTCCGCTTCCAGCGGCTCGCCCGCCCCCGCGGCCTTCGACGCCTTCGCGGTCCGCGCGGCCTGCTCGGCGGTGAGCACCTCGGCGGCGCCCTGGTCGGTCGTCCCGGCGGCGGTCAGCGGCGCGGTGCGGGTCGCCCCCGCGGACTGCACCCCGCGCGCCTTGCGTATCTCCGCGCCGAAGTCCGGGTTCGCGGAGTGGACGACGATCACGCCGATCTGCCGGTAGGTGGCGACGACGCTGCCGCCGGCCTCGGCTATCGCCCGCTGCACGGAGGCGATGGTGCGGTGGTCCGTCCGCGTGTTGACCACGTACGCGAGGCTCGGCGCCTCGGCGGTCCCCGTGGCCCTCGCCGCCTGCCGCGCGGAGTCCGCGGGCGGGGCGGCCGAGGCGGCGGCCGGCAGGAAGCCGAGGGACGCGGTGAGGGACAGCACGACCGGGACGGCGAGGGCGAGGCGCCGTCTGGAACGCCGCGACCGGTGCGAGGACGCCGTACTCGGACGTTCCGAACTCCGATGATCCATGGGGTCTCCACATCATCCGGAAACGAGACCGGCCCGAGACACAGGTGGTGCTCGGGCAGGTACATGACGGAGTGGTGCAGGGCGAAGCTATCCCTCCCGGTCGCCGGCCAGCAATGACCCCGCAACGGGTGACTTCGGAAAGTGCCGGACGGGTTGAACCGCTGCCCGTGGGGCGCCGTGTCGTTGGGCAGGGAGCCCGAGCACGATCAGGCCCCGCAGAACACCGAGGTACAAGCCGTCATGTCCGTCGTACGAGGAGACTCCGTGGCCACCGACGCACCGCCCCCCTCGAAAGAGGAACGCCATCTTCCGTCACCCGAGGAGTTCTCCGAAGTGCAGCAGAGCGCTGAGTTCGCCGAACTCCGCCGCTCCTTCCGCTCCTTCGCGTTCCCGCTGACGATCGCGTTCGTCGCCTGGTACCTGCTGTACGTGCTGCTGTCGAACTACGCCGGCGGCTTCATGGGCACCGAGCTGTTCGGCAACATCAACGTCGCCTTCGTCTTCGGCATCGCCCAGTTCGTCACCACGTTCCTCATCGCCTGGTGGTACTCGCGGCACGCCGCCGCGAAGCTCGACCCCAAGGCCGAGGCCATCAAGTCCCGGATGGAGGGCGGCGCATGAGCCCCGCGATCACCCAGGTCACGCTCGCCGCGAACGAGGCCAGCGAACACCGCCCGCTGATCATCACCCTCTTCGCGCTCTTCGTCCTCGCGACGCTCGGCATCACCGTCTGGGCCGGCCGCCAGACCAAGGACGCCGCCGACTTCTACGCCGGCGGCCGGTCCTTCAGCGCCTTCCAGAACGGACTCGCCGTCTCCGGCGACTACATGTCCGCCGCGTCCTTCCTCGGCATCGCCGGCGCCATCGCCCTCTTCGGCTACGACGGTTTCCTCTACTCCATCGGCTTCCTGGTCGCCTGGCTGGTCGCCCTGCTCCTGGTCGCCGAGCCCCTGCGGAACTCCGGCCGCTACACCATGGGCGACGTGCTCGCGTACCGCATGCGCCAGCGCCCCGTGCGCACCGCCGCCGGCACCTCCACCATCGTGGTGTCGATCTTCTACCTGCTGGCCCAGATGGCGGGCGCGGGCGTCCTGGTCTCGCTGCTGCTCGGCATCACCTCGGACGCGGGCAAGATCCTCATCGTGGCCCTCGTCGGCCTCCTGATGATCGTGTACGTCTCCATCGGCGGCATGAAGGGCACCACCTGGGTCCAGATGGTCAAGGCCGTCCTGCTGATCGGCGGCACCATCCTGATCACCTTCCTGGTGCTGCTGAAGTTCGACTTCAACATCTCCGACCTGCTGGGCACCGCCGCCGAGAAGAGCGGCCACGGCGCCGCCTTCCTGGAGCCCGGCCTCCAGTACGGCGCCAGCGGCACCACCAAGCTGGACTTCATCTCCCTGGGCATCGCCCTGGTGCTCGGCACGGCCGGCCTGCCGCACATCCTGATCCGCTTCTACACGGTGCCCAACGCCAAGGCCGCCCGTAAGTCCGTGAACTGGGCGATCGGCATCATCGGCGCCTTCTACCTGATGACCATCGCGCTCGGCTTCGGCGCCGCCGCGCTCGTCGGGCCGAAGGAGATCACCGAGTCCAACCCGTCCGGCAACACGGCCGCGCCGCTGCTCGCCCTGCACGTCGGCGGCGTCGACTCGGCCTGGGGCGCGATCCTGCTCGCCACGATCTCGGCGGTGGCCTTCGCGACCATCCTCGCCGTCGTCGCCGGCCTCACCCTCGCCTCGTCCTCGTCCTTCGCGCACGACATCTACGCCAACGTCATCCGCAAGGGCGAGGCCACCGAGAAGGAGGAGATGCGGGCGGCCCGCTGGGCGACCGTCTTCATCGGCATCGTCTCCATCGCCCTCGGCGCCCTCGCC
Source organism: Streptomyces rochei (assembly GCA_002155895.1). GTDB lineage: Bacteria > Actinomycetota > Actinomycetes > Streptomycetales > Streptomycetaceae > Streptomyces > Streptomyces rochei. The sequence goes on from MUMD01000263.1 coordinate 19,299, forward strand.
CGCGACCTGAACGTGGCCGGCCTGGTCGCCCTGGCCTTCGCGGTCGCCGCCTCCGCCAACCTGCCCACGATCCTCTACAGCCTCTTCTGGAAGCGGTTCACCACCCAGGGAGCCCTGTGGTCGATCTACGGCGGCCTGATCGTCGCCGTCGGCCTGGTGCTGTTCTCGCCGGTCGTCTCCGGCGACCCGAAGGCGATGTTCCCCGACGTCGACTTCGCCTGGTTCCCGCTGAAGAACCCGGGCCTCATCTCCATCCCGTTCGGCTTCTTCATGGGCTGGCTCGGCACGGTCCTGTCGAAGGAGGAGCCGGACAAGGCGAAGTACGCGGAGCTGGAGGTCCGGTCCCTGACCGGCACGGGCGCCCACTGACCCCGCCCGGAGTCCTCCACCTCGCACGGGACCCCGTCGTAGATCCCTACGACGGGGTCCCGCGGTACGTCGTAGGGATCGGCCCGCTGTCGATGTCGGTCCCGTCACGTAGGCTCGCAGGTGTCGGAGGAGAGAAGCGCTCCGCCGATCCGCGTCGAGGGAGGGGTCCACGTGCTCATCGACACCTACGGCCGGGTGGCCACCGACCTGAGGGTCTCGCTGACCGACCGCTGCAATCTGCGCTGCACCTACTGCATGCCCGAAGAGGGCCTGCAGTGGCTGGCCAAGCCCGACCTGCTCACGGACGACGAGATCGTCCGCCTCATCGACATCGCGGTCACCTCCCTCGGCATCGAGGAGGTCCGCTTCACCGGCGGCGAGCCGCTGCTGCGCCCCGGCCTCGTCGGCATCGTGGAGCGCGTCGCCGCCCTGGAGCCGCGCCCCCGGATGTCCCTCACCACCAACGGCATCGGCCTCAGGCGCACGGCGGGGGCGCTGAAGGCCGCGGGCCTGGACCGGGTCAACGTCTCGCTGGACACCCTGCGCCCGGACGTCTTCAAGACCCTCACCCGCCGGGACCGCCACAAGGACGTCCTGGAAGGTCTGGAAGCGGCCCGCGAGGCCGGTCTGACCCCGGTCAAGGTCAACTCGGTCCTGATGCCGGGGCTCAACGACGACGAGGCCCCCGACCTGCTCGCCTGGGCCGTGGAGCACGACTACGAGCTGCGCTTCATCGAGCAGATGCCGCTGGACGCCCAGCACGGCTGGAAGCGCGAGGGCATGATCACCGCCGGTGACATCCTGGCCTCCCTGCGCACCCGCTTCGAGCTGACCGCCGAGGGCTCCGACCAGCGCGGCTCGGCCCCCGCCGAGCGCTGGCTGGTGGACGGCGGCCCGCACCGCGTCGGTGTCATCGCCTCCGTCACCCGCCCGTTCTGCTCGGCCTGCGACCGCACCCGCCTGACCGCCGACGGCCAGGTGCGCACCTGTCTGTTCGCGACCGAGGAGACCGACCTGCGGGCCGCCCTGCGCTCCGACGCCCCGGACGAGGAGATCGCCCGTATCTGGCGGCTGGCCATGTGGGGGAAGAAGGCCGGTGCGGGACTCGACGACCCGTCCTTCGTCCAGCCCGACCGGCCGATGTCGGCGATCGGGGGCTAGGCGCGTTCGGAACCGTCCGGGGCTTCCCACTCGGCCAGCGGGACCACGTCCTTGAGGAAGCCCCGCACCCCGAGGAACTGCGACAGGTGCTCCCGGTGCTCGTCGCAGGCGATCCACGTCTTGCGGCGCTCGGGAGTGTGGATCTTCGGGTTGTTCCACGCCAGCACCCACACGGCGGCGGTGCGGCAGCCCTTGGCGGAGCAGATCGGGGCGGTCTCGTCACTCACAGGTTCGTCTCACAGGTCCACACACAAGGCGACGCCGAGCAGCCACGGGGGGAGCTGCCCGGCGTCGGTCCGTCGCTCCGACGGGGGATGCGGAGCGCGTACGAAGTATGTCACGGGTCACCCATCGCCCGGCACCGGAACCACACGATTCATCTGAGCATTTCTTCGGCCTGGCGCGGAATCGACGTGCGCCCCGCCGAGCGCCCCGCGGTCACGCCCGTGCGCGGGGCTCGCCGGCGTCGTCCCGCGCCGCTCCCGGCGGCGTGTCCTCCGGGTCGGATTCCGCCTGCGCCTCGTCGTCGCGCGGCGGTGTGATCATCGGGGCGGTCGGCATCGTCACGAACGTCGACGGCAACGATGGCGCGTTCTCGCGCCCCGCGTTCGCGATCACCACCGCGATGTACGGCAGGACCGCGCCCAGGACCAACGCCACGATCGCCACGTGGCGTTCCACGTTCCACAGACAGGCCGCGAGGACCACCGACAGGGTGCGGATCGACATCGAGATGACGTACCGGCGCTGCCGGCCGCGCACGTCCTCCTGGAGGCCCGTCCGGGCCCCGGTGATCCGGAACACCTCGGCCTTGCCGCCGACACCTTGCTTCCGCATCTGGTTCCACCATCCGCCCGCATCGGACTTCCCCGCCCCGCTCCCGTCCGTGGCCGCACGGGGACTCCGGTCCCGGACAACTCACCACGTTACGCCGCCCCCGCGCCGTCCACGAGACCGGGGCACCCCCGGCCCGCCCGCGGGACCTGCGTCGGAGCGCTCGACCCGGTACCCCATTCGGCCGTACCCGCCATGCGCCGAACGCGGTACGGCCGAAGACTGGCGGTATTGCTCGCGTGGAGCCGAATGAGGAGGCAGCCATGGGCTGGTTGTGGGCGATCATCGTCGGATTCGTACTGGGTCTGATCGCCAAGGCGATCATTCCCGGGAAGCAGCACAGCCCTCTGTGGCTGACCACCATCTTCGGCATGCTCGGTGCCATCGCCGGAAACGCGATCGCCCGGGCCGTCGGCGTGGACGCGACCCGCGGCATCGACTGGTGGCGGCACGTGTTCCAGCTGGTGGCCGCGATCATCATCGTCGGTGTCGGCGACGCGCTCTACATGGCGGTACGGGGGAACAGGCGGCGCGAGAGGGCCTGACCCCCGCGCGCACGGGGGCGGCCTCCGGCACTCGGAGGCCGCCCCCGCCGCGTGTGCTCAGCCCCCGGTGACCTCGACCGCGGCCAGGTTCTTCTTGCCGCGGCGCAGCACCAGCCAGCGCCCGTGCAGCAGGTCCTCCCGGGCGGGGACGGCGTCCTCGGCGGCGACCTTGGCGTTGTTCACGTAGGCGCCGCCCTCCTTCACCGTGCGCCGGGCGGCGGACTTGCTGGCGACCAGGCCGACCTCCGCGAGGAGGTCCACGACCGGCGCCGGCTCGGCGACCCGCACGTGCGGCAGCTCGGACAGGGCGGCGGCCAGCGTCCGCTCGTCCAGCTCAGCCAGGTCGCCCTGGCCGAAGAGGGCCTTGGACGCGGCGATCACGGCGGCCGTCTGGTCGGCGCCGTGCACCAGCGTCGTCAGCTCCTCGGCCAGCGCCCGCTGCGCGGCCCGCGCCTGCGGACGCTCCTCGGTCTGCCGCTCCAGCTCCTCCAGCTCCGCGCGGGAGCGGAAGGACAGGATGCGCATGTAGCGCGAGATGTCCCGGTCGTCCACGTTCAGCCAGAACTGGTAGAACGCGTACGGCGTGGTCATCTCCGGGTCCAGCCAGACGGCGCCGCCCTCGGTCTTGCCGAACTTGGTGCCGTCCGCCTTGGTCATCAGCGGCGTCGCGTAGGCGTGCACGGACGCGTCCGGCTCCAGCCGGTGCAGCAGGTCGAGGCCGGCCGTCAGGTTGCCCCACTGGTCGCTGCCGCCCTGCTGCATCGTGCAGCCGTAGCGGCGGTAGAGCTGGAGGAAGTCCATCGCCTGGAGGAGCTGGTAGCTGAACTCCGTGTAGCTGATGCCCTCCGAGGACTCCAGACGCCGGGCGACGGAGTCCTTGGTCAGCATCTTGTTGACCCGGAAGTGCTTGCCGATGTCCCGCAGGAACTCGATGGCCGACAGGCCCTCGGTCCAGTCGAGGTTGTTGACCATCACGGCCGCGTTCTCGCCCTCGAAGGACAGGAACGGCTCGATCTGGCCCCGCAGCCGCTGGACCCAGCCCGCGACGGTCTCCGGGGAGTTCAGCGTGCGCTCGGCGGTCGGGCGCGGGTCGCCGATCTGGCCCGTCGCGCCGCCCACCAGCGCCAGCGGCCGGTGCCCGGCCTGCTGGAGCCGGCGCACGGTGAGCACCTGCACCAGGTGCCCGACGTGCAGGGACGGCGCGGTCGGGTCGAAACCGCAATAGAACGTGACGGGACCGTCCGCGAGCGCCTTGCGCAAAGCATCCTCATCGGTGGACTGGGCGAACAGCCCACGCCACTTCAGCTCGTCGACGATGTCCGTCACGGTTCTCGTGTCTCCTACATGCTCATGATCTCCGGCGGCCAGGCGGCAGCCGACTACGAGGTTATACGCCCTGACTGACGGAGCTCATATTGAAGTCCGGCACCCTCAGGGCGGGCATCGCAGCCCTAGTGAACCAGTCGCCCCACTCCCTGGGCAGCGTCTTTTCCGTCCGCCCGGCCTCGGTGGCCCGGCCCAGCAGGCTCACCGGCGACTCGTTGAACCGGAAGTTGTTCACCTCGCCGACCACCTCGCCGTCCTCCACGAGGTAGACGCCGTCCCGGGTCAGCCCCGTCAGCAGCAGCGTCGCCGGGTCGACCTCGCGGATGTACCAGAGGCAGGTCAGCAGCAGTCCGCGCGAGGTGCCGGCGACCATGTCCTCCAGGGACCGGTGCGGGTCGCCGCCGTCCAGGACCAGGTTCCCGACGGCCGGTGCCACCGGCAGGCCGGTCAGCCCGGCGCTGTGCCGGGTGGTGGTCAGCCGGTGCAGCTCACCCGCGCGGACCCAGTCCGTCGCCGTCACCGGCAGCCCGTTGTCGAACACCGACTGGTCGCCGCCCGAGGAGTGCGCCACCACGAAGGGCGCGCACTCGAGACCCGGCTCGTGCGGATCGCTGCGCAGCGTCAGCGGCAGCTCGCCCAGCCGCTCGCCCAGCCGCGTGCCGCCGCCCGGCTTCGAGAACACCGTGCGCCCCTCGGCCGCGTCCCGGCCCGAGGCCGACCAGAACTGGTAGATCAGCAGGTCCGCGACGGCGGTCGGCGGCAGCAGCGTCTCGTACCGCCCGGCGGGCAGCTCCACCCGCCGCTCGGCCCAGCCGAGCCGCACCGCGAGCTCCGCGTCGAGCGCGGCCGGATCGACGTCCTTGAAGTCCCGCGTCGCCCGCCCCGCCCACGCCGACCGGCTGCGGTCCGGCGACTTGGCGTTCAGCTCCAGCGTCCCGTTGGGCTGGTCGTGCCGCAGCCGCAGCCCCGTGGACGTGCCCACGTACGTGGAGGTCAGCTCGTGGTTGGCGAAGCCGTACAGCTCCCGTCCGCCCGCCCGCGCCCGGGCGAACGCCTCCCCGAGGGCCGGCGCGAAGTCGGCGAACACGGCCGACGACGTCTCGGCGGGCGCGTCGGTGAAGTCGGGCGACGCGGGCACGTCCGTGACCAGGGGCTGCGCGTCCTCGGCCGGCCCCGCACCGCGCGCGGCGGCCTCGGCGGCGCGCACCAGGGGCTCCAGCTCGTCCCTGGTCACGGCCGAGCGCGAGACGACGCCGGAAGCGGTGCCCTCCCGCCCGTCGACGGTGGCGACCACCGTCAGCGTGCGCCCGCGCGTCACCCCGTTCGTGGTGAGCGCGTTGCCCGCCCAGCGCAGGTTGGCGGTGGACTCCTCGTCGGCGATCACGACGCAGCCGTCGGCCCGGGACAGCTCCAGCGCCCGCTCGACGATCTCGTGCGGCCTGCTCGTGCGCGCGCTCATCGACCCGCCTCCTGCGTGGTGTTCAGAATGTTGACTCCCTTGAAGAGGGCGGACGGGCAGCCGTGCGACACGGCCGCCACCTGCCCGGGCTGCGCCTTGCCGCAGTTGAAGGCGCCGCCCAGGACGTACGTCTGCGGGCCCCCGACGGCCGCCATGGACCCCCAGAAGTCGGTGGTCGTCGCCTGGTAGGCCACGTCCCGCAGCTGACCGGCGAGCCGCCCGTTCTCGATCCGGAAGAACCGCTGACCGGTGAACTGGAAGTTGTACCGCTGCATGTCGATCGACCAGGACCGGTCCCCGACGACGTAGATCCCGCGCTCCACGCCCCCGATCAGATCCTCCGTGGACAGCCCGCCGGGATCGGGCCGCAGCGACACGTTGGCCATGCGCTGCACCGGCACATGGGCGGGGGAGTCCGCGTAGGCGCACCCGTTGGACCGCTCGAACCCGGTGAGCCGGGCGATCCGCCGGTCCAGCTGGTAACCCACCAGCGTCCCGTCCTTCACCAGGTCCCAGGACTGGCCCGCCACGCCCTCGTCGTCGTACCCGATGGTCGCCAGCCCGTGCTCGGCGGTGCGGTCGCCGGTGACGTTCATCAGCTCCGAGCCGTAGCGCAACTTGCCGAGCTGGTCGAAGGTGGCGAAGGAGGTGCCGGCGTAGGCGGCCTCGTAGCCGAGGGCGCGGTCCAGCTCGGTGGCGTGCCCGATGGACTCGTGGATGGTCAGCCACAGGTTGGAGGGGTCCACGACCAGGTCGTACAGCCCGGCCTCGACACTGGGCGCCCGCATCTTCTCGGCCAGCAGCTCCGGGATCTCGGCCAGCTCGGCGTCCCAGTCCCAGCCGGTGCCGGTCAGGTACTCCCAGCCGCGTCCGGCGGGCGGCGCCAGGGTGCGCATGGAGTCGAACTCGCCGCTGGAGTCGTCCACCGACACGGCGGTCAGCACCGGGTGCAGCCGCACCCGCTGCTGGGTGGTCACGGTCCCGGCGGTGTCGGCGTAGAACTTGTTCTCGTGCACGGTGAGCAGCGAGGCGTCCACGTGGTCGACCCCGTCGGCGGCCAGCAGCCGCGCGCTCCAGTCGGCCAGCAGGGCCGACTTCTCCGTGTCCGGCACGGTGAAGGGGTCGATCTCGTACGCCGAGATCCAGGTCCGGTCGGCGTGCACGGGCTCGTCGGCCAGCTCCACCCTCTCCTTCGACCCGGCCGCCTTGATCACCTGCGCGGACAGCTTCGCCATCGCCACCGCCTGGGACGCCACCTTGGCCGCGGCGTCCATGGTCAGGTCGACCCCCGACGCGAACCCCCAGGTCCCGCCGTGCACCACGCGCACCGCGTACCCGAGGTCGGTGGTGTCCGAGGAGCCGGCGGGCTTGGCGTCCCTCAGGCGCCAGGAGGCGTTGCGCACCCGCTCCAGCCGGAAGTCGGCGTGGTCCGCGCCGAGCGCCCGTGCCCGGGCCAGGGCGGCGTCGGCGAGGGCGCGCAGGGGGAGTGCGGTGAAGGCTTCGTCGATGCTATGAGGCACCTGCGTCTCTTTCTGTCGACTGGACGAGGTCGGGGCGCACCGGGCCGGTGTGTCCGTGGTCGCTCCGATCATGTCGTCCATTCCGCCCCCGGACCAGAGGTTTCCGACCGGTGCGCGCACGGTTCTGTAGGGACCCGACAGTCACTCCCGTAAGCCACTGTGGGTGCCCGAATGTCCCCGGCCGGTCCCCGACCGATAGGTTTTCGAGGAAGCCGCCTGCTCTCCACGGGTCCGGGCGGGTGTGCCAGAACGCTATGGAAAGGGTGATCCGTTGAGCCGCTCGGTTCTCGTCACCGGAGGAAACCGGGGCATCGGCCTCGCCATCGCCCGCGCATTCGCCGACGCCGGCGACAAGGTCGCGATCACGTACCGCTCGGGTGAGCCGCCCGCCGGCTTCCTGGCCGTCAAGTGCGACATCACCGACAGTGAGCAGGTGGAGCAGGCCTACAAGGAGATCGAGGAGACCCACGGTCCCGTCGAGGTCCTCGTCGCCAACGCCGGCGTCACCAAGGACCAGCTCCTGATGCGGATGTCGGAGGAGGACTTCACCTCGGTCGTCGACACCAACCTCACCGGCACCTTCCGCGTCGTCAAGCGCGCCAACCGCGGCATGCTGCGGGCCAAGAAGGGCCGCGTCGTGCTCATCTCGTCGGTGGTCGGGCTCCTCGGCTCCGCGGGGCAGGCGAACTACGCCGCCTCCAAGGCCGCCCTGGTCGGCTTCGCGCGCTCCCTCGCCCGTGAGCTGGGGTCGCGCAACATCACCTTCAACGTCGTCGCGCCCGGTTTCGTCGACACCGACATGACCCGGGAGCTCACCGAGGAGCAGCAGACGAAGATCCTCGCGCAGGTGCCGCTGGCGCGGTACGCGCGGCCGGAGGAGATCGCCGCGACGGTGCGGTTCCTCACCTCGGACGACGCCTCGTACATCACTGGAGCCGTCATTCCCGTTGACGGCGGACTGGGAATGGGTCACTGATCACCATGAGCGGAATTCTCGAGGGCAAGCGCGTCCTGATCACCGGTGTGCTGATGGAGTCCTCCATCGCCTTCCACGCCGCCAAGCTGGCCCAGGAGCAGGGTGCCGAGATCATCCTGACCGCGTTCCCGCGGCCCACGCTGACCGAGCGCATCGCCAAGAAGCTGCCCAAGCCCACCAAGGTCATCGAGCTGGACGTCACCAACGACGAGCACCTCGGACGCCTGGCCGACGTCGTCGGCGAGGAGCTGGGCGGCCTCGACGGCGTCGTCCACTCCATCGGCTTCGCCCCGCAGGACGCGCTCGGCGGCAACTTCCTGAACACGCCGTTCGAGTCGGTCGCCACCGCCATGCACGTCTCGGCGTACTCCCTGAAGTCGCTGACCATGGCCTGCCTGCCGCTGATGCAGAACGGCGGCTCCGTCGTCGGCCTCACCTTCGACGCGCAGTACGCCTGGCCGCAGTACGACTGGATGGGCCCGGCCAAGGCCGCGCTGGAGGCCACCAGCCGCTACATGGCCCGTGACCTGGGCAAGCAGAACATCCGCTGCAACCTGGTCTCGGCGGGCCCGATCGGCTCCATGGCCGCCAAGTCCATCCCGGGCTTCGGGGAGCTGGCCTCGGTGTGGGACAGCCGGTCCCCGCTGGAGTGGGACCTGAAGGACCCGGAGCCGGCCGGCCGCGGGATCGTCGCGCTGCTCAGCGACTGGTTCCCGAAGACCACCGGCGAGATCGTCCACGTGGACGGCGGTCTGCACGCCATCGGCGCCTGACGGACGTCCGGACCGGGGCCCGCATCCACCAGGGTGCGGGCCCTCGGCGTGTCACCGGCGCGGGTCACCCGTTCGGCTCAACCGGCCGGGCGTCCGGACCGGCAACGCCGCAGGCTGGAGTACGAGTTCACCACGCGCTTCCCCTCCCCAGCCGGCCGAGGAGGTCCCTGTGCGTCCACTCCACCGTCCGGTCTGCGCCGCTCTCGCCGTCGCCTGCGTGCTGATCCTCCCGGCCGAAGCGGCGGCCCACGCGGCCGTGCCCGCCGAGTCCTCCGGCGCCGCGTGCCGGGTCCGCGTAGAGGCGTCCGACGTGACCGCCTACTGCCACAACCCGTACCCGGAGCCCGACCACGTGCGCCTGCACGTCGAGTGCGCTCGCTGGTGGGACCTGGACGGCGACACCTTCCCGGTGGTGGCCGGCCCCGCGCAGACCGTCCGCCTCGACGGCCGGTGCTGGAAGGAGGTCCGGGCGGCCTGGGTCAGCCACGCGCGGGAGAGCTGAGCCGCCCCGCGCGGCACTGGAACGGGTAGCCCGCGGCCTCCGCGTGGGCGGTCTCGGCGTCCCCCTCGCGGATCGCGTCGACCAGCCGGGTGTGGTCCATGCGCGTCTCCGGCGTCAGCTCGCCACCGACGTCCACGCGCAGCCAGTCCCGCATCACCTCGCCCAGGTCCGCGTACATCGCGGTCATCACGTCGTTGTGCGAGGCCGCCACGACGGCGAGGTGGAAGGTCGAGTCCGCCGTCACGTACGCCTCCGGGTCGCCCGACCGCCACGCCTCCTCGCGGCGGGCGAGGAGCGCGTCGAGCTGCCTGAGGTCCTTCTCCGTGCGCCGCTCCGCGGCCAGCCGCGCGGCGGCCGACTCCAGCGTGGAGCGCAGCTCGGCGATGTGCACGGGGTCGGCCTCGGCGAAGCGGCGCTGCATCACGCCGGCCAGCTCGCTGGTCGCCACGACGTACGTCCCGGAGCCCTGGCGGATGTCCAGCAGACCGTTGTGGGCCAGGGCGCGGACCGCCTCGCGGACCGTGTTCCGCGCCACCCCGAGCTGGTCGACCAGCTCGGGCTCGGTCGGGATGCGCGAACCGACCGGCCACTCGCCCGAGGCGATCTGCTGCCGCAGTGCCGCGATGACCTGCTCGGACAGCGCCGAGCGACGGGGATGACTCAGAGGCATGGCTCACCTTCGGGCGCGGATCGACGAGCGAGTGGGCAATCAATCATCCCATGATTCTATGATGGGCCCCATGGCTAGTGACGAAACCCGGACGGGAACGCGGACGGAAGGGCGGACCGAGACGCCGACACGGACCACGCGCTCCACGCCCCCCGGTGAACCGGCGGCGCGGGACGCCCGGGTACCCGGGCCGGCGCCCGAGGCCACCGGCACGCGTGCGTGGACCCCGTGGAGGGTCCGCCTGCTCGTCCTCGGCATCGTGCTGGCCGCGGTCAATCTGCGCCCCGCCATCACGAGCCTGGGCGCGCTCCTGGAAGAGGTCCGCGACGGACTCGGCATGAGCGGCAGCGTGGCCGGACTGCTCACCTCCGTGCCCCCGCTCTGCTTCGCCGTCTTCGGGGTCGCCGCCCCGCGCCTGGCCCGCCGCTTCGGCCCCGGCGCGGTGGTCTTCGGCGGCATGGTCGCCATCACCGCCGGCCTGCTGATACGCCCGTACGCGGGCGGCACCGCGGGCTTCCTGGCCGCCACCGCCCTCGCCCTGATGGGCATCGCGCTCAGCAACGTCCTGATGCCGGTCATCGTCAAGCGCTTCTTCCCCGACCGGGTCGGCTCCATGACCGGCCTCTACTCGATGGCCCTCGCCTTCGGCACCTCGATCGCCGCCGCGGCGACCGTGCCGATGACGGACGCGCTGGGCGGGCACTGGCAGCCCGGCCTCGCGGTGTGGGCCGCGCTGGGCGCTGCCGCCGCCCTGTCGTGGATTCCGTTCGTACGGGCCCGCAAGGCGTCGGCGTCCGCCGGGTCTCCCGCGCACACCGGGTCCGCCGGGACCACGGAGTCCGCCGGGTCCGGCGCCCCGCGCGCGGACGCTCCGGCCGAGCAGCCCCCGCTGCGCATCACCCGCAGCCGTACGGCCTGGGCGCTCGCGGTCTTCTTCGGCCTCCAGGCCACCGCCGCGTACATCACGATGGGCTGGATGGCCCAGATCTTCCGGGACGCGGGCGTGTCCGCCGGCACCGCCGGACTGCTGCTCGCCGTGATCATGGTCATGGGCGTGCCGCTCGCCTTCGTCATCCCCCGCGTGGCCACCCGCCTGCCCCACCAGGGGCCGATCGTGCTCGTCCTCGGCGTGTGCGGACTGGCCGGGTACGCGGGCCTGTACTTCGCGCCGGCCGGCGGCGCCTGGCTCTGGGCCCTGCTCCTCGGCGTCTCCAACTGCGCCTTCCCGCTCGCGCTGACCATGGTCGGCATGCGGGCCAGGACCGGCGCGGGCGTCGCCCAGCTGTCCGCCTTCGCGCAGAGCACCGGCTACCTGATCTCCATCCCGGGGCCGCTGCTGGTGGGCGTGCTCTACCAGCACAGCGGGGGCTGGGGCCTGCCGATCGCGCTGATGAGCGCCCTCATGGTGCCGCAGATCGTGGTGGGCGTCCTGGCGGGGCGCGACCGCACGGTGGAGGACGAGGCGGCCCGCTGACCGGGACCGCCGTCCGGGGCGGGGACGACGGATGCGAGACTTGCCCCATGCCAGTCCTCGACCCGAACCCGCAGCACGGCCAGAAGAAGATGCTGATCGTCTTCGGCTCCTTCCTCGCGATCTTCGTGATCATCGGCATCGTGGCGACGATCGCCTCGCCGTGACGGCGGCCGTGACCGCGGCCGGGCCCGCCCGCGGCTCCCTGTCGGCCGGCCGGGGGTGGGGTTAACCCCCCGTCCCCTAGGGGGTGAGGGTCAGGGTCAAGTGGGTGGATCTCCGGATGGGTTGGCGCCCGTGGAGCCCGTAGTTTCGAGGTGTGCCCGCGTCACGCGGGCCGCGGAGCACGGACCAGGGACGCCCGAAGACCAGCGGAGGCACTCATGTCGGCCCCTACCCACACCCGGCCTCCCCAGGCGACCCGGGGCGGCGTGGACATCCGCCTGCCCTGGTGGGCCCTCGCGCTGCCCGTCCTCGCCTTCGTGACCCTGCTCCTGCTGATCCTCAACCCCGCCGAGGCCCACGCCGCCGCGGACGAGCCCGCGCTCGCCCCCCTCCTGGAGTGGCTGCGGCAGCTGACCGCGCGCTGAGGCCGGGCCGCGCCCCGACGTACGCCGACCGCGGTGAATCCGCATGTCAACTCCCTGCGCCCCGTGGCCTGTTTCATGCGAAGCTGGATGACATGAGCGTCGCAGAATCCCGCAGGATCGTCCTCTTCCGGCATGCGAAAGCCGACTGGCCACAGGTGACCGACCACGAGCGGCCGCTCGCCGAGCGGGGCCGGAAGGACGCCGCAGAGGCCGGACGCCGGCTGGCGGACACCGGAGTCCCCTTCGACCAGGCCCTGTGCTCCACCTCCACCCGGACCCGCGAGACCTGGAAGCTCGCCGTCGCGGAGTTCCCGCAGCGGCCGAAAACCGTCTACGAGGAGCGGATCTACGAGGCCTCGCCCGGCGAGCTGATCGCCGTCCTCAACGAGACCCCCGACGACCTGCGCAACGTCCTGGTGATCGGCCACAACCCGGGCATGGAAGGACTCGCCGAGATCCTGGCCGGCTCGGCCGACGAGGACGTCCGCGAGCGGATGGGCCGCCGCGGCTTCCCGACCGCCGCCTTCGCCGTGCTGACCTTCACCGGTTCCTGGAAGGACGTGGAGCCGGGCGTGGCCTCCCTGGTCGACTACTGGGCGCCGACCGACTGAGCACCCCGCCGGGCGGGCCCGGCGGGGTGGCGTCCACGGTTCACGGCCCTCGTCGCGGCCTTTGCGGTCCGCCTGTCGGCCCGTCCGTCGCTCCGCCTGTCGGCCCCCCGTCGGCCCCCCGTCGGCCCGGCCCGGCGGGCGGCGCGGTCAGACCCGGCCGGTCGACCCGCCCAGGCTCTCCTCGAGGCCCTCGTCCAGCGTGTCGGCGGCCTCGACCTCCTCGCGGGTGATGCCCAGCAGATAGAGGACGGTGTCCAGGAACGGCACGTTCACCGCGGTGTGCGCCGCCTCGCGGACCACCGGCTTGGCGTTGAAGGCGACGCCGAGCCCGGCCGCGTTCAGCATGTCCAGGTCGTTGGCCCCGTCACCGATGGCCACGGTCTGCGACAGCGGTACGCCCGCCTCGGCGGCGAACCGGCGCAGCAGCCGCGCCTTGCCCGCCCGGTCCACGATCTCCCCGGTGACCCGCCCGGTCAGCTTGCCGTCGACGATCTCCAGGGTGTTGGCCTGCGCGAAGTCCAGCCCCAGCTTCTCCCGCAGATCGTCGGTGACCTGGGTGAAGCCACCGGAGACGACGCCCACCTGATAGCCGAGCCGCTTCAGTGTGCGGATCAGGGTCCGGGCGCCCGGCGTCAGGCGCACCTCGCCGCGCACCTTCTCCACCACGGACGCGTCCAGCCCCGCCAGCAGGGCCACCCGCGCGTGCAGCGACTGCTCGAAGTCCAGCTCCCCGCGCATCGCGGCCGCCGTGACCTCGGCGACCTTGTCCTCGCAGCCGGCGTGGGCGGCGAACAGCTCGATGACCTCGTCCTGGATCAGCGTGGAGTCCACGTCCATCACGACCAGCCGCTGAGCCCGCCGGTGCAGGCCGGCCGAGACGACCGCGACGTCCACACCCAGCGCCGCGGCCTGGGTGGCCAGCGCGGTGCGCAGCGGCTCCGTCTCCACGCCGGAGACCGCGAACTCGACGGCGGTGACGGGGTACTTGGCGAGCCGGAAGATCCGGTCGATGTTGCTGCCGGTCTCGGTGATCCGGGCCGCTATGGCGGCCGTCGCCTCGGCGGTGAGCGGGTGGCCCAGCACGGTGACCAGGGAGCGGCCGAGGCCGCGCGGCCGGTTGTCACCGATGCCGGAGATGATCTCCGCCTGCAGCTTCAGGGACTCCGCCCAGCTGTGCACGGTCGCCCGGAGATCGCCCTCCAGCCCCCGGGGCGGCTCGGTCACGAGCGCGCACAGCACGATGCGGCCGCGGGTGACGACCTGCTCGATGTCGACCACGTCGACGGAGTAGGCGGCGAGGGTGTCGAACAGGCCGGCCGTGATACCCGGCCGGTCCTTGCCGAAGATCTTGACGAGAAGCGTGGGAACGTCAGAGGTCTGCGAAGCGCTCATGGTGCTCCCACCGTATCCGGCACCCGGTGCCTCCCGCCCCCGAGGTCCGCCTGACGGACACGGCGACGGCCGCCCTCCACGCGGCGGTGGGCGCGGGCGCCGAGGGCAC
>MUMD01000264.1 GCA_002155895.1 Streptomyces rochei
CGCGTCCGTGGCGTCGATCTGGATCTCGTAGCCCTTGTTCACGGCGGACCAGGGGTCGTCGGAGGCGGGGAAGCCCACGAAGACTCCGGAGTTGTCGTCGCCCCGCATCTTCCAGTCGAGCTTGAGGGAGTACGACTTCAGCTCCTTGGCCTGGTACCAGAGCAGGCCCATGCCGCCTTCGGACTCCATGGTGCCGTCCTTGACGGTGAACTTGCCGGGGCCGGCCTGCTTCCAGCCGTCCAGGGTCTGGCCGTTGAAGATGTCCCGGTAGCCCTTGGTCGGCTTGCAGTCCGCCTTGACCTGGCCGGTGGCGTACTGCATGCCGCCGAGCAGATGGGCGCGGAACGCCTCGTCCGCGTAGGACTCCTTGGTGTGGCCGCCGCCGGTGTAGAAGGAGCGGCCGCCGCCGTAGCTCTGGCACCAGGCGATCGGGTGGTCGCCCTTCATGTTCCCACCCTGGTAGGTGGTCTCGTCGAGGGTGGCGAGGACCTTGGCCTGCTCACGCGGGTTGGTGCGGTAGTTGTACCACTCGTCGGTGCGCTCCCAGGTGTCGCCGAGGTGCGCGGTGGACGGGTGGTCGTGGTCGTGGACGCGCACGGTGGCCTTCTGGATGGCCGGGTGCGAGTCGAAGTAGGCGCCGACGAGGCCGCCGTAGAACTCCCAGTCGTACTCGGTGTCGGCGGCGGCGTGGATGCCCATGTAGCCGCCGCCGTTCTTGACGTAGTTCTCGAACGCCTTCTGCTGGTCGGTGTTCAGGACGTCACCGGTGGTGGACAGGAAGGCGACCGCGTCGTACTTGGCCAGGTTGGCCGTGGTGAACTGGCGGGCCTCCTCGGTGGCCGTGACCGAGATGCCGGCCGGGGCGCCCAGCTCCTTCAGCGCGGCGATGCCCTCCGGGATGGAGTCGTGGCGGAAGCCGGCCGTCTTGGAGAAGACCAGGACCTTCTTGCCCTTCGTGAACGGCTCCTTGGAGAACTCGAAGTCGTCCACGTCGTACAGTGCGCCGTCGCCGCCCCGGAAGACCAGGTAGATCTCCGTGGTGCGCTTCGGCAGGGAGCGCAGCGGCACGTCGACGTTCTGGAACGTCTCCCAGCCGCCGGTCGGCGGGATGTACGCCGAGCCGTGCAGCGGGCCGGTGGGCGAGCCGGTGCGCAGCTCGACGAAGCCGCCGGCGCCGCCGGAGGAGGCCCGGACGGTCAGCTTCTTCTGCCCGTCGAACTTGTAAGGGCTGAAGGAGATCCAGTCGCCGTCGTGGATGTCGCCGACGGTCTTGCCGCCGTTGGCGCCGGTCTTGTCGATGACGGACACGCCCTGCTGGGTGCCGAAGTGCTCGGCCTGGCGGTGCGGCGGCTGGATGACGGTGCGCGCGGTGCCGGTCAGGGCCTCCTGGCCGTTGGCGCCACCGTCGGTGTAGCTGGCGCCGACGACGCCGTAGATGTTGGCGTTGGGGTCGTGGCCGCCGTCGCCGGGCGGCGGGTTGAGGGTGCCCTCACAGCCCATCTCGCTGGTCAGCTCGTGGGCGTGGGAGTCGTGGCCGAGGCTGTAGGCGACCTTGACCTTGGAGCAGTCGATCGTCTCCTCGGGGTCGGTGACCTTCACCTTGAAGGGGACGGGCTCCCCCATGGGCAGCAGGGTGCCGTTGCCCGGGACCTCGATCTGCACCTTGGGCTCGGTGTTGCCGACGACGATGCGGACGCTGGCGTTGCCGGTGTTGCCCTCGGGGTCCTTCGCGGTGAAGGTGGCGGTGTAGGTGCCGACCTTCTTGTACTTGTGGGTGGGGTTCAGGCCCTCGCCCTCGGTGCCGTCGCCGAAGTCCCAGCTGTAGGTGAGGTCCGGGGAGTCGGCGTCCTTGGCGGAGGCGGTGAACTGCACCTTGAGGCCGGCCGCGCCGGATGTCTTGTCGGCGCTGACCTCGGCGATCGGTGAGAAGCCGTCCTCGGCGTTCTCGATCCGGTACAGCGCGGAGTTCTCGTCGCCCTGGAACCAGGAGACGCCGTAGTCGAGGACGTAGAGCGCGCCGTCGGGGCCGAACTCCATGTCCATGATCTGGGTGCCGGTCCACGGGAAGTCGTTGATCTTCGCGACGGTGCCGTCGGCGTTCTGCTCGATCCGCTTGATCCAGCGGCGGCCGAACTCACCCGCGAAGAAGTCGCCGTCGAACTCCTCCGGGAACTTCACCGAGGAGTCCAGCTCGGGGTCGTAGCGGTAGACCGGGCCGGCCATCGGGGACTCGGAGCCGCTGCCGAACTCGGGCACGCTGCCGCCGTCGTACGGGATCCAGGCGGGCTGGGCGGGCGGCAGGTCGACCAGGCCGGTGTTGTGCCGCGAGGTGTTCTTCGGGGCGGCGCAGTCGAACTTCTCGCCGGAGGTCTTGGTGGCGAAGTCGTAGTCGACGTAGGCGTCGTTGGCGCCGGTGCAGAACGGCCAGCCGAAGTTGGCGGGCTCGGTGACCTTGGCGAACTCGACCTGGCCGGCGGGGCCCCGGTTCGGGTCGGCGGAGCCGGCGTCGGGTCCGTAGTCGCCGACGTAGATCGTGCCGGTCTTGTCGTCGACGCTCATGCGGAACGGGTTGCGGAAGCCCATCGCGTAGATCTCGGGACGGGTCTTGTCGGTGCCCGGCGGGAAGAGGTTGCCCTCCGGGACGGTGTACGAGCCGTCCTCGGCGACCTTGATGCGCAGGATCTTGCCGCGCAGGTCGTTGGTGTTGCCGGAGCTGCGGCGGGCGTCGAAGGCCGGGTTGCGGTCGGCCCGCTCGTCGATCGGCGTGTAGCCGTCGGAGGCGAAGGGGTTGGTGTCGTCGCCGGTGGACAGGTAGAGGTTGCCCTCGGCGTCGAAGTCGATGTCGCCGCCGACGTGGCAGCAGGTGCCGCGGGAGGCCGCGACGTCGATGACCTTCTTCTCGCTGGCCATGTCCAGCGTGCCGTTGGGGTTGAGGACGAAGCGGGACAGGCGGTTGACGCCGTCGAACTTCTTGAAGTCCTCGGCGGTGCCGGTCTCCGGGGCATCGCCCGCGGGGGTGTCGAGCGGCGGGGCGTAGTAGAGGTAGATCGCCCGGTTGTTCTCGAAGTCCGGGTCGACGCCGACGCCCTGCAGGCCCTCCTCGTCGTGGCTGTAGACGTCGAGCTTGCCGGCCACCTTGGTGACGCCGCCCTGGTCGGTGATGCGCAGGGTGCCGTCGCGCGAGGTGTGCAGGACGCTGCGGTCCGGGAGCACGGCGAGCGACATCGGCTCGCCCATCTCGGGTTCGCCCTTGGCGAGCGGTACCTGCTGGAACTGTCCCTCGGCGGCGGCCGGCTCGTCGGCCGCCGGCTGGGCCACGGCGACGGTGGCCGGGGTGCCCACGGCCAGCATCAGGCCGGTGACCAGCGCGAGGGCGGTGCGAAGTCGGGGACGCCTCGTGGTGTGGGTGCCTTTGAGTCTGCTTCTGTGCACGAAGTCCCTCCGGGAACGGAATGGGCCGTACGGGATGGTGCGGAGTCGTGCGGTGCGTGCGTTGAGGAGAGGTGCGGTGCGGGCGCCGGGGTGCGCCGTCACCCCGGAGGCGTGTGTGTCCTGAACACTTCAGGGACGGTAACCCTGTTCGTCCGGGGCCAACACCCCTTGGGCCAGGAATAGTTGAACTTCTTCCTATCCCAGGACAAAGCGGGATCCGGGCAGATCGGACCGGGGACCGGCGGATGCTCCGGTCCCCGTTCCGGCCCGTGGGCGGAGGCGTGGGATCAGCTGTTGAACGCGGCGTCGAAGGACGCCGTCGGCGGCTCGAAGTCGAACGCCTTGAGCCGGGTGAGGGCCTCGGGGGCGCCCTGGAGGCGGTCCATGCCGGCGTCCTCCCACTCGACGGAGACCGGCCCCCGGTAGTCGATGGAGCGGAGCATCCGGAAGACGTCCTCCCAGGGCACGTCTCCGTGGCCGGCCGACACGAAGTCCCAGCCGCGGCGCGGGTCGCCCCACGGCAGGTGGGAGCCGAGCCGTCCGTTGCGGCCGTCGAGACGCCTGCGGGCCTCCTTGCAGTCGACGTGGTAGATCCGGTCGCGGAAGTCCCACAGGAAGCCGACGGGGTCGAGGTCCTGCCACACGAAGTGGGAGGGGTCGAAGTTGAGGCCGAAGGCCGGCCGGTGGTCCACCGCCTCCAGGGCCCGCTGGGTCGTCCAGTAGTCGTAGGCGATCTCGCTGGGGTGGACCTCGTGGGCGAAGCGCACGCCCTCGGCGTCGA
Source organism: Streptomyces rochei (assembly GCA_002155895.1). Classification (GTDB taxonomy): domain Bacteria; phylum Actinomycetota; class Actinomycetes; order Streptomycetales; family Streptomycetaceae; genus Streptomyces; species Streptomyces rochei. The sequence continues at coordinate 4,214 of MUMD01000264.1, forward strand.
AGACGTCGAGGATCGGGTTCCAGCGGTCGGCGAAGTCCTGGTAACCGCGTTCGATCATGGACTCCGGGGCGGGCGGGAACATGGCGACCAGATGCCAGATCGCCGATCCGGTGAAGCCGATGACGGTGTCGACGCCGAAGCGAGCGGCGGCGCGCGCGGTGTCCTTGATCTCGGCCGCGGCCCGCTGCCGTACGCCCTCGGCGTCGCCGTCGCCCCAGATCCGGGCGGGCAGGATCGCCTCGTGGCGCTCGTCGATGATGGCGTCGCACACGGCCTGGCCGACGAGGTGGTTGGAGATCGCCCAGCACTTCAGCCCGTACTTGTCGAGCAGCTGGTGGCGGGAGTCCACGTAGGAGGGGTCGGCCAGGGCCTTGTCCACCTCGAAGTGGTCGCCCCAACAGGCGAGTTCCAGACCGTCGTAACCGAAGTCGCGGGCGAGTCGGCAGACCTCCTCCAGCGGCAGGTCCGCCCACTGGCCGGTGAAGAGAGTGAAGTTGCGTGGCATGTCGCTGCCGGCCTCCTCAGGGGGCGATGGGGGCGAGTGGTGCGATCGGGGTGTAGACGGAGTTCTTCTCGGCGCTCTCCTCCACGGCCGCGAGCACGCGCTGCACCTGCAGCCCGTCGGCGAAGGACGGCTCGGGCCGGCGGCCCTCGGCGACGGCGTGAACGAGGTCGCGCGCCTGGTGGACGAAGGTGTGCTCGTAGCCCAGGCCGTGGCCCGGCGGCCACCAGGCGTCCAGGTAGGGGTGCTCGGGCTCGGTGACCAGGATGCGGCGGAAACCGCCGTGCTCCCCCGGCTCCGTACCGTCGTGGTACTCGAGTTCGTTGAGCCGCTCCAGGTCGAAGGCGAGGGAGCCGCGCTCCCCGTTGAGTTCGATGCGCAGGGCGTTCTTGCGGCCGGTGGCGTACCGGGTGGCCTCGAAGGAGGCCAGGGCGCCGGAGGTCAGGCGGCCGGTGAACACGGCGGCGTCGTCCACGGTGACCTCGCCCGTGGTGCCGTCCGCGGAGCCCGCCGACAGGCCCCGGGCGGCGCCCTCGGGCAGCGGGCGCTCCCGCACGAAGGTCTCGGTGAGGGCGGAGACGCCCACGATCCGCTCCCCCGTCAGGTACTGGGCAAGGTCGACGATGTGGGCGCCGAGGTCGCCGAGGGCGCCCGAACCGGCCAGTTCCTTGCGCAGCCGCCAGGTCAGCGGCGCCTTCGGGTCCACCAGCCAGTCCTGGAGGTACGTCACCCGCACGTGCCGCAGCCGTCCGACGCGGCCCTGGGCCACCATCCGCCGGGCCAGCGCGGTCGCGGGCACCCGGCGGTAGTTGAAGCCGACCATGGCCACCTGGCCCCGCGCGCCGGCCTCCTCGGCCGCCCGGGTCATCGCCTCGGCCTCGGCGACGGTGTTGGCCAGGGGCTTCTCGCACAGGACGTGCTTGCCGGCGGCGAGCGCGGCCAGCGCGATCTCGGCGTGGCTGTCACCGGGGGTGCAGATGTCGACGAGGTCGATGTCGTCCCGTTCCACCAGGGTCCGCCAGTCGGTCTCGGTGCTCGCCCAGCCGTACCGGTCGGCCGCGGTGCGGACGGCGTCGGCGTCCCGGCCGCAGATGGCCGCCGGCACCGGGTTCAGGGGCAGGTCGAAGACCCGGCCGGCGGTGCGCCAGCCCTGGGAGTGTGCGGCGCCCATGAAGGCGTAGCCGACCATGCCGACGCGCAGCGGCGGTCTGTTGGCGGACGCCCCCGTCGCCCCGGTCCCGGTTCCGGTCCCGCTGTCGGTCCCGGTTCCGGTGGCCGGTTCCTGTTCCCCGGCCCCCTCGGGCTGCTGCGGCTGTCCCATGCGGATGTCCTCCTCGTCGTGGTGCGCGGTGGGGGGTGGGCCCCGCCCCGGTCGGCTGGTCGGGCCGCTCCGGGGCGGCGGCCCTCACTTGAAGCCCGTGGGCATGTACTGGTCGACGTTCTCCTTGTCGACGACGGCCGAGTAGCAGGTGACGGTCGAGGGGATCTCGAACTCGGCGAGGCCGCTGATCCCCTTGCCCTGGCCGAGGGCGCGGGCGAGGTCGATGGCCGAGGCGGCCATGGTCGGCGGGTAGAGCACGGTCGCCTTCAGCACGCCGCTGTCCGCCTTGATGGCCTGGAAGGCGGAGAGCGCGCCGGCGCCGCCGACCATCAGGAAGTCGTCGCGTCCGGCCTGCTCGATGGCGCGCAGCGCGCCCACGCCCTGGTCGTCGTCGTGGTTCCACAGGGCGTCGAACTGGGACTGGGCCTGGAGCAGCTGGGCCATCTTGGCCTGGCCCGACTCGACGGTGAACTCGGCGGCCTGGCGGGCCACCTTCTGGATGTTCGGGTAGTTCTTCAGGCCGTCGTCGAAGCCCTTGGTGCGCTGCTGGGTCAGCTCCAGGTTGTCCAGGCCGGCCAGCTCGATGACCTTGGCGCCCTGCTTGTCCTTGAGCTTCTCGCCTATGTAGTGGGCGGCGTTGAGGCCCATGCCGTAGTTGTCGCCGCCGACCCAGCAGCGGTAGGCCTGCGGGCTGTTGAAGATGCGGTCGAGGTTGACGACCGGGATGCCGGCGCGCATCGCCTTGAGACCGACCTGGGTGAGGGCCTTGCCGTCGGCGGGCAGGATGACCAGGACGTCGACCTTCTTGTTGATGAGGGTCTCGATCTGGCCGATCTGCTGGGCGGTGTCGTTGGAGCCCTCGGTGACCTCCAGGGTGACGTCCGAGTACTTCTCGGCGCGCTGCTGGGCCTGGTCGTTGACGGCGTTGAGCCAGCCGTGGTCGGCCTGCGGACCGGCGTAGCCGATGGTGACCGGCTTGCCGGGCTTGTCGTCGGCGGCCGGCTGGGTGTCCGCGGCCTTGTCGCCGCCGTCGTCGGGGTCGTTGCTCGTGCACCCGGTGAGGACGGCACCGGCGGACACGGCGGCCGCTCCGAAGAGCAGTCCTCTGCGGCTCGGGAGGTTCGTCATGGAGGTGGACCCTTTCCTCAGTGCGTGCTTGCGGTACGGCGCTGGACCAGCACGGCGGCGACGATGATCGCGCCCTTGGCGATCTGCTGCACGTCGGTCTGCAGGTTGTTCAGGGCGAAGATGTTGGTGATGGTGGTGAAGATCAGGACGCCGAGCACGGAGCCGACGATGGTGCCCCGGCCGCCGCTGAGCAGGGTGCCGCCGATGATCGCGGCGGCGATGGCGTCGAGTTCGTAGAGGTTGCCGTTGGTGTTCTGGCCGGAGCCGGCCAGCACGATCAGCAGGAAGGCCGCGATGCCGCAGCACAGCCCGGACAGCAGGTAGAGGTAGAGCCGCTGGCGGCGGACGTCGATGCCGGCCAGCCGGGCGGCCTCCGCGTTGCCGCCCACGGCGACGGTGCGGCGTCCGAAGGTGGTCCGGTTCAGCACCAGCCAGCCGATGACGGTGACGGCCGCGAAGACCAGGACCAGCGGCGGGATGCCGAGGATGTAGGAGTCGCGTTCGCCGAGGTCCAGGACGCTGGGCACGGTGACGACCTGGGTGCGGCCGTCGGTGATCTGGAGCGCGAGGCCGCGGGCCGAGGCCAGCATGGCGAGGGTGGCGATGAAGGGCACCATCTGGCCGAAGGCGATGAGCACCCCGTTGACCAGTCCGCAGCCCACTCCCACCACGACGGCGGTGAAGAGGATGCCGACGAATCCGAACTCCTGGGTGGCGACGGTGGTCGCCCACACCGATGCCAGGGCGACGATCGCGCCCACGGACAGGTCGATGCCCCCGGAGATGATCACGAAGGTCATGCCGACGGTGACGACGCCGATCACGGACGCCTGGGTGAGCACCAGCTGGAGGTTGCGGGTGTCGAGGAACGAGTCGGGCTGGGTGATGCCGCCGATGAGGACCAGGACGGCGAGCACGCCGAGCAGGGTGAGGGTGCGGACGTCGGCGCGGCCCAACTGGACCCGCCAGGCCGGCGGACCGTCCACCGGTGCCGCCTTGCCGGTGCCGTCCCGGGGCGGGGACACGTGCTGCGTCATGACGCCGGGCTTCCTTCCATCACGAGGTCGAGTACGCGGTGTTCGTCGAGTTCGCGGGCGGGGGCCTCGTGCACGACGCGGCCCTCGCGCAGCACCAGCACGCGGTCGGCGAGGCCGAGCACCTCGGGCACCTCGCTGGAGACCAGCAGCACGGCCAGCCCCTCGTCGGCGAGGCGGCGGATGACCGCGTACAGCTCGGCGCGGGCGCCGACGTCGACGCCGCGGGTGGGTTCGTCGAGGAGCAGGACCTTGCAGCCGCGCAGCAGCCAGCGGGCGAGGACCGCCTTCTGCTGGTTGCCGCCGGACAGGGTGCGCACGGGCACGGAGGGGTTGTCGGGGCGCAGGGACAGCTCTCGGGTCGCCGCGTGCGCCGCCTCCCGTTCGGCGCCGCGGTCGAGCCAGCCGCCGCGCGAGAAGCGGGACATGGCGGAGACCGACACGTTGCGGGTGACGGACTCCAGCATCAGCAGGGCCTGCGCCTTGCGCTCCTCGGGAGCGAGTCCGAGCCCGGCGCGGACGGCGGCGCGGACGCTGCCCGGCCTGAGCGGGCGTCCCTCGACGAGGACCTGGCCGGTGCTCGCCCTGCGGGCGCCGTAGACGGTCTCCAGGATCTCGGAGCGGCCGGAGCCGACGAGACCGGCGAGGCCGACGATCTCCCCGGGGCGCACCTCCAGGTCGAGGGGGTGGAACTCGCCCTGCCGGGACAGGCCCTTGACGCTCAGCACGGGTTCGCCGGCGGGCGGCGCGGCCGGCCGCTGGGGGAAGACGTACTCGACGTTGCGGCCGGTCATCAGCGCCACCACGTCGCGGGTGGGCGTCGACTCGGCGGGCAGTCCGCCGGCGACGGCCCGGCCGTCCTTGAGGACGGTGACCCGGTCGCCGATGCGGCGGATCTCCTCCAGGCGGTGCGAGATGTAGACGACGGCGACGCCGTCGGCGGTGAGGTCGGCGACGATGCGGAACAGGTTGTCGACCTCGTCCGGGTCGAGCGCGGCGGACGGCTCGTCCATCACGATGAGCCGTACGTCGTGCGAGAGCGCCCGGGCCATGGACACGATCTGCTGCTGGGCCGCCGACAGCTCCCCGACCAGCCGTCCGGGGTCGACCTCGGGGTGCCCGAGCCGCTTGAGCAGCTGGGCCGTCGACTCCTTGGCGGTCCTGCCCCGGACGACGAAGCCGCCGGCGGTCGGCTCGTGTCCCAGGTGGACGTTCTCGGCGACCGACATGTGTTCCACCAGGTCGAGTTCCTGGTAGATGGTGGCGATGCCCAAGCGCATGGCCGCGATGGGCGAGCGGAGCGTGACCTCCTCGCCGCGCCACCGGATGGTGCCGGTGTCGGGCTGGTGGGCGCCGGCCAGCACCTTGATGAGGGTGGACTTGCCGGCGCCGTTCTGGCCGAGCAGGCAGTGCACCTCGCCGGCCTGGACGTCGAGGTCGACGCCGTCCAGGGCCCGGACTCCCGGGAAGGACTTGGTGATGCCGGACATGCTGAGCAGCGGTGGTTCTGGTGCCATGTGAGGTCCCCTCGGCGGGCATGCGGGCCGGTGTCAGGGCAGAGCAGGGCAGGGTCGGGGCGGAACGGGGCAGGACTGTGCGGAACGGAGCCGTACGGAACAGGGCATGTCGGGGTAGAGCGCTGTGCCGGGTGTCGCTGTGATGCCCGTGGAGGCGAAGGGTGCCTACGCGGGTGAGAACAGGTGGTCGCTGATCAGCCGGGCTCCGCCGATGACTCCGGCGGTGGGTCCCAGCTCGCCCAGGACGATGGGCAGGTTGCCGGTCGCCAGCGGCAGCGACTGGCGGTAGACCTGGGTGCGGATCGCGGCGAGCAGGTTGTGGCCGAGGCCGGTCACCCCGCCGCCGATCACCACCAGGCCCGGGTTGAAGAAGCTGACCAGTCCGGCGATGACCTGGCCGGTGCTCCGGCCGCCCTCCCGGATCAGGTCGAGCGCGGTGGCGTCGCCCGCGGCGGCCGCGGCGGCGACGTCGGCGGCGCTGAGGCCCCCGTTCGCCTCCAGCCGGCCCGCGAGTTCGGCCGAGCGTCCCTGCTGGGCGGCCTCGGTGGCGTCGCGGGCCAGGGCCGCGCCGCTGAAGTGCGCCTCCAGGCAGCCCCGGTTGCCGCAGGCGCACGGGCGTCCGTCGGGCACGGCCTGGATGTGCCCGATGTCGCCCGCGCTGCCCGTCGTACCGCGGTAGACCTCACCGCCGACGACGATGCCGCAGCCGATGCCGGTACCGATCTTGACGACGAGGAAGTCGTGCACGGTGCGGGCGACGCCCGCGTGCTGCTCCCCCAGCGCCATCAGGTTCACGTCGTTGTCGACCATGACCGGGCAGCCGAGTTCCTGGCTGAGCGCCTCCCGTACGGGGAAGCCGTCCCAGCCCGGCATGATCGGCGGTGCCACCGGCACACCCTCGGGGAAGCGGACCGGTCCCGGGACGCCGATGCCGGCGCCGTCGAAGCCCTCCGCGAGCCCCGAGGCCCGCAACTTGGCGGCCATGGACAGGACCTGCTCGAAGACCGCGACCGGTCCCTCGCGTACGTCCATGGGCTGGTTGATGTGCCCGAGGATCTCCAGCTCGGCGTTGGTGACGGCGACGTCGACCGAGGTCGCGCCGATGTCGACGCCGAGGAAGCGCAGTTCGGGATTGAGCCGGACGTTGTGGCTGCGCCGCCCGCCGCGCGAGGCGGCGAGCCCGTCGGCCACGACCAGCCCGGTCTCCAGCAGCCGGTCCACCTCGACGGCCAGCTTCGACCGGGAGAGGTCGACCTGGTCGCCGAGCTGGGCACGGGAGTTGGGTCCCGAGTCGCGCAACAGCTGGAGCAGTCGCGCCTGGTGGGTGTTGGCGGGTCGTGCGGTCATGCGTCTCACGAACCCCTCCCCGCCTCAATCGGCCTTGAGTGTGCCGGTTTCCGGCCACGTTCCTTGGCTTGCTTTCGGAGGGAACGTAGCAGTGGCCGCCCGGTGTGGGAAGAAGTCACGCACGAATTGCTGCGAACTTTCTCCACTGAGTGGACAAAGACGTGCGGCCCACCCCCGTCCCCCGGGCGGTGCGTCGCCGGCCCCAGGATGCGAAAGGACCGCCCGGCTGTCCCGCCGGGCGGCCTCCGAACCGCTTCTGACCTCGCGTTTCCGCTACGAACCGGGTCCGCTACGAGCCGTCCGATTCGGCGCGCGCGTGGTACGAACGCCGGGTGTGCTCGGTGTGCTCGCGCATCAGCCGCGTCGCCCGCTGCTCGTCCCGGTCGGTGACGGCGGCGATCAGCCGGCGGTGCTCGATCCAGGACTGCCGGCCCCGCTGCCGGGCGACGGGCGTGTAGTACCAGCGGACCCGGCGGTCGACCTGTGCGGCGAGTTCGGCGAGTACGGCGTTGCCCGCCAGCTCCATGATCTTCGCGTGGAAGCGGGCGTTGGCGGCGACGGCGGCGTCCACGTCGTCGGCGGCGACGGCCCGCTCCCCCTCCTCGCACAGCGCCTCCAGGGCGGCCACGCCCGCGCTCGAGGCGTTGGCGGCGGCGAGCCGGGCGGCCTCGGCCTCCAGCAGCGTACGGACGGTGAGCAGCTGGTCGGCCTCCTCCTCCGTCGGCTCGTGGACGAACGCGCCCTGGGCGGGGCGCAGATCCACCCAGCCCTCGGTGTTGAGCCGCTGCAGGGCCTCCCGCACGGGCTGCCGCGACACACCGAGATGACCGGCGAGTTCGCTCTCGACGAGGTGCTGGCCGGGCCGGAGGGCCCGGGTGGTGATGAGTTCGAGCAGCGCCTCGTAGACCCGGTCGCGCAGCGGACCGGGGCGTTCGAGTCTGGGCACCGCGCCCTGCGGCAGTCCTGCGGACAACATCGGTCCCCCCTCGGAAACGGTACGACGAGCGGAACGAGCACGGCCGGCACCCGGACGCACGGACACGGCGGGCAGGCCGGGTGACGACGGGCACGCCGAGCACGACGGGTACGCCGGGTACCCCGAGCATGAATTGTCTTTCGTCTACAGTCTACGGCGCAGGCGGCCGACGGACCGGGGTGGGGTACGTCACAACCCGGCCGGGCACGGGGCGTTCAGGGGCAGCGGACGACCTGCCCGGCGTAGGAGAGGTTGCCGCCGAAGCCGAAGAGGAGCACCGGGTCGCCGGTGGTGATCTCGCCCCGCTCCACCAGCTTGGACAGGGCGAGCGGGATGCTCGCCGCCGACGTGTTTCCGGACTCCACGACGTCCCGGGCGACGACCGCGTTGACGGCGCCGATCTTGGCTGCGAGGGGTTCGATGATGCGCAGGTTGGCCTGGTGCAGGACGACCGCGGCGAGGTCGGCGGGGGTGAGCCCGGACCGCTCGCAGGCCCGGCGGGCGATGGCGGGCAGCTTCGTGGTCGCCCAGCGGTAGACGCTCTGGCCCTCCTGCGCGAACCTCGGCGGGGTGCCCTCGATGCGCACCGCGTTGCCCATCTCGGGCACCGACCCCCACAGCACGGGCCCGATCCCGGCCTCCTCGCCCGGGGCGCAGGCCTCCACGACGGCCGCCCCCGCTCCGTCGCCGACCAGCACACAGGTGGTGCGGTCGGACCAGTCGGTCACCTCGGACATCTTGTCGGCGCCGATGACCAGGGCCCGGCTCGACGAACCGGCCCGTACGGCGTGGTCGGCGGTGGCCAGGGCGTGGGTGAAGCCCGCGCACACGACGTTGAGGTCCAGCGCGGCGGGGCCGGGGATGCCGAGGCGGGCGGCGACGCGGGCGGCGGTGTTCGGGGAGCGGTCGATCGCGGTGGAGGTGGCGACCACGACCATGTCCACGTCGGCGGGGGTCGCCCCGGCCGCCGCGAGGGCCTTGGCGGCGGCGTGGCCGGCCAGCTCGTCGACCGGCTCGTCCGGCCCGGCGATGCGGCGGGAGACGATGCCGACACGGCTCCTGATCCACTCGTCGCTGGTGTCGACCATGCCCGCCAGCTCCTCGTTGGTGAGGATTCCGGCGGGCTGGTAGTGGCCGACGGCGGTGATCCGGGAGCCGTGGTGCATGGGTGGAGTCCTCGCTGCCTCGGGTACGGGATCCACCAGTGTGATCAGTGACCGGCGGGTACGAGGGCAGGTGAAGCGACAGGAAACGGGCGTCCGCCTTGTCGGCTTCGGTCAGCACCCCGGGCGCTCGTGGTGCGTCACCCGGTGAACAGCTGCGTGGCCTTGCGGACGAGTTCGTACAGGCCGTAGGCGAGCGGCAGGCCCACCCACAGCCAGGTGAAGGCGATCAGCGGCCGCCGGGAGGGCGGCTCAGGCGGACTCTGGCTGCTGTCGGGGGACATCGACGGCCTCCTTCCCCGCCGGGGCGGCGGACACGTGGTGGCGGGGGTGGACGGGACGGACCAGTTCGTTGGCGACGAAGCCGACGGCCAGCAGCCCGATCATGATGACGAAGGACGTTCCGTAGAGGGCGGCGCCGTGCTTGCCGGCCTCCTCCTGCCGGTCGGCGATCCAGTTCACGATCAGCGGTCCGAGCACGCCCGCCGTGGACCAGGCGGTCAGCAGCCGGCCGTGGATCGCGCCGACCTGATAGGTGCCGAAGAGGTCCTTGAGGTAGGCGGGGACCGTGGCGAAGCCGCCGCCGTAGAAGGAGAGGACGACGAGGGCGCACAGGACGAACAGCGGCTTGCTGGAGTCGCCGAACAGGGCGATGAGCGTGTACATCAGCGCGCCGACGCCGAGGTAGACGCGGTAGATGTTCTTGCGCCCGATCAGGTCGGAGGCCGAGGACCAGCCGATGCGGCCCGCCATGTTGGCCGCCGACAGCAGCGCCACGAACCCGGCGGCGGCGGTCGCGGACACCGGCGTGGAGGTGTCCGCGAAGAAGTCGGTGATCATCGGGGCGGCCTTCTCCAGGATGCCGATGCCGGCCGTGACGTTGGTGCAGAGCACGACCCACAGCAGCCAGAACTGCGGGGTGCGCATGGCGCCGCGTGCCGAGACCTGGACTCCTTCGAGCACGGCCGGAGCGCCGTCCGCCCCCGTCCTCGGACGCGGCACCCGCACCAGCAGCACGCCCAGCAGCATGAAGACGGCGTACGCGAGTCCGTGCACGAGGAAGGCGAGGGCGATGCCCGAGTTGTCGGTGCCGAAGGACTCCAGCATCTGCGCCGACCAGGGCGAGGCGATCAGCGCGCCGCCGCCGAAGCCCATGATGGCGATGCCGGTGGCCATGCCGGGCCGGTCCGGGAACCACTTGATGAGCGTCGAGACGGGCGAGATGTAGCCGGTGCCGAGGCCGATCCCGCCGACGAAGCCGTAGCCGAGGACGATCAGCCAGTACTGCTCCGTCGCCGCGCCGAGCGCGGAGAGCAGGAAGCCGGACGAGAAGCAGACCAGGGCGACGGTCATCGCCCAGCGCGGTCCGTGCCGTTCCACGAGGGTGCCGCCGAAGGCCGCGGACAGCCCGAGCATGACGATCCCGAGCTGGAAGGGCAGCGCGCTCTGCGTTCCGCTGAGGCCGAGGGCGGATTCGAGGGGCGGTTTGAACACGGACCAGGCGTACGCCTGGCCGATGGAGAGGTGGACCGAGAGTGCGGCGGGGGGAACGAGCCAGCGGCTCCAGCCCGGGGGTGCGACGGGGGGACTCATGAGTCCCCAACCGTAGGGACGGGAGGGGCGGTTGAGAAGACAGTTGAGCAGACAACCACCGGTGCTCCACAAAGCGTGCCGGGTGCCTTGCTGGGTCAACCTCCATACTGTAGACAATATTTCGTCGACATCATCGGCGGTTCCGCGGTATCCCTCGACCGAACGGAGCTCTCTCGTCATGAAAGTCGCAGTCCTCGGCGCCGGGGCGATCGGCGCCTACGTCGGTGCCGCGCTCCACCGCGCGGGCGCCGACGTGCATCTCATCGCCCGTGGACCGCACCTGGCGGCCATGAGGCGGCACGGAGTACGGGTGCGCAGCCCGCGCGGCGACTTCACCGCGCACCCCCGCGCCACCGACGACCCGGCCGAGGTCGGCCCGGCCGACTATGTGTTCCTGGGTCTCAAGGCGACCTCGTACGCGGCGTGCGGGCCGCTGATCGAGCCGCTGCTGCACGACACCACGGCGATCGTGGCCGCCCAGAACGGCATCCCGTGGTGGTACTTCCACCGGCACGGCGGTCCCTGGGACGGCCGCCGCCTGGAGAGCGTGGACCCGGGCGGCGCGGTCAGCTCCGTACTGGCGCCCGAACGCGCCGTGGGCTGTGTCGTCTACGCGGCCACCGAACTCGAACAGCCCGGCGTCGTACGCCATGTGGAGGGCACCCGCTTCTCCGTCGGCGAGCCCGGCCGCGGCGTCTCCGCGCGGTGCCTGGCACTGAGCGAGGCGATGCGCGCGGGCGGCCTGAAGTGCCCGGTCGAACCGGACCTGCGCCAGGACATCTGGCTGAAGCTGCTGGGCAACATCTCCTTCAACCCGATCAGCGCCCTGGCCCGCGCCACCATGCGGCAGATGTGCCTGCACGGCGGCACCCGCCGGGTCATCGAGACCATGATGACCGAGACGCTGGCGGTCGCCGCGGCCCTCGGGTGCGAGGTCGGCGTCTCCATCGAGCGCCGGCTCGCGGGCGCCGAGCGGGTCGGCGACCACCGCACCTCCACCCTCCAGGACCTGGAACGGGGCAAGCCGCTCGAACTCGACGTCCTGCTCGCGGCCGTCGTCGAACTGGCGGAGATCACCGGGGTGCCGGTGCCCACCCTGCGCACCGTGCACGCCCTGTCGGACCTGCTCGCGCTGAGGAGCGCCGCATGAGGAAACGGCAACCGAAGACCTACACCCGGCTCACCCACCCCCTGGTCCGCGACTCGCGCGACCAGCCCTTCCGCCGCGCGACCTGGGACGAGGCGCTCGACCGCACCGCCCGGGGCCTGGCGGCGGCGCGCGGCGCCTTCGGGATGTTCTCCTGCGCCCGCGCGACCAACGAGATGAACTACGTCGCCCAGAAGTTCGCCCGGGTGGTGATGGGCACCCACAACGTCGACTCCTGCAACCGCACCTGCCACGCCCCGAGCGTCGCCGGCCTCTCGGCCGCCTTCGGCTCCGGCGGCGGCACCTCCTCGTACGAGGAGATCGAGCACACCGACGTCATCGTGATGTGGGGCTCCAACGCCCGCTTCGCCCACCCCATCTTCTTCCAGCACGTGCTCAAGGGCATCCGCAACGGCGCCCGCATGTACGCCGTCGATCCGCGCCGCACCTCCACCGCCGAGTGGGCGGAGAGCTGGCTCGGCCCGAACGTCGGCACCGACATCCCGCTGGCGCACGCGGTCGGCCGCGAGATCATCCACGCCGGGCTCGTCGACGAGGCGTTCGTCGAACGGGCCACCACCGGCTACCAGGAGTACCGCGCCCTGGTCGAACCGTGGACGCTCTCCCTCGCCGAGAAGGTGACCGGCGTACCGGCCGCCGCCGTCCGGGACCTGGCCCACGCCTACGCCCGCGCCGAACGCGCCCAGCTCTGCTGGACGCTGGGCATCACCGAGCACCACAACGGCACCGACAACGTCCGCGCCCTGATCAACCTCTCGCTGCTCACCGGCCACGTCGGGCGCTACGGCTCCGGGCTCCAGCCTCTGCGCGGCCAGAACAACGTGCAGGGCGGCGGGGACATGGGCGCGATCCCCAACCGGCTGCCCGGCTTCCAGGACGTCCTCGACCCGGCGGTCCGGCTGAAGTTCGAGTCCGCCTGGGACACGGTCATCGAGCCGCGCCACGGCCTGACCCTCACTCAGATGTTCGAGGCCATGGACGAGGGCGCGCTGCGGGCCGTGTACTGCATCGGCGAGAACCCGGCCCAGTCGGAGGCGGACGGCGAACAGGCGGTACGCCGGCTGCGGGCGCTGGACTTCCTCGTCGTGCAGGACATCTTCCTGACGAAGACCGCCGAGCTGGCCGACGTCGTCCTCCCCGCCACCGCGGGCTGGGCGGAGACCGAGGGCACCACCACCAACAGCGAGCGGCGCGTCCAGCGCGTGCGCCGGGCCGTGACCCCGCCGGGGGAGGCCCGGGAGGACATCGACATCCTCTGCGACCTGGCGGCCCGCCTGGGCCACGACTGGAAGTACGCGGACGCCGAGGCCGTCTGGAACGAACTGCGGTCGCTGTCGCCGGACCACCACGGGATGACGTACGCGCGCCTGGAGGAGCACCAGGGCATCCAGTGGCCGTGCCCGAGCACCGAGGAACTGGAACCGACCTACCTGCACGGCAGGTTGTGGGACCCGGACCCGGCACGCCGCGGCCCCCGCGCGCCCTTCGGCCTCGTCCGGCACGACCCGCCCGTGGACCTCACCGACGAGGAGTACCCGATCCGGCTGACCACGGGACGGCGCCTCGACTCCTACAACACCGGTGTCCAGAGCGGTGGTTACGCCTCTCCCCTGCGGCGCGGCGAGTCCGTCGAGCTGTGCCCGGAGGACGCCGAGCGCTACGGGGTGGCCGTCGGCGAGGAGGTGCGGGTGACCTCGCGGCGCGGGTCGCTGATCGCGCCGGTGTGGGTCGACACCGCGCTGCGGCCCGGGCTCGCCTTCATGAGCTTCCACTTTCCCGACGAGGTGGACACCAACCAGCTGACCATCGAGGCCAACTGTCCGATCGCCGGGACGGCGGAGTTCAAGGCCTCGGCGATCCGGATCGAGAAGGTGAGCAGCGGTGGACCTGCGCTTCGGTGACAGCAAGCCCACGGACGAGGAGCGCGAGGCCGTCGACGCGCTGCTCGGCCCGCCGGAGTCCTCCTGGGAGGGCGCCGACCGCACCGACACGGACCTCAGATGGGCGCGGGGCGGCCGGGAGGCCCGCGACCGCCGCGACCTCCTCCTCCCGGCCCTGCACGCGGTCAACGACCGGGTCGGCTGGATCAGCGAGGGCGCCCTGGACTACGTCTGCCGGCGCCTGACGGTGCCCCCGGCCGAGGCGTACGGCGTGGCGACCTTCTACGCCATGTTCTCGGTCCGGCCCCGCCCGGCCACGGTCCTCCACGTCTGCACGGACCTGGCGTGCACGGCGGCGGGGGCGGCGGAGCTGTGCGCGGACGTGGAGCGGCGGCTGGGTCCGGAGATCGGGGTGCGGGTCGAGCGGTCCCCGTGCCTGGGCCTGTGCGAACGGGCACCGGCGGCACTGGCGGTGCGAGCAGGCAAGCCCTCGGTCCATCCGGCGGAGGGTGACATCCCGGCCCGTCCGGCGCACGGTGACATCCCGGCCCATGCGGCGCACGGTGACATCCCGGCCCGTCCGGCG
>MUMD01000265.1 GCA_002155895.1 Streptomyces rochei
CGGGACGGCTGCGGTCCCCGCCCGTCCCGCCGCGCGGGGACCGCAGCCGTCCCGCGAGCAGCGGCAGGACCAGTACGGAGATCATCGCGGCGCCCACCAGGGCCGCCGCCCGCTCCGTGCCGAGCAGCTCCTGGTCCACACCGATGGTGGTGATCGCCACGACGAGGGGCAGACACGTCGAGGCGAACAGAGCCAGCGCCCCCCGGTCGGCGCGACGCAGGTCCTTCGGGGCGAGCACGTACACCGGGGCACCGCGCACCAGCACGAACAGCGCCAGGAAGACCGGCACCAGCAGCAGGGCGGCGGGGGAGTCCAGCAGGGCGTCCAGGTCGAACTCGATCCCGGTGACCACGTAGAACAGCGGCACCAGGAAGCCGAAGCCCATGGCCTCCACCTTGCCGAGGACGGCGTCGCTGCCCGCCGGCACGGCCCGGTGCAGCACGATCCGGGTCAGCACCCCGGCGGCGAAGGCGCCCAGCAGCACGTCCAGGCCGAACACCTCGGCGAGGCCGAGCATGCAGGCGAGCAGCAGCATGACGAACCGCACCGCGAACTGGCCGCTGCTGTGCAGGGTCCGCTCGGCCAGCTCGCCGAACCACGGCGGTCGCGGGCGCAGCGCCCAGAACACGGCCGCCGCGGTGACCACCCCGAAGGCGACGAGCAGGACCGCCGACTCGGCCGGGCGGCGACCGCTGAGGAGCAGCGCCGTCGCCACCACGGGACCGAACTCGCCGACCGCGCCGAACGCGGACACCACCGTCCCGAACCGCCCGCGCAGCTCCCCCCGGTCCCGCAGCATCGGCAGCACGGTCCCCAGCGCCGTGCTGGTCAGCGCCGTACCGACGACGAACGCCTCGAATACCTCGCCCCCGCTGAACAGGAGGCCCACCCCGATGCCGAGCAGCAGCGAGACCGGCCAGGCCCACAGCGCCCGGCGCAGCGTGTCACCGCGGACCGCCGCGAACTCGATCTCGTAACCGGCCAGGAAGATCAGCATCGACAGCCCCAGGTCGGCCAGCGTGTCGACGACCTCGTCGGGGTGCGCCCAGCCCAGCACCTGAGGACCGATCACGATGCCCAGGACGATCTCGAAGACGACCAGCGGCACCCGGACCCGGCCCCCGGTGGCGTGCACCAGCAGCGGAGCCAGCACGGCCGCGGCCATGATCAGGACCAGGGTGCCGGGGTGGGTCATCGGCGTCCTCGCGGCAGGCGGTGTGCACGGGCCGCCGGTCGCCCGCGGCCGCTGCCACTCTCACCGGCCGGCCCGCTCCGGGCCACCGCGCGTACGCCGTCCGGGGGAGGACGCACCGGGCCCCGCACGGTCACGGCGTCCGGGCCCGGCGAGGTCACGGCGACAACCGCCTCCCGGTGTCTGTCTGCCCGGCGCCGCAGAAGGTACTTTGGTGGTGAAGGCCCCTGAAGGAGGGCGATTCGATGCCGTGGTACGTATGGCTGCTCGCCGCCGCGGCACTGGGTGCCGCAGAGTTCTTCACCCTGACCCTGGTCCTCGGTCTGCTGGCCGGTGCCGCGCTGGTCGCCGCCGTGGTCGCCGGGGTGGGCGTCGGTCTCCTCGGCCAGCTCCTGGCCCTCACGGCGGTGGCGACGGCCGGCCTCGTCCTCGTCCGCCCCGTCGCGCTGCGGCACATGGCCCAGCAGCCCCTGACCCGTGAGGGCAGCGACGCGCTGATCGGCAGGCGGGCCGAGGTCGTGCGGGAGGTGACCGCGACCCACGGCCTGATCAAGCTCTCCGGCGAGGAGTGGTCCGCCCGCGCCTACGACGAGAGCCTGGTGATACCGGTGGGCGCGCTGGTGGACGTGATGGAGATCGAGGGCGCCACAGCCGTGGTCTACCCCCGCGAACTCCTCCCGTGAGGCCCGATGACCGCCTGACCGCATGAGCGCCTGAGCGCACGACCGCACGGACGTCACGGACACCGTGCACGACTGACGAAGAGCGACGGAGGCATTGTGGACCCGCTTGTCATCCCCATCCTCGTGGCGGCCCTGGTCGTCGTCTTCCTCGTGGCCTCCACCGTGCGGATCGTCCCGCAGGCGCGCCGCTACAACGTCGAGCGGTTCGG
The DNA here is from genome assembly GCA_002155895.1 of Streptomyces rochei. GTDB lineage: Bacteria > Actinomycetota > Actinomycetes > Streptomycetales > Streptomycetaceae > Streptomyces > Streptomyces rochei. The sequence goes on from MUMD01000265.1 coordinate 2,085, forward strand.
CCGCTACCGGCGGACGCTGCAGCCCGGCCTGAACCTGGTCGTGCCGGTGGCGGACCGCATCAACACCAAACTCGACGTGCGCGAGCAGGTCTACTCGTCCGACCCCAGGCCGGTGATCACCGAGGACAACCTCGTGGTGAACATCGACACGGTGCTCTACTACCAGATCACGGACCCGCGGGCGGCGGCCTACGAGGTCGCCGACTACCTCCAGGCGATCGACCAGCTCACCGTGACGACCCTGCGCAACGTCATCGGCTCCATGGACCTGGAGGAGACCCTCACCTCCCGCGAGGAGATCAACTCGCGGCTGCGCGCCGTCCTCGACGACGCCACCGGCAAGTGGGGCATCCGGGTCAACCGGGTCGAGATCAAGGCCATCGACCCGCCGCACACCATCAAGGAGGCCATGGAGAAGCAGATGCGGGCCGAGCGCGACAAGCGCGCCGCCATCCTGCACGCCGAGGGCGAGCGGCAGGCCAAGATCCTCACCGCGGAGGGCACGCGGCAGAAGGACATCCTGGAGGCCCAGGGCACCCAGCAGGCCATGATCCTGCGGGCGGACGGCGAGGCGAAGGCGGTGGAGCTGGTCTTCCAGGCCGTCCACCGCAACAACGCCGACCCGAAGGTCCTGGCCTACAAGTACCTGGAGACCCTCCCGCACCTGGCGAGCAGCGACAACAACACCTTCTGGGTGATCCCGGGCGAGCTGACCGAGGCGGTACGGACCGTCACGCGCGCCTTCGGGGACGAGTCGCCCGCCGCATCGCCCGAGCCGGAGCGCCCCGGGGAAACGGCCGCCGGGGACGGCGAGGGGACGGCCGCCCCGGCCACACCGACCCCGCAGCTCGGCCCGGCGGGACGGTCGGTCTCGCTGGACGCGGCGACGGCCGCCGACGAGGCCGGGAAGCAGGCCGCCGCCGCGGTGGACGACGCCAAGGCCGAGGCGGAGGCGGCCCAGTCGCCTCAGACGTCCCACCGCACCCGGACGTCCGGCGACTGAGCCCCGCCCCGGGCCCCGACGAGACCCCCGACGAGGCCCGGAGGCTCAGTCCGCGACGACGTCGACCACGACCGAGCCGTAGGCGTACGCGTGCCGCGCGTCGCCGTAGTACTGGACGGTGTACTGGACCTGGCCCTTGGCCCGCGGCCGGTCGGTGTACGTGAACGTGCCGTCCGCGGCGACGCTCGCGGAGCCGATGAGCATGCCCTCGCCCGCCGTGGGGTCGTCGATCCGCCAGATGTCGACGGTGTTCCCGGCGCCGAAGCCCACGGGCGCCTCGAGCTTCCCGGTGAGGGTGAGGTCCTGGTTGCGCGGCGAGGAGGCCGGCGCCCGCACCGTGACGGCGGTGGCGACCCGCGGGTGGTCCAGGACCCGCAGGGAGAGGGTGGAGGTGCCGCTGGTCTCGGTGACCGCGAAGATCCGGCTGCCGTCGGGGGACCAGGCCAGTCCGCCGGGTACGAGGGTGGTGTCGGCGTAGTCGGAGGGCGCCGGGAAGTCCCAGTCGGTGTACGCGGTGGTGGCGCCCTGCGCGAACAGCCGCACGTCGGGCCCGGACGGCCCGTAGACGCCCGCGGCCACCGTGCCGGCGGGATCGACGGCCACCGCGTCGGGCGACCAGCTGGTGGTCAGGACGCCGTCGTCCGCCAGGTCGGCCGTGCGCAGCACCTGGTGGCGGTGGGCCCCGGCGCAGGCGATGACGACCTGCCGGCCGTCCGGGGTCAGGGCGAGGTCCTGGAGGCTGGAGCATCCGTCGGGCCCGGGGTCGACGCGCCTCGCCTGGGCGTCGGCCCGTCCGGCGCTCACGTCGTAGACCGCCACGGCGGCCGTGTTGCCGTCGGACTCGGCCGCCACGAGGGTGTCCGGGGCCTGCGGCGTGACGGTCAGGTGGGGCGAACCCCGGAAGGTGTCGAGGCCCTGGTCGCGGGTGACGACCGGCTGGGCGCCGCCGAGGTCCAGGGAGCCGATGGCACCCCGCCAGGTGTCGAGGCTGTAACCGAACCAGAGCTTGTCCCCGGCCAGCGCCAGGGAGGTCGGACCGGCGTAGGCGCCGGCGCCGGTGCCCGTGTCGTACCGGGCGGTCTCCTCGAGGGTGGCGGTGTCGATCGCGGCGATCGCGCCGGCGTCGCGGAGGGCCACGTACAGCGTCCCGGAATCGGCGGACAGGGCGAATCCCCAGGCGCCGTCCGTTCCGCCGATCCGCTTCACCACCTGGCCCGTCCAGTCGGTCACCAGGACGCTGTCACCGAACGGGTCGCTGAGGAAGACCTGCTGGTGTACGGCGTCGACGGCCATGTCCCGGTACGAGCCGATCGGCAGCGGGCCCACGGTGTCGGCGGCGGCCGGATCCGCGCGGAGGCCGAGGAGCGAGAGGCCCACCGCGGCGGAGAGCGCGGCTCTTGCTACGAACTGTCTTGTACGCACCTGGTCGTTCGCTTCCTTCATGAGGAGGTCGATGGCGGTGATCACCGCACTTACCCAGCGCGGACGCCGACCGGGACGTCACACGGGAGGATCACACGCCCCGGCGACCGGCCCGGCCCCGGTGGTGAGCCGGGTGACGATGCTGCCTTCGGACGGGCCGGCGTCGGTACGCCGGGCAGGTCTCCGGCACTCGACGCGGTGGCGACGTCGGGTGACGACGCCCCACGCACGGCCGGCGCCGAAGGTGACACTGCCAGTGACAGTCTCCGCGGGACTGCCCTCAGGGAGGGGCTGGCTGGCCCGATTCCAGCAGCCGAGCATGGGGGCCATGACCACAGCGGATACCCGTACGAGCGCCGCAGTCGCGCACTCAACCCCCGTCCGGATGACCGGACGTCAGGTCGCCGCCCTGGTGGTGCTCCTGGCTTCGCAGTTCATGATGGCCGCCGACTTCTCCGTGCTGAACGTCGCGCTGCCCGAGGTCGGCACCGCTCTCGGGTTCTCCACCGGCAGCCTGCAGTGGATCTCCACCACGTTCGCCCTGTGCGCCGCCGGATGCACTCTGGTCTTCGGACGTGTCGGCGACTACGTGGGACGGCGGCGCATCTTCACCGCCGGCATGGCCGTCCTCGCCGTGTCGTCCCTCGTCGGCGGCATCGCGGAGTCGCCCGCGATGCTGCTGACCGCCCGCACCCTCCAGGGTCTGGCCACGGCGGCTGTCACGCCCGCCGCGCTCGCGCTGCTCACCACCGCATTCACCGAGCCCTCCCTGCGCACCCGCGCCCTCGGCCTGAACAGCGTGATGATGAGCTCCGGCTTCAGCGTCGGCGCCATCCTCGGCGGGTTCCTCACGGACGTCTTCTCCTGGCGCTGGGCGTTCTTCATCAACATCCCCGTGGCCGTCGCGGCCATCCTGATCGTGCCGTTGGTCGTCGACGAGAGCCGCGCCGAGAAGCGCAGCCGGATCGACCTGCCCGGTGCCGTGCTCATCACCCTCGGCCTGTTCTCCGCGATCTACGGCGTCACCCGGGTCGGCGAGGACGGGTTCGACCTCGTCGCCGGTGCCTCCCTGATCGCCGCCGCGGTACTGCTCGGCGTCTTCTGGGCCGTGCAGAGCCGCACCGTCGACGCCCTGGTGCCGGTGCGGGTCCTGAAGAAGCCGGACATCGCCTTCGGCAACCTGGCCGCCTTGTTCATCTTCGGCGGCGAGACCGCGCTGATCTTCTTCACCGGCCTGTACGTCCAGGACGTCCTCGGCCTGTCCTCCCTCGCCGCCGGTCTGGTGCTGCTCGGCATCGGTGTCGGCCAGATCATCGCCGGTACGGTCGGGCCGCGCATCCTCCAGCGCGTCCCTCCGCGCACGCTGCTCGGTGTCTCCCTGTTCCTCCAGGGCGCGTTCATGCTGCCCGCGCTGTGGGCGACCTCGGACACCCGCTGGCTGATCCCGCTGATCGCCACCCAGTTCGTCAACGCGTTCTTCTCCATGACGGCGGCCCTGTCCTTCATGGTCATCGCCACCTCCTCCGTCGACTCCGACATGCAGGGCATGGCGACCGGCATGGCCACCCAGAGCCAGCAGGTCGGCATCGCCATCGGCATCCCGCTGATCAGCGCGGTGTTCGCGGCCGTCATCGGGCACGGCACGGTGACGGCGGCCGAGGAGCTGAACGGTATCCACACGGCGATCGGCGTCGCCGGCGGCTGCCAGGTCGTGGTCGGCCTGCTGCTGTGGGCGGTGCTGCGCCGCAAGACGGCCCTGCCGGGCTGAGCCCCGGGCAGCGGCCCCACACGGCCGGGAAGGCGGATCCCCCGTACCGCCTTCCCGGCCGTCGTGGCATCGGTCACCGCTCCCCGAAGCGGCATTGCCGATCCCCTACGGCACCTCATAATCGAAAGGGTGGAGCACATCGTGAACACGGACCTCGGCGGCTACCTGCGGCAGATGCGCGAGCGGGTGCGGCCCGAGCAGATGGGACTGCGCTCCAGCGGCTCCCGGCGGGTCCCCGGGCTGCGGCGCGAAGAGGTGGCCGCGCTCGCGGGAGTGAGCCAGACGTACTACACGCGGCTGGAGCAGTCGCAGACCGCGCACGCCTCGCCGCAGGTGCTGCTCTCCATCGCCCGCGCCCTGCAGTTGAGCCCCGACGAACGGGACTACCTGCTCAAGATCGGCTCGCCGGTGCAGAACCCGCACGAGCCGGCGCCGTGCGGTGACCAGGTGAGCCCGTACACGAGGATGCTGGTGCAGTCCCTCGGGAACGTGGCGGCGGCCGTGCTGAACTACCGCTGCGACATCCTCAGCTGGAACTCCCTCTACCACCGGCTGTTCGCGCCGCACATCGAATTCGAGGCCCCCGAGCGCGCCGAACAGCGGCCGAACATCATCAAGATGAACTTCCTCGACGACGAGGTCCGCTCGCTGTACGCCGACTGGGCTGCGGAGTCGGAGTCCAACGTGACCTACCTGCGGTTCATCTCCGGCGACCATCGGCACGATCCGCAACTGGCCGAGCTGATCGGCGAGCTGACCATCCAGAGCGAGGAGTTCGCCGAGCTGTGGTGCCGCCAGCGGGTGTCCAACTGCATCGAGGGCACCAAGCTCTTCGACCACCCGGTCGTGGGCGAGGTGGAGTTGATGTACCAGTCCGCGGACCTTCAGGACGGCAACATCCTGAAGTTCTACCACGCTGATCCGGACTCCCCGCACGAAGCGGCGCTCCGGCTGCTGACGGTGGACCTGGACTCGGTGCACCACCGCTGACCCGCGAAGACGAGGGTACGACCGCACCCCGGCCCGCAGGGGCCGGGGTGCGGTGGTTTCGACGCCGTCACGTCCGCCGCAGCGCCGTGACCCCCCAGGTGAAGCCCGACCCGGCCGTCGCCACGATCACCAGGTCGCCGGCATCGATCCGGTCCTCCCGCTCCAGCTCCTCCAGGGCCTGGAGCGGGTCGACACCACCGAGGTGGCCGTCGCGCTCGTACTGGAACACGCTGCGGGAGGCGTCCACCCCGAGCGCGGCCAGGTACGAGCGGTGGGTGTCCTGGTTGCCGTGCGTGACGAGGAAGTGGGCCACCTCGGCCACGCCGGCGCCGATGCCGGCCAGGACCCTGTGCGTCAGGGTGGTGAAGTTGTCCAGGAAGGCGTCCCCGAGGCCGTCCTGCTTCCCGCCCCGCTCCACCTTGATCCGGCCGTCCTTGATCTCGCCGTAGTAGGAGTCCACCCATCGCGGGTCGGTGTGGTGGGCCCCGCCCAGCACCTCGTACCGGGTTGCCGCGGCGTCGGCGGTGAGCAGCACCGCGGCCGCTCCGTCCGCGAAGTTGAACAGTTCGAGGTATCCGGTGCCGTACTCGACGAGTTCGCTGAGCCGGTCCGCGATGATCACCAGCGCGTACGGGTGCGTGCCCGCCCGCACCTGGTCGTCGGCCAGTTTCACGGCCACCATGCCGGCGTTGCAGAAGTTGGACACCTCGTAGCAGTGCGCCTGGGTGATCCCCAGATCGCCGGCGATCTTGGCCGCGGGCGACCAGAACGGCGTGCCCCATTCGCTGGAGCCCGCGTAGAGGACGAGGCCGATCTCGTCCAGCGGCACGGGGCTGCGGGCCAGCAGCCGGGCCGCGGCGTCCCGGCCCAGTCCCCAGGCCGTCTCGCCCTCGGCCAGCACCGAGAACTTCCCCGACGGCAGGACCTGACCGAGCTTGTCCAGGCCGTAGCCGGACTCCCGGGCGACCTCGTCGACGCTGCGCTTGCCACTGGGCATCGCCAGGGCGTAGTCGGCTATTCCCACGGTTCCTCCACCTGCCTGTCAGACGTATTCCACGACGGCGTGCGGCACATAGGGCGCCGCGAGCCGGGCCGCCTCGGTGTCGTCGAGTTCCAGTTCCAGGGCGGCCACCGCGTCCTGGAGGTGGTGCGGTTTCGTCGCTCCGACGACGGGTGCGGTGACCGCCGGCTGCCGCAGCAGCCACGCCAGGGCCACCTGTGCCATGGGCACGCCCCGCTCGGCGGCGACCTGCGCGACCACCCGGGTGACCGCGCGGTCGGCCTCCTCGGTCGGGGCGTAGAACCGCTCCTGGATGGGATCGCCGGCCGTGCGCACCGACTCCGTCTCCCAGTCCCGGGCGAGCCGGCCGCGGGCCAGCGGGCTCCATGGAGTGACGCCGATGCCCTCGGCCAGGCAGTACGGCAGCATCTCCCGCTCTTCCTCGCGGTTGATGAGGTTGTAGTGGTTCTGCATGCTCACGAACCGGGTCCACCCGTGCAGGTCCGCGACGTACTGCGCCTTCACGAACTGCCAGGTGTGCATCGACGACGCGCCGATATAGCGGACCTTTCCGGCGCGCACCACGTCGTGCAGCGCCTCCATCGTCTCCTCGATCGGCGTGTGAGGGTCCCAGCGATGGACGATGTAGAGGTCGACGTAGTCGGTGTCCAACCGGCGCAGGCTCGCCTCGAGTTCTCGCATGACGGCCGAGCGGGACAGACCACCGGAGAGCGGATTGTGGTCGAGCTTCTCGTACACCTTCGTCGCGATCACGACGTCCTCGCGGCGCGTCAGCTTCCGCAGGCCGCGGCCGAGAAACTCCTCGCTGGTGCCGAGGGAGTAGATGTTCGCGGTGTCGAAGAAGGTGATGCCGAGGTCGAGGGCCTGCGCGAGGAAGGGCAGGCTCTCCTCCTCGGGAAGCGACCAAGGGTGGGTGCCGAGGCCGGGCTCGCCGTAGCTCATGCAGCCCAGCGCGAGGCGGGACACCTTCAGGCCGGACGAGCCCAGTCGTACGTACTGCACGTCGGTTACCTCAGCCCTCGACCGCGTCCTGGACCTCGGTCAGCCGACCCCAGGAGGCGATGCCCTCGTCCAGGGGGATGTCCAGGCTGGCGAGGTACATGGCGGTCATGGCGCTGTGGCCGGCGAGGTGGGTGGCCTCGGCGATCTCGTTCTGGGAGTAGTACGCGCGCAGCCCCCAGTACGCCTCTTCGCTCGCTTTGTGGTCGACCATGCAGTCGGTGACGTAGCGGACCAGCGCGGCGCGCTCGGCCGGCAGTTCGTCGTACAGGGCCTCCTCGATCGCCTTGATCTCGGTGTCGTCCAGGCCGGCCTTCCTCGCCAGCGGGTAGTGCAGCAGGCGCTCGAACTCGCTGTCGCGCAGCTTGGCCACGCGCAGCACGATCACTTCGCGGTCCAGCAGGCTGAGCAGGCCGACCGTGAAAGTGCCGCCGAGCGCGAGGTGGGCGGCGGCCGAGTTCTTGGTCAGCAACAGCGCGCGGGTCAGGTTGGACTCGAACTTCTCGTACACGGCCCGCTGCTCGGGCGTCATGTCGGCGACTTCGGTGAGGGTGACGCGGGTGGGCATGGAGAGCTCCTCGGAGTTGGGTGCGGGCATGAGGTGAGGGGTTACGCGGTTACGGCGGTGAGGGCCGCCGGTGCCGTGTCGCGCACACGGTGGGCGAGCGCCCTGGCGACGGTGTGCACGCAGGTCTCGGGCGAGTGCGCGTCCAGCGGGACCAGGGTGTCCAGGTGGCCGTCCGGACGGACGACCAACGCGTGCGCCTCGCGCGGAAGTCTGCCGAGCAGCGGACCGGGCGGGCGGCCGCCGAGGTCGGCGAACGCGGCGCCGGACGTCTCGGCACGCACCGCGTCGACCACGCGTGTCCAGCGCTCGTGGCGGTACTGGAGCCCCGGCCACAGCAGGACCGTGAACCGGTCCACGGCGAGCACGGGCTGGGTGCTGGACCCGCGCCAGCCCAGCGGCAGCCGCTCGCCCGGCACCAAGGTGCTCCGCCTCGGCCGAGCGCCGTAGTGGGTGTCGATCTGGGCGAGCCGGGGCGCGAGCGTCTTCTCCAGAGTGCGGGTCGCGCTGCCCAGCCGGTAGACGGCGTCGCGGGCCAGGGTTCGGCGCCGGGAGGAGTACAGGCCGATGCGGGCGAGGCGGGTGGACAGCGCGGCCACCCGGTCGACGGCCGGTCTGCGCTCGGTGTCGTAGCTGTCCAGCAGCTCGGGGCGGTAGTCGCCGCGCACCACTCCGGCCAGCTTCCAGCCCAGGTTGACCGCGTCCTGGATGCCGGTGTTCAGCCCCTGCGCTCCGGACGGGCTCATGGCGTGTGCCGCGTCGCCGACCAGGAAGACGCGGTCGCTGCCGTAGGTGCTCGCCGAGCGGACGTGCGCGGTGAAGACGCCGCTGAACCGCATCTCCCCGAGCCGACGTGCTCCCGGGACGCGTTCGGCGAGCAGTGTCTCGAAGAAGGCGCGGTCGGGGGTGTCGCCGTGGTAGCCGTCGGGCACGCTCGCGCCGACCCGGAAGACCCCGTCACCGAGCGGTGCCAGCACCATGTTGCCGGTGCGGGTCAGGTAGTAGGCGGCTTCGCTGCCGGTCGTCTCGCCAAGAATCTCGGCGTCGGTGATCGCCAGCCGGGTCCTGAGGGTGCGGCCGGTGAACCGGAAGCCGAACGCCTCGCGGACGGCACTGTTGTACCCGTCGGCACCGACCACGTAGTCGTAGGTACGGGTCTGCTCGGTGCCGTCGGGCAGGCGGAGCCGGCAGTCCACGCCGTGCGGGTGCCGGGTGCCCTCGAGGAAGGTGTGGTCGTAGTCGATGGCGCCGCCGAGCCCGGCGAGGTGCTCCTCGAGGATCGCCTCGGTGCGCCACTGCGGGATGGTGATGGCGAAGGGGTAGCCGACGCCGCGCAACCGGTCGAAGCGGACCAGGCCGACCATTTTCTTGTTCGAGTAGTAATTCATCTGGTCGAAGTAGTGACCGCCTTCGACCAGTTTCCGGCCTACGCCCACCCGGTCCAGCAATTCCAGGATGCGCGGCCACAGGATGGTGGCCCGGGAGTGCGGGCTCTGCCTGCGGAGCTTGGAGACGAGGTCGGCCCGGACACCGTGCGCGAGGAGCTCGGTGGCGAGCACCATCCCCACGGGACCGGCCCCGACGACGAGGACGCGCGGCCGCTGCATGTCGCTCACCACGGCTCAGGCGCCGAGCGCGCGCAGGCGGTGGACGTACGGCGGGCGGACGAACGCGCCCTCGGTGCGGGCGAGGAAGTCGGCGACGTACGGCTCCTTCATGTGCAGGTCGATGGCCTCCTGGTCGGCCCAGTCCTCCACCAGCACGACGACGTCCCGGTGCTCCTCGGACCGGAAGGCGTCGAAGCGCAGCGCGCCCTCCTCCTCGCGTGTCGCGTCGCACAGCTCCTGGAACGCGGCCGTGACCGAGTCCATGCGGTCCGGCACGACGTCGAAGACAACGGTGATCTCGATGCTCATGTGTGGGTCACTTCCTTGGCGTGGTCGACGAGGTCGACGAAGGTCACAGGCGTGCGGGGGCGGTCCGTCGTGGCGCACTCCCGCGGGTCGGCATTCCATCGGCGCAGGGCGACCCGGGCTCGGCCCTGCGCGGTCCACTCGGCGTCCAGGCAGAGCGCGCGGCACGTGCCGACCATGAGCCGGGGCGGCTCGTCACCGGCGGCGGGCAGGGCGCGGGCCAGCAGGTTCAGCACCCCGCCGTGCGCCACCACGAGGACCTGCCCCGCGGTCCGCTCCGCGGCGAGCACCTCGTGCAGCGCCGCGCAGAACCGGACCCGCGCGGCATGGCCGCTCTCACCGCCCGGCGGTGCGTAGCCGGGATCTTCCAGCAGTCGTCGCAGCGTGGCGGGCCGGCTCCGGGCGAACTCGGCGCGGGACAGCCCGTCGAGACTGCCGAGATGACGCTCGCGCAGGTCGTCGACCCGGTGGTGGGGTACGTCGAGCCGGCCCGCGGCGTACGCGGCGGTCTGGGCTGCCCGGGACATCGGCGAGGAGTAGACCGCCGCCCAGTCGCCGGGCGGCAGCGAGCGCGCGGCCCGCTGGGCTTGCCGCACCCCCTCGTCGTTCAGCGGGATGTCGGCCTGGCCCTGAAAACGGTCGGCGGCGTTGCGGTCGGTCTCCGCGTGCCGGAGCAGGACGACGCGCACGGCTCAGACGGTGCTGCCGACGGCTGCCGGGGCACTGAGGGCCTCGACAGCGCGGGCGGCTTCGTCGATGCTCTGCTGCGAGGTCAGCACTCCTTCGGCGATGGAGACGCCGAGTCGCTTCTCCAGCAGCAGCGACATCTCCAGCAGGGCCAGGGAGTCCACCGCGAGGTCCTCGAAGACGGTGCTCCGGGCGACCTCCTCCTGCGGTATCTCGAACTTTCCGGTGAGGATCTCGATGATCATCGTGGACACGGAACCGGTCATGGAACACCTCGAGACGTGAGGGGTGTACAGGGAACGAGCAGGCCGCGACGGTGGGGCCTGTCGGGTTCAGCCGATCGGCAGATCGGGCCAGACGAGGGTGGCCGAGCCCCAGGTGGCGCCGCCGCCGAACGCGGTCAGCAGCACCCGGTCGCCGGCCACGAGGGTGCCGTCGGCCAGGCCGTCGGCGAGGGCCAGCGGGATGGAGGCGGCGGAGGTGTTGCCGACACGCTCGATGTTGAGCACGGCACGCTCCGGCGGCAGACCGAGCTGTTCGGCCACGGCCTGGATGATGCGGGTGTTGGCCTGGTGTCCCACGAGCCGGTCGACGTCCGCGACCTCCCAGCCGGTACGGGCCAGGACCGTGCGCGACGACTCGGCCATCCGGCGCACCGCGGCGAAGAACACGGACTTGCCGTCCATCCGGAAGTACCGGTCCTCCGGGCGGGGGGTCCCGCCCCGGGACCGCTCCTCGGCTCCGCCGCCGCGCACCGTGATGAGGTCCGCCATCGAACCGTCGCTGCCTAGGTGGACGTCCAGTACCGCACCCGGCTCGGTGCGCTCACCGGCCCGCAGCAACACCGCGCCCGCCCCGTCGCCGAAGATCACGGACGTGGTGCGGTCCGTCGAGTCCAGGATGGTGCTGAAGGACTCGGCGCCGACGACCAGCGCCCGCTCGGCGAAGCCCGAGGTGACGGCGGCGGCGCCGGCCTGGAGCGCGTAGACGAAGCCGGAGCACACGGCCGCGACGTCGTACGCCGGTACATCGGTCAGGCCCAGGCGGGCGGCCACCGTCGGCGCCGTCGCCGGGCACGGGCGGTCCGGCGTGGTGGTGGCGACGATCACCAGGTCGGCGCCGTCGGCACCGGCGTTCTTCAGGGCCCGCCCGCCGGCCTCGACGGCCAGGTCGCCGGTGCTGGTGCCCGGGTCGACGACATGGCGCGCGGCGATGCCGGTCCGGGTGCGGATCCAGGCGTCGGACGTGTCCAGGCGTCGGGACAGCTCCTCGTTGGTCACCACGCGCGGGGGCACGTAGCCGCCCACGCCGGCGAGGACGGCGGCCCGGGTCATGCCCGCACCTTCCCGTCCGGGAGCCGGTGGGCGACCGCGGAACGCACCTGGAGACCGGCGAGTTCGGCCACCACGTCCAGCGTGCGCCAGGTGCCTGTGCCCATGTGCAGCAGTCCGGGTTCGTCCAGTGCGGTCGTCACCGGAACCGCCGTGGTGGGGCGGTCCGGGCGGGTGGCTGTCAGCGTGGTCTGCCGCATCCACAGGGTGTTGCTGTCCTGGCGGCGCATGTCGTCGAGGTCGTAGAGCATGATCTGGGCGAGCTGGAGGGCCGTGACGAAGGCGTCGACCATCGACACGGAGGGCTGGTGCGCACCCTCCAGACCTGCGGTGGGAGCCACCGCGCCGTCCTCGTGGACGACCGTCAGCGTGGCCTCGGCGCTCAGCGCCCGGTGGTCCACCGCGACGTCACGGATGAGCTGACGCCGGGTGGTGAACCCGGTACCGAAATAGCGGTCCGCCGCCGGGCCGAGGAGGGCGTCCAGGCCGGTGTACGGGCCGGGGGCCGGGACCGCCCCGGTGGGCAGTGCGTGGACGACCTCACACCGCGTCCGCATGGTGCCGACCGCGCAGTCGACCAGGGAGACCGCGCGCCCGGGTTCCCCGGCGAGCGGGTCGGTGCGACGCAGCGTCGCCTCGGCCGGCAGTCGTGCGAGGTCTTCCTGCGGGCTGGTGCCGGCTGTGATCCGTACCCTGCGCAGCCAGCCGTCGCGCAGGTCCGGGACGAGGCCGGTGAGGCAGGCCTCGGCGAGCTGGGCGGCGACGACGAGACCGTCGACGGTGCTGAAGTGGGGGAGCAGATCGGCACCGGCAGCCTTCTTCGACCAGTCGGCGGGGTATCTGACGCCCACCGAGGACGCGGCCCGCACGGTCCCGTCCGCTGCACGGGTGAGGTGCAGTTCGCCGATGTCGTAGGCCACCCGGCGAAAGCCGCGGCCGAAGAAGCGCTGCTCGGCCGGGCCGAGGTGGTCGTCGACGGACGCCAGCACGGTCGGTGCTGAAGTCGGGGTCATCGGTGCTCCGTTCGTCGGGGTTGGTCCTGCGGGGGTCTTCGGCGGGGCGCCGTGCGACCGCCCGGTCCGCGCCGGACGGCGCAGGTGAGCCGCGCCGTGCAGGTCCGGTTGCCGGAGTCATCGGTGATGACGATCTCGTACGAGGCCATGGCCTGCCGCTCGCCCAGGGGCCGGCACACCCCGGTGACGGTCCCCGAGGAGACCCAGCGGTGGTGGGTGCATGACAGGTCGACCCCCACGGCGTTGCCGCCGGGACCCGCGTGCAGGAGCGCGGCGAGGGAGCCCAGGGTCTCGGCGAGGACGGCATTGGCGCCGCCGTGCAGAATTCCCACCGGCTGGCGATTGCCGGAGATGGGCATGGTGCCCACCACGAGTCCCGGTTCGCAGGTGACGATTTCGATACCCATGCGTCGGGTCAGTTGTTCGCCTTCGTATGCACCGTCGACCCGCATCGGGCCGAGCATGATGTTCGGCATCACGGTCTCCGTCTGTTTCCGGTCCCGCACCGGCGGGCCGATTCGAGTCAAACACCGTGATGTGAACGGCGACAGCCTCATGGCCTGTTGCTGCCAAGTCGCTGGCGTTTTTACCAAATCCAGGAAGACTTGTTCTCACCTGGTAACCCGATGGAAAAATGCGAATGCTTCGGTGCCCAGGCCCATTCGTGCTTGGATGGGTGCGGAGTTGAGAAAAGGAAGGGGCGCGGTCTCAGTGCAGCGCGTTTCGCTCGGCGGTCTTGATGTTTCCGGCATCGGCCTGGGCGCCATGTCGATGTCCGACTACTACACGGGAGCGGGCAACGACGAGGAGGAGGCCGTCCGCACGATCCGGCGGGCACTGGACCTCGGTGTCGACCTCATCGACACCGCCGAGATCTACGGCCCGTTCGTCAACGAGGAGCTGGTAGGGCGGGCCGTCGCCGGACGGCGTGACGAGGTGGTGATCGCCACCAAGTTCGGACTGGTCTCGCACGACGGCGCCGGTCCGAATGTGCTCGACAGCTCACCGGCCAATGTGCGCAAGGCGGTGGAGGGTTCACTCAGGCGCCTGGGCACCGACCACATCGACCTCTACTACCAGCACCGCGTCGATCCGGACACGCCGATCGAGGACACCATGGGCGCGCTCGCCGAGCTGGTGCGCGAGGGCAAGGTCCGTCACGTCGGACTGTCCGAGGCCGGCCCGGACACCATTCGGCGTGCCCACTCCGTGCACCCCGTGACGGCGGTGCAGACCGAGTACTCGCTGTGGTCCCGGGAGCCTGCCGAGGAGCTGCTGCCGCTCCTGCGGGAGTTGGGCGCCGGGCTCGTCGCCTACTCGCCGCTCGGCCGGGGCTTCCTGACCGGCACGATCCGCTCCACCCGGGAGCTCGCCCCGGACGACTTCCGGCTGTCCACACCCCGGTTCGCCGAGGGGAACTTCGAGCGGAACCTGCGTATCGTCGACGAGGTGGAGGACGTGGCCAGGAGCGTCGGGGCCACTCCCGCGCAGGTCGCGCTCGCTTGGCTGCTCGCCCAAGGCGATGGCATCGTCCCGATCCCCGGCACCCGGCGCGTGGCCCGTGTCGAGGAGAACGCCGCTGCGGCCGAGGTCGTCCTCACGTCCGGGCAACTGGCCCGACTCGACGCGCTCACCCCGCCCGTCGGTGACCGATACGCCGAGCAGGACCTGGCCCGCACGGGACTGTAGGGCCGCCGCCGGAGGCCCCGCCCCGGATCCCGGGGCCGTGACCGTTCAGATCCACTGCCGCCGGGCCGCTTCCACCCCCGCCTGGAAGCGGCTCTGGGCGCCCATCCTGGACATCACGCCCGCTATGGTCCGGCGGACCGTGCGGACCGACAGGCCGGTGCGGCGGGAGATGCCCTCGTCGGTCAGTCCCTCGGCGAGGAGCACCAGCGCCTCTCGCTCCCGCTCGTCCAGCCCGCCGCGCTCGGGCCCGCCCGCCCGTCTGTCCGCGGGCACCGGCGCGCAGCCCGCCCACACCTGGTCGAACAGGGCCTGGTGGCCGGCGACCAGAGGCCGTCCGCGCAGCAGTGTGGCCGCGGACTCACCCAGCGCGGGGTCCGACGGAACGATCGCCAGATCGCGATCGACCACGGCCATCCACACAGGCAACCGCGGCAGGGTCCGTACCTGCGCGCCGGACGCCGTGATCCGCCGAAGGTCCTCGGCCTGGGCGGGATCGCGGGCGACGTCCGCCAGATGCAGGACGCGCACCCGCGCGCCACGGCGGACCAGTTCCCCGCTGAGCAGTGCCGCCCGCTCCCGCACTCGGCTGTCGTAGGGGCGCCGGGGCAGCGCGAGCCGTAACTCGCGCACCGCGCGGTGGTGCAGGGCGTCCAGTTGGTCCGCCACGGAGTCGGAGTCGGTCAGCGGCTGAAGTGCCGTCCGTGCGGTGTCGGATCTGACGAGCGTCTGACTTTCCATGTCACCATTCCGCAGCAAAAAGAGATACCCGGAGTTGGCACGGACCCCCCGTGCAGCGCAACCCGAATCCCCCAACACGAGGTAAAGATCCGGAATGGAAGGTAAAGAGCTGCCGGTGTTACGGCAGAATCCACACGGATCTCAGGCTGCGCCGCAATGAGGTTGCAAGTGCACTTCAAGGCTTGTCAAGCGGCAAAAACTTGCCGCTTGGCAGTCGTCTCTTTCTGTGTAGAGTTGGCGACGGACAGGCGCTGCTACGCCGGCATCAACGCCACGAAGCGGGCGCCTGGCCGGTAAGCAGGGAGGAGGACCTGGGCGGTGACAACCAACTCGGTCTGGGAAATATGGGGGAGTGCGAGGCGGAATTTTCCGCCCTGCCGGAACGCGATGATGCGTGGCCCGGCATTCCAGAGTTCACGACAGACCGGCTCGTGCTGGACGCTCGTCAGTAAATCATTGAGGGTCGGGTCGTCCGGACTGCGAAAGAGCGCGAATCTCAACTGTGCGAGATACAGCGCGGCCTGTTTCCTCCAGTCCACTATCTGTTCCCGCGATTCGGGGTCCAAGAGGACCCAGCGCATGAGGTTGGCTTCCGGCTCACAGACCCAGGGAAACCACCGGGCCATGAGCGCGTTGTAGGTGATGATGTTCCACGCGTGATCGATGAGATAGGCCGGAAAGGTCGTCTGCGAGTCGACCAGGTCCTTCAGCCGGCCCAGTCTGCCGCCGTCGTCCGCTCCCCGCTCCACGTCCGACACCTCGGACAGCCGGTACCAGTACAACGCCGTACGTTCGTCCGGTCCGAGGTCCAGTGCCTCCGCGAGCTGGGCCAACGTGTCCAGGGTGAGCGGAACCTGAGCCCCGCTCTCCAGCGCGCGGTACCAGCGCTCACTGACGCCCATCCGCTGGGCGACCTCCTTCTGCGGCAGCGCCTTGCCCCGTCCGAGCTTGGCGCCCGCCTCCGCGCGCCAGGCCCGCAAGAGGTGCGGAAGGTCAGCGAATTCGAGCTGGAATTCCGCTGCTTCGGTTATGTCTGAATCACGTGATTCCGTCATGTCTCCCCCGTTCGTGGCACGTCTTCGAACGATCAAACACTAGTCGGAGGCGTCGTCGACCCCTTGGGGCGTGAGCGCGTCAGAAGCCGCGCTGACCGCGCGGTCGATCAACGGACCCGCGAGGAGAACTTGCGGGAAGTCGTAGGAAAGAGAAGGGAAAGCGATCGCCATGATGGCTGTCAGGTGCATGCCTAGACGGGTTGTCGTCACCGGACTCGGCGCCATGTCCCCGCTCGGCGCAGGCACCGACTCCCTCTGGGAAGGGCTGCTCGCCGGCCGCTGCGGTATCCGGCCGTTGACGGGCGCCGAGTTCGCGGAGCACCCGGTCAGGATCGCCGGGACCGTCCCCGTCGACCTCGCCGGGCTGCTGCCCCCGCCGCGGGCACGGCGGATGAACCGGGGCGCGCTGTTGGCGGTGACGGCGGCCAGGGAGGCATGGCGGGACGCCGGGTTCTGTGCGGGCGGCACCCGGGACAGCGGTCTCGACCCGGACCGGGTCGGGGTGAGCGTCGGCACCATCATCGGCGGCGCCGGCGTACTCGTGGAGGGTGCCCGTCGGCTGCGGGACCGAGGCGCGCGGGCGGTGCCGCCGCTCACGGCGCCCATGACCGTGCCCTCCCAGGCGGCGTCCCAGATCTCGCTCGATCTGTGTATCACCGGGGAGGCCCGCACCGTGGTCAGCGCATGCGCCTCCGGTACGGAGGCCATCGGGCAGGCCATCGACCGCATCCGGTACGGCCATGTCGACATCGCGCTCGCCGGCGGGGCGGAGGCCGCCGTGACGCCCGAGGTCATGGCCGCGTTCAGCGCGATGCGCGCGCTGTCCGCCCGTAATGACGCCCCCGAAGCCGCCTCCCGGCCCTTCGCCAAGGACAGGGAGGGCTTCGTGAACAGCGAAGGGGCAGGGCTGCTGGTGCTGGAGTCGGAGGAACACGCGCTGGCTCGCGGCGCCCGAATCTACTGCGAGGCCGCGGGCTGGGGCCTGTCGGCCGACGCGCACCACATGGCCGCGCCGGACCCGACGGGCGGCGGAGTGGCGACCGCCCTGCGGCGCGCGGTCGCGGACGCGGGGTCCCGTACCGCCGACGTGATGCATATCAACGCGCACGCCACGGCGACCGTCGAGGGCGACCTCGCGGAGGCGGCTGCTCTCAGCACCGTCCTCGGTGACGCGGACGGCGCCGTCCCCGTGCC
>MUMD01000266.1 GCA_002155895.1 Streptomyces rochei
CTGCCGGTCCTCGAAGCCGGTGCAGCTCCAGGAGGCGTTGGCGTTGGCGTCGCCGTTGACGAACGCCTTCGCGTCGCCGGTGATGATGCGCAGCAGCCGCGGCATCTCGGTGACCTTGCCGCGCTCGTTGCCCTCGAAGGTCAGCGTGACCTCGGCCGGCGTGACGATCTCCCCCGCGTTGCCCTCGATGCCGCCGCCGGGCGACTGGGCGTCCTGTTCCACGGTGCCGTTCTGGAGCCGGAGCACGGGCCAGTAGTACGAGGACTTGTCGCCCCGGTCGGCGCAGCTGGTGTCGGCGGCGGCCAGGTCCTCGTCGCTGGAGAAGGCGTCGTTGTCCTGGTTGCCGACGTAGTCGTGGAAGTGGTGGGCGCCGTTGCCGACGCCGGGGGCCGCGATCAGGTTGTCCGAGTTGAACAGGCCCTCGGCGTTGACGCCGCAGCTGGTGGCGAAGGACCCGTTCGAGGCGCCGTCCCGCCGGGGCGCCTCGACGGCGTTCGGCCGGACGGACTCGATGGCGGCGTAGTCCCCCGCCACCGGACCGTTGCCCGCCTGCCCGCCGTTGCCGGGCGGCCGCTGTCCGCCGGCGTCCTGACCGGTCCCGTCGGCGTCGTCGCCGTTCCCGGCCTCTTGCTCCTTGCCGTCCTGGCGCTGCCCCTGCTCCGGACCGCCGCTCTCCGCGCCCGCCGTCGTCGCCTCGGTGCGGCGCAGCGCGCACGCCGCCTCGGCGTCCAGGCCCTCCGGGCGGTCGCCTGCCTTGTCGACGGCGGCGACGATGCGCTCGATCGTCGCGGCCCGTTCCCGCTCCAGCGGGTCGAGGACGGCGGCCTCGTCCAGCTCGCCGTCGTCGGCGCCGCGGGCCGCTTCCTGGAGCTGGCCGTAGGCGGTCGCGATCTGCTGGTCGAGCCGGGCGAGTTCGGTGTCGACCTCAGGCCGCGCCGCCTGCGGGACCGTCGTCAGCCGCTCGCTGAGGTCGGGGCAGTCGATGGTGGCCGCCACTCCGGAACTGCCCAGGGGGACGGCGGTGTTGCCGCCCTCGGTGGCGGAGGCGAACACGTTCACGGCCACCAGGCCGCCGCCTCCCAGTATCAGCGCGCATGCTCCGAAGGTCGCGCGTCGCGCCCCGGTCGGGCGTCTGCGCCTGTTGTGTCCCAAGACGTGCTCCTGTGTCGTGGCGGACTCGGACATGAAATGCCCCCGGCTCCATACGGAGCCGGGGGCCGGAGCGTTCAGCGGTCCCGGGGATTCTCAGCGATCCCTCACCTCACGGGCGCAGGATCAGCCGGATCGGGTCGCCCTCCTTCTTCTCCAGCCGTGCGACGGCCTCGGCGGCCTCGGCCAGCGGCAGCACACCGCTGACGGAGCCGGAGAAGTCCAGCCGACCGCCCTGGATCAGGCGCAGGAGCTGCGGCAGCGCGACGGGCATGTCGGAGCCGTAGTGGCCGAGGATGCGCTGCTGGAGGTAGCTGAAACGAGTCCCGTCCGTGACGGTGAGCGGCTTGTCGGTCAGGCCCACCAGGACCAGCCGGCCCTTGGGCGCGAGGACGGACAGGGCCTGCTCGCGGACCGGCGGCACGCCCGCGAAGTCGAAGGCGGCGGCGAGTCCGGCCCCGCCGGTCGCCGCGCCCACGGCCTGGCGCAGCTCCGGGTCGGCGGAGTCCAGGGCGAGGTCGGCGCCCGCGGCGAGGGCGCGTTCCCGGGCGACCGGGTTGGGGTCGACCGCGACGACCGGGCAGGCGCCCGCGGCGCGCAGGAGCTGCACGGCGTGCACGCCGAGGCCGCCGACGCCCCACACGCCGACCGCCTCGGCGGGGCGGACGGCACCGGTCTCGGTGATCGCGCCCCACGGCGTGGACACGGCGTCGGGGATGATGGCGCCCTGCTCGAAGGGGATGGCGTCGGGCAGCAGGGTCAGCGCGGTCTCGGCCGACAGCGCGTACTCGGCCCAGCCGCCGTCGTAGTCGACGCCGCGCGTGTAGGTGACGCCGTCGCGCACCTCACCGGCGTACAGCACGACCCGCTGCCCCGGCGACCAGGCGGTGACGCCCGCGCCGACCTCGGCGATGGTGCCGGAGACCTCGTGGCCGAGGGTGACGGTGTCGCCCTGGAGGAGCAGCGGGGTCAGCGTGCCGTCGATGAGGTGGACGTCGGACAGGCACACCCCGGCCGCCTCGACCTTGACCAGCACCTCCCCCGGGCCCGGCTGCGGACGGGGCACCTCCTCCAGCCGCAGGGTGCGGCTCGGGACGTGCAGGCGGGCGGCGAGCATCTGCGCCATGACAGGACCTCCTCGGTGCGGCGGCGACCCCGGACGGCCCCCAGCGGTCCATCGCAGGTCGACTTGCGTTAACCGTACACCCAACGCAAGGCGGCTTGCGTTGACCTTCAACGCAGGACGACCTGCTTTAGGCTGAGGGGATGACCGCTTCCGAACCCGCCGCCCCGCCCCTGCGCCGCCGTGGGGAGCGGATGCGGCGGGCGGTGCTGGCCGCCGCCATGGACCTGCTGTCCACCCAAGGGCTGACCGGCGCGACCGTCGGCGCCGTCGCGCGGGCGGCCGGGGTGCACGAGACGTCCGTCTACCGCCGGTGGGGCACGCGGGAGAACCTGATCCTGGACGCGCTGACCACGGAGCTGGACTCCGCCCTGCCGGTCCCGGACACCGGCCGCGTCCGGGACGACCTGCTCGGCTTCTTCTCCTCGCTGGCCCGGCTGCTCGGCACCGCCCAGGGCCGGGCGCTGCTGCGGCTGAGCGTCGAGCAGGACGCCACCCTCGAGGACCGCCGCGGCCCCTACTGGAGCGAGCGCCTCGACCGGGCCGTGGTGATGGTCAGGCGCGGTGTCGAGCGGGGCGAGCTGGCCGCGGACACCGACCCCGGGCTGCTCATCGAGGCGGTCAGCGGCCCGCTGTTCGTCCGGGTGCTGCTGAGCGGCGCGGAACTGGACGACGCGCTGGTGCGGGGCCTGGTGGACCTGGCGCTGCGGGGCGCCCTGCCCCGCCCGGAGTGACCCGGCGGGCTCAGGCCCGGGCGGCGGCCGCGTGCCGCGGGTCCCAGCCCTCACGGGGTACGGCGGCCAGCAGCAGCCGGGTGTAGGCGTGGGCCGGCTCGGTCAGGACCCGGTGCGTCGGCCCCTGCTCGACCGCGCTCCCCCGGCGCATCACCAGGACCTCGTCGGTGATGTGCTGGACCACCGCGAGGTCGTGGCTGACGAAGACCAGGGCGACGCCCGTGTCGCGGCGGACGGTGTCGAGGAGCTGGAGGATCTGCGCCTGGATCGAGACGTCCAGCGCGGCCACGGCCTCGTCCAGTACGAGCACGCGGGGCTCGACGGCGAGGGCGCGGGCGATGGCGAGCCGCTGCCGCTGGCCGCCCGACAGCTCCCGGGGCCGGGCGCCCGACTCCCGTGCGCGAGCCCCACGCGCTTCAGCAGTGCACGCCTTCGGGGTCGCGGCCTCGGAACCGGCCGCCCGTCATCTGGCGCTGGCGCTCGGCCGGATCGGACGCCGGGCCCGCTTCGTCGGCGCGATCGGATTCGCCCTCGCCGACGATCTGCTGGCGCTGCGCCGGGGCGACGCGGTGGTGGTCTTCCAGCCCGGCCGGGCCCTGCACGAGCTGACCGTCCTGGTCGAGCGGGCACGGGCGGTGGGGGCACGAGTCGTGCTGGTCACCGACGAACTGGGCGAGCAGTTCGGCGACCGGGTCGACGCGGCCCTCACCGCGCCGCACACCCCGACGGGCATCACCTCGGAGGCGCTCACGGCACTGGTCGTGGCCGACGTGCTGCTGCTCGCCCTGACGACACTGGTGGAGCCGGGGGCGGTGGACGCCTCCCACCAGCTGACCCTGCTGCGCGAGCAGTTGCTCTCACCGCCGAAGGGGAGCGGACGGAAGGGCTGAGCACCGGCGCGGGAAGCGGCCGGTGAGCCGGGGCGGGGAGACGGGCGCCCCGGGCGGTGGGGACGGGCCGCCCCGGGCCGTCGGGACGGGCCGCCCCGGGCCGTCGGGACGGGCCGCCCGCCTGTTAGGCGCCGGGGTTCGGGGAACCCGGGGTCGCAGTGCCCGCCCGTGCGGCCGCGCCCGGCGCGTCGCCGCCCACGCCGAGGGAGGTCCGCATGTCTGTGACCACGGGTCCCGTCGCCCCAGCGGCCGGGACCGTCGCGCCGAACCTCACCGCCCACGGCGACCCGCCGCTGCGCGGCCGGGAGGCCGGCGGTCCGCCGGTGCCGGTGCCAGCGCCGGTGCCCGGGGTGGCCGCCGCGAGGTCGCGGGACCGCGCTCCCCGGGTGCCGCATCCGGTGGACCGCTTCCCCGTGGCCGCGGTCCACGGAGAACCGCGGTGAACGGGGACCGCGGGGGCGGTGGCAGGCCGTTGGCCCTGATCACCGGGGCGTCCAGCGGCATCGGGTACGAACTCGCCAGGCTGTTCGCGGAGCACGGACACGATCTCGTGGTCAATGCCGAGGACGAACGGCTGGAGCACGCCGCCCGGCGCCTGCGGGAGACCGGCGTCGAGGTGCGCGCCGTGCGGGCGGACCTGCGGACCGCCGAGGGTGTGGACCGGCTGGTCGCCGCCCTGACCGGGCTCACGGTGGACGTGGCCGCCCTCAACGCGGGGGTCGGGCAGGGCGGCGCCTTCGTCGACACCGACCCGCGCGACGACCAGTCCGTCATCGACCTCAACGTGTCCTCGACCGTGCGGCTCGCCAAGCCGCTGCTGCGGGACATGGTGGCCCGGGGCGTGGGACGGCTCATGTTCACGTCGTCGGTCGCCGCGACGATGCCGGGTTCGTTCCAGTCGGTGTACAACGCCTCGAAGTCGTTCGTGCAGTCCTTCGCCCAGGCGCTGCAGGAGGAGGTCGCGGACACCGGCGTCACGGTCACCTCCTTCATGCCGGGGCCCACGGAGACCGACTTCTTCCGGCGGGCCGGCATGACGGACACCAAGGTCGGCACCATGGACAAGGACGACCCGGCACAGGTCGCGCGGCAGGCGTACGACGCCGTCATGAAGGGCCGCGGGAAGCTGGTCACGGGCTCGGCCAAGACCAAGGCGCAGGGGGTCGCCGACAAGGTGCTGCCAGACCGCGTCAAGGCCGCCGTGCACCGACGGATGGCGGAGCCCGGATCGGCTACGGAGGACGGGGCGGCGACGGAGGACGGCGGCCGGTAGGGCGTGCGGACGGTCGCGGGACCGGCGTCCGGCCCTCCGACATGGCCGGTCACCCGTAGGGACCCTTGTCGGCGGCCCCGCACCGGTGGAACGATGCCCACGGCACCGGGCCCGTCCCACCGAAGGGAACCTCGTGACCGACGAGCAGCAACGGCCGCCGGCCGCCGCCGTGTTCGACGCGCTGGGCGCCGACTACGAGAAGGCCTTCGCCGGATCGAAGGCGCACCGACGCTCCCTGGAGTGGCTGCTCGGGCGGCTCGCACCGGGCAGCCGGGTGCTGGACGTGGGCAGCGGCACGGGCCGCCCCACCGCCGAGACCCTGGCCGCCGCCGGGCACGACGTCCTGGGCGTGGACGTCTCCCCCGTCATGGTGGAGCTGGCGGCGCGACAGGTGCCGCGGGCCGCCTTCCGGTGCGCGGACATCCGTGAGGTACCGCTCGCGGACGCCTCCTTCGACGCGGTCTGCGTGTACTTCTCACTGCTCCAGCTGGACCGGCACGAGCAGACGGACCTGATCCGGCGGCTGGTGCGGGCGCTGAAGCCGGGGGGCCACCTGGTCCTGGCCACCGTGCCGCTGGACGTGGAGGGGGTCGACGCCACCTTCATGGGCCAGCCCGTGCGGGTGACCAGCTTCACCGCTCAGGCCCTCGTCGCGGTGGCCGAGGAGGCCGGCCTGGAGGTGCTGGCGCAGGAGGCGTCGATGTTCACCCCGGCCCACCCGCCGGCCCGGCCGGAGCCCCACCTCTTCCTGCACTGCCGGCGCCGGCCCGCCGGCGACCCGCGCGGCTGACGCGCCTCCGTCCCCTTCGTCCCCGGATGGGGTAACTGCGCACGCGCGGACCGGGGCCCGCGGCCAGAGTGGGCAGCATGACAGAACCTGGCGAGCGACGGCGCGGCACGCGTTCCACCACCACCCGCGAACGTTCCGTGCGGGGTGCCCGGGACGCCGCCGAACACGCCGCGGACGCCTTGTCCGAGCTGATCCGGCACCGCGTCGAGGGTGTCTCGGCGGTCTGCCGGAGCGAGGACGACGGGTGGGTCGTCAACGTGGACGTGCTGGAGGTCGCACGCATCCCCGACACCACCAGTCTGCTCGCCACCTACGAGGTCGAGCTGGACCCGTCGGGCGACCTGCTCCAGTACCGCCGGGTCGCCCGCTACCGGCGTGGTGCCCAGGACCAGTGACCGCCGTCGGGTCCGCTCCCGGAAGGACCACCGCATGATCACCTACGACGACGAGGTCGTCTGCGCCCCCCGCGCCGGCACCCTCTACGACGTCCTCGAACTCATCCTCGACCGCGGCATGGTGATCGACGTCTTCGTGCGCGTCTCGCTCGTCGGCATCGAGATCCTCAAGGTGGACGCCCGCATCGTGGTCGCCAGCGTCGACACCTACCTCCGGTTCGCCGAGGCGTGCAACCGGCTGGACCTGGAGCACGACGTGCGCTCCAAGACCGTTCCCGAGATGTTCGGCAGTCCCGTCGCCAAGACGATAGGCAGGGCGGGCGCCAAGCACACGGCACGCTCCCTGACCGACAAGGTGCGCGACATCCTCACGCCCGAGGAAGAGGCGGAGGCGGCGGCGGAAGAGGAGACCCGTCCGCGCTCCCGCTCCGTCGAACGCACCGCGCGCGCCCGCGCCCCCGAACGGCGGCGTACCCGGCCGGCCGCACGGTCCCCCGAGGCGGACGACCGTCCGCGCAGCCGCCCCCGCCGACGCCCGGAGCCGGAGGACGAATGACCGCGCCCGCCACCACCACGACACCCACCGGCACCACGGCCAGGACCGCCACCACTCGGACGGCCACCCCGGAGGCCGCCCCGAAGGCCCTGTACGTCTACGGCATCGCCCCCGCGGGGGTCCGCACCCCGGCCTCGCCGGGGGTCGACGGTGCCCCGGTGCGGCTGCTGACCGGCTCGGGTCTGTGCGCCGCGGTGTCGTCGGCTCCCGTACGGCTCCGGCCGCGACGCCGTGACCTGCTCGCGCACCAGGCCGTACTGGACGAACTGGCCGCCCAGGGGCCGCTGCTGCCCATGCGCTTCGCCGTTCTCAGCCCTCGGCCCGAGGCACTGCTCGACCAGCTCCGAGCGGACGCCGTTCCGCTGTCGCGGCAGCTCGAAGAGGTGCGCGGGTGCGCCGAGTTCAACGTCAAGGGGACGGTCGTACCGGGTCACTTCGCCGATCTGGTGCGCCGGGACCAGACACTGCGTTCCCTGGCCCTGCGCACCCGGCGCCGGCCCGACTACGAGGCCAACGTCCGGCTGGGCGAGGCTCTCGCGCAGGCCGTCCGCCGCGAGGCGCGGCGCGCGGCGCGCGAGGTGCTGGACCGCCTCACCCCGCTCGCGGTGCGCACCACACCGGGCCGTACCGACGACGAGCAGGTGCTGAGCGTGTCGTTCCTGCTGCGCTCCACCGACGAACGGCGGTTCCGCCGGGAGGTGGACGCCCTGGCACGTGATCGCGGGGACCGGCTGGCACTCAGCCTGACCGGGCCCCTGCCGTGCTACAGCTTCGTCGAGCCGTGCCCCGCGCGGGCCGGGCGGTGACGCGGTGGGCATCGTGAGCGGTCTCCTGCTGCTCCCGCTCGCCCCGGTGCGCGGCACGGCGTGGATCGCCGATCACCTGCTGCGGGAGGCCCGGCGCCAGGCCCACGACCCGCGTGCCGTGCAGGCGCGCCTGGCCGCCCTCAACCGGGCCCTGGACGAGGGGTCCATCGACGAGGCGGCCTTCGAACGGGAGGAGGAGCGTCTGCTCGGCCTCCTCGAACGCCCGGCCCGGCCGAGCGGTCGCACCACCACCACGCATCGAGCGCAGGGAAGGCACGGATGAACGACAGCAAGGCGGCCCTGGCGGCGGCCGTGGCCGGCGGATACCTCATGGGCCGCACCAAGAAGGCCAAACTCGCTTTCGCGGTCGGTTCCTACCTCATGGGCCGGCGCATCGGCCTCACCCCCGGACAGGTCCTTTCCCAGGGCCTGTCCGGAATCCAGCGGAACCCGCAGCTCCAGGAGCTGACGGACCAGGTGCGCGGCGAGCTGCTGACCGCCTCGCGCACGGCCGTCACCGCCGCGGCCAACCGCACACTCACCGGCCTCGCGGACAACCTCCGCGACCGCACCGACGCGCTCACGGGCGCCGGCCGGAGCGACGACGGCTACGCGGACGACGAGACCGACGAGGGTGGTCCGGACGAGGACGCCTACTTCGACGAGGAGGACCGGGAGGAGGCCCGACGGCCCGCACCACCCCGGAAGACGGCCGAGAAGGCCGAGAAGGCCGAGAAGGCCGAGAAGGCCGCCAAGAAGACGGCCAAGAAGCCACCTCCGCGCAAGACCGCGCCTCCCGTGAAGACCGCGCAGGGCATGAAGAAGGCCGCCAAGAAGACCGCGCCGGCGAAGCGGACCGCGAACCAGGGTCGGCACGGAGGTGAGCGCGGATGAGCCCCGAACGACAGGGCGACGGCGGACCGTCCCCCCTCGGCGACCTCAAGGACGCTCTCGGCGGCTATCTCTCCGCCACGGGCCACAGCCTCGTCGGCAAGGCGGGGGAACGGATCGGCGGGCTGACCGAGCGACTCACCGACTCGGCCGACGGCGGCGGTTCCCGAAGCAACGGTGGCAGCGGCGGCAGCGGTGGCAGCGTCAAAGCGACGCACATCATGGAGAGCGTCGACATCGGAGTCCCCCTGCGCACCGTCTACGACCAGTGGACGCAGCTCCAGGACTTCAGCGGTTTCACCAAGGGCGTCCAGAGTGTCAGCCCCCACGACGAGGTGACCTCGGACTGGACCGCCAAGATCGCCTTCTCCACCCGCAGTTGGAAGGCGACCGTCCAGGAACAGATTCCCGACCAGCGGATCGTCTGGACCTCCGAGGGCGCCAAGGGCAGCACCAACGGGGTGGTCACCTTCCACGAACTCGCCCCCAGACTGACCCGGGTCGTCGTGGTCGTGGAGTACTACCCGGCCGGCTTCTTCGAGAAGACCGGCAACCTCTGGCGCGCCCAGGGACGCCGGCTGCGGCTGGACCTCAAGCACTTCGCCCGGCACGTGACCCTGAGGGGCGAGGACGAGGAGTTGGAGGGCTGGCGCGGTGAGATCCGCGACGGGGAGGTCGTCCGGAGCCACGAGGAGGCGCTGGAGGAGGAGCACGAGGACGGCGAGGACGAAGACGAGGGCGACGACGGTGAGTACGACGACACGCGCGACGACGAGTACGACGCGTACGACGATCAGGACGAAGAAGACGCGTACGACGAGGAAGAGGGCGAGTACGACGAGGAGGACGGCGACGACGACAGCGACGACGGCGACGAGGACGACGACGCGTACGAGGACCGCCCACGTGCCCGCCCCCGCCGCTGATCTGCCGGGGAGCACGCGGTGACGGACCTCGATCACCGCTACGCGGCTCCGGACACCCAGCCCTACGCACCCGTCACCGGCAACCTCGCCGACCTCCTCGAACGGGTCCTGGACAAGGGCATCGTCATCGCCGGCGACATCAAGATCGACCTGTTGGACATCGAACTGCTCACCATCCGCCTGCGCCTGTTCATCGCCTCGGTGGACACCGCGAAGAAGGCGGGCATCGACTGGTGGGAGACCGATCCGGCGCTGTCCTCCCGGGCCGCGCGGGACGCGCTCGCCGAGGAGAACGCCCGGTTGCGGGCCCGGCTCGACGCCCTGGAGGACGCGTTGGAGGAAGCCCCCCGCGAGGACGCCGAGGACACGAGGGAGGTCGCACGGTGAGCGAGTGCCCCGCCGGACCGGCGACGGTGGACCTCGTGTGCGCCTTCGCCGTCACCCGCACCCCACCGGACGGTGCCGCCCTGGCCGCGGTCACCGGACACGAGGAGGGCGGCCCGCTGCGCGTCCTGCGCGCGGGCGGCCTGTGCCTGGTCGTGCAGGACGTTCCGGCCGCGCTGTTCGACGAGGACGCGCTCGCGGAGCGGCTGAACCGGCCCGACGACCTGGAGCGCTGCGCCCGCGCCCATCACCGGGGCGTGGAGGCCGCCGCCGCCCGCGGCCCGGTCGTACCGCTGCCGATGGCGACCCTGTACCGCGGCGACCGGAGCGCCGAGCGGGCCGTGACCGGCCGGGAGGCGGTGCTGGACGAGCTGCTGGACCGTCTGCGGGACCGGACGGAGTGGGCGGTGAAGGCGCACGCCGTCGAGGGGCCGGACGGGCCCGCCGCCGGTTCCGGTGCCCATCGCGACCGGGGCGCCGGCGGGCGCGACTACCTCAGCCGGGTCAGCGCGCGGCGCCGCGACCGGCGGGGCGGGCACGCGAAGGCGCTGGCCGAGGCGGAGAAGCTGGACGCCGAGCTGCGGCGGTACGCCGTCGCCGCGACCCGGCACCGGCCGCAGAGCGAACGGCTCACCGGCCGGCGTTCCCCGCAGGTGCTCAACGCCGCCTACCTGGTGGAGAACGCGGAGTCGGCCGCCTTCACCCGCGCCCTGGCCCGGCTCACCGCCGACGGCCGGCTCACCGCCGTGGAGGTCGGTGCGTCGGGCCCCTGGATCCCGTACTCC
Organism: Streptomyces rochei; assembly: GCA_002155895.1. Taxonomy (GTDB): domain Bacteria; phylum Actinomycetota; class Actinomycetes; order Streptomycetales; family Streptomycetaceae; genus Streptomyces; species Streptomyces rochei. Next base: position 10,703 of record MUMD01000266.1, read on the forward strand.
TTCGCCCGCTGGGACGAGGAGCCCGGGCGCACCCTGCGGGAGGTCGGCGCGTGAACCGGCCGGACCTCCGTGCGCCCGGCCCGCCGACCGTGCCCTGGGACGGTCCCGAGCCCTACGCCCCGGTGGGCGTGCCCCTTGTCGATCTCCTGGACCGGGTGCTGGCCACGGGGGTCGTCGTCAGCGGGGACCTGGTGCTGGCCATCGCGGACGTGCCGCTGGTGCGGATCTCGCTGCACGCCCTGCTGTCCTCGGTGAACGAGCGGGTGCCCGCTCCCTGGCCGGACAGCGGGCCGCTGTGAGCGCGCCCCGGGCCCACTCCCTCGACCTGGACCCCGAGCGGGTCACCAACGACCTGGCCGCCCTGGTCCTCACGGTCGTGGAACTGTTGCGCCAGCTCATGGAGCGCCAGGCGGTGCGCCGCTTCGACGAGGGGACGCTCAGCCCGGAACAGGAGGAGCGGCTGGGCACGGCGCTGCTGCTGCTCGACGAGCGGATGGACGACCTGTGCGCGCAGCACGGCCTCAGTCGCGCCGACCTGAACCTGGACCTGGGCCCGCTGGGCCCGCTCCTCGCGGACCCCGAGCCCTAGGCCCCGTCACCGCCCCGGAAGGCGCGGGCACCCGCTCCGAGCGATCGCTATGATGACGCGGAATCGCTCAAACGAACATCACGGGGGTGGGAGGCCAGATGCGGGAGCCGGTCGATCTCAGGCGTCAACGGATTCTGGCGGCGGTGCAGGCGCGGGGCACCGCGCGGGTGCGCGACCTCGCCGACGAGTTGCAGGTCTCCGTGGTGACGGTGCGCCGTGACGTGGAGGAGCTGACCCGCGAGGGCAGGCTGCGCCGGGGGCACGGCGTCGTCCGCTCGACGCTGCCCGCCCAGGAGGTCCCCGCCAGGGAGGCCGCCGACGGTGACCGGGTGGCCGTGGTGGTGCCGGAGCGGCACTCGTACCTGACCGAGACGCTGCACGGCGCGCGCACGGTGCTGGAGGAGGCCGGCGTGCGTCTGGCGCTGCACATCGCGCCCCAGGCGGCGGGTGCCGAACGCCCGCTGGTGGAGCGGGCCCTCGCGGACGGCGCCCGGGGTCTGCTGCTCGCGCCCCGGTGGAACAGCCTGGCCGTCGAGGAGGCCGACCACGGGTGGCTGTCCGGGCTGGAGGTGCCGACGGTGCTCATGGAACGCCGGCCGCGACGCGGCAGCGCACCGCACGTGCTGGACTCGGTCTGCTCGGACCACTGGTACGGCGCGCACCTCGCGGTGGAGCACCTGGTGGGACTCGGTCACCGGCGCGTCGTCTTCGCGACCCGGGACGACAGCCCGACCGCCCGCACCCTGCGGTCCGCGCTGGCCGAGATCGCGGACGCGCACCCGCTGGTCGAGGAGTGGGCGTGGGCCCTGAGCACCCCGGAGTCGGGGCCGGAGGGGCCGTACACGGCGGACGAGACCGCCGAACTGCCGGTGCTGCTGCGCAGGACGGGGGCGAGCGCGGTCGTGCTGCACGGTGACGTGGACGCGCTGATGATCGTGCAGCGGCTGGCGGCCGAGGGGGTGCGGGTGCCGCAGGACTGCTCGGTCGTGGCGTACGACGACGTGGTGGCCGGGCTCGCGACGCCCCCGCTGACGGCCGTGTCCCCGCCCCGGGCCGAGGTCGGCCGGGTCGCCGCCGAGCTGCTGCTGCGGCGTCTGCGGGAGAGCGCGCCCGGGCCCACGCGCCGCGTCGAGCTGCTGCCCCGGCTGATGGTGCGCGGCTCGACCGCGCCACGGGAATGAGCGTTTGAGCGTTTCATTTTCTTCTGATCGATCTATTGACCGTTTGTGTCGGAGCCTTCAGGATTCCCGTGTCCCGAACAGTCGGGTCCGCACCGACGCGGGCCCGCAGGAGCCGCGGGAGGCGCCATGCCCGGACGACCCAGCCGTCGCTCCGTGCTCGCCGCGATGGCCGCCGTACCCCTGACAGGAGCCGTGAGCGCCTGCAGCGGGGGGAACGCCGCATCGTCGGCCCGCACGGGCACCACCACGCGCATCACCTTCTGGTCCGCCCTGCGCGGCAGCCAGGAGGTGGTCGACGCCTTCAACCGCACGCACCGCACCGTGCAGGTGGAGTTCCAGCAGATCCCCTCCGGCGGGCAGGGCGGCTACGCCAAGCTCAGCAACGCCGCCCGGGCCGGCAACGCGCCCGACGTCGCCACCATCGAGTACCCGCAGGTGCCCGGGTACGCCATCGACGGCGTCGCCCGGGACATCACCGACCTGGTCGGCGACGGCCTGCGCCGCAAGCTGCTGCCCCAGGCCCTCGGCCTGACCACCTTCGAGGGCAGGGTGTTCAGCGTGCCGCTGGACGTCGAGCCCATGGTCATGCACTACCGGGCCGACCTCTTCGACCGTTACGGGCTCCGGCCCGCGCGCACCTGGGACGAGTTCGCCGAGCAGGCCGCGGCCGTGCGCCGCAAGGCCCCCGACCGACGGCTGGTGCTGTTCCCCACCGACGGGATGACGCAGTTCGCCTGCTACGCCTGGCAGGCGGGCGCCCGGTGGTTCGACACCTCGAAGGGCGCCTGGAACGTCTCCCTCGCCGACGCGCCGTCCCGGCGGGTCGCGGACTACTGGCAGGGCCTGATCGACCGGGACGACGTCTTCATGAACGCCGTCGAGAGCCGCCAGTCCGACGCGCAGATCGGCAACGGCCTGGTGCTGACCCGGCTCAGCGGCGCCTGGGACGCGGGCGCGCAGATGAACGCGCGGCCGGGGCAGAAGGGCCAGTGGCGGATCGCGCCGATGCCGCAGTGGGACACCGGCAGCCCCTCCGTCGGCACGCACGGCGGCTCCACCTTCGCCGTCACCGCGGACAGCAGGCACCCCGAGGCCGCCATGGAGTTCATCGAGTGGCAGGTCTCCCACCCCGACGCCCTGCGGGCCCGGCTGTCCAGCGGCACCAGCAGCCAGTACCCGGCCGCCCCCGGCCTGGTCTCGGTCGGCCGCGACGCCTTCGACCGGTCGTACTACGGCGGGCAGGACATCTACACCCTGTTCGAGCGGGAGGCGCAGAAGATCGGCGAGCAGTGGCTGTGGGGACCGCGGATGAGCGCCACCCAGAAGGTCATGCAGGACTCCTTCGCCCGCGTCAGCGGCGGCCAGGGCTCCCTCGTCGAGTCGTTGCGCACCGCCCAGGAGGGCACCATGCCCGACCTCAAGGCCCTCGGCCTGTCCACCACCCAGCACAGCACCTGAGCCGACGAAAGGCAGGTGACACCCCATGACCACGACCATCCGCACCCGGGTGCCGGCCGGCGCCTCCCCCGCCGCCGCGGCCCCCTCCGCGTCGGGCCCGCGTGCCCGCAGAGCGGCCAGGCGCCGTCAACTGACCGCGGCGGGCGTCCTGATGACGCCGTTCTTCGTCCTGCTGGTCACCGTCTTCCTGATCCCCGTCGGCACGGCGGTCTACCTGAGTTTCTTCAGCGACGACCAGCCCGGCCTCGGCTTCGGCCCCGAGCGCACGGTCTTCGTCGGACTGCGGTCCTACGCGGCCGTGCTCACCGACCCGACCTTCCTCGGTGGGCTCGGCACGGTCGCCCTGTACTGCCTGATCTACATCCCGCTCATGGTCGTCGGCGCGCTCGCGCTCGCCCTGCTGCTGGACTCCGGCGTGGTCCGGCTGCGCGCCTTCGCCCAGCTCGGGCTGTTCCTGCCGCACGCGGTGCCCGGCATCATCGCGGCGCTGATCTGGCTGTACCTGTACACGCCCGGCATCAGCCCGGTCATCGAACTGTTCGCGCAGGCGGACGTCACCATCGACTTCCTCGGCGTGCACACGGTGGTCCCGTCCATCGTGAACATCGCGCTGTGGAGCAACCTCGGCTACAACATGGTGGTCTTCTACGCCGCCCTGCAGGCGGTGCCGCGCGAGGTGATCGAGGCGTCCGTGGTGGACGGCGCGGGGCCGGTGCGCACCGCGCTCCAGGTCAAGACGCCGCTGGTGCGCGCCTCCATCGTGATGGTCTCCATCTTCACCCTGATCTGGGCGCTCCAGCTCTTCACCGAACCGATGCTGCTCAGCCAGTCGTCACCGATGATCAGTTCGCGGTTCTCGCCGAGCATGTACATCTACGACGCGGCCTTCACCCGCAACAACTACGGCCTCGCGGCGGCCGCCTCGGTCGTCCTGCTCGTCTGCACCATCGCCCTGTCCTACGGCGTCACCCGCTTCACCAGCCGCGCCGACGTCTCCCGGGAGGCCCGATGAGCGCCGCCGACAGCTCCCTGCTCCGCCCCGGACTGCTGGGCCGGGCCACGGTCAACGTGGTCGTGGCGATCTCCGTGCTCTACACCCTGCTCCCGGTCCTGTGGCTGGTGCTCGCCTCCGCCAAGACCCGGGACGCGCTCTTCAGCAGCGACCTGCTCTCGCTGAGCGACTTCTCCTTCGCGCGCAACCTCCAGGACCTGTTCGCCATGGACGGCGGGCTGTACGGCCGCTGGTACGTCAACAGCCTGCTGTACGCGGTGGTGGGCGCGGCGATCGGCGCACTGGTGAGCGTGGCCTGCGGCTACGCCTTCGACAAGTACGGCTTCCGGCACAAGGAGAAGCTGTTCGGCCTGGTCCTGGCGGCGGTCATGGTGCCGCAGACGGTCCTCGCGCTGCCGCTGTACCTGATGGCGTCCGAGGCCGGCCTGGTCAACACCTTCTGGGCGGTCTTCATCCCGGTGCTGTTCAACCCGTTCGGCGTCTACCTCGGGCGGATCTTCGCGCGGGGTTACGTGCCCGACGAGGTGCTGGAGGCGGCGCGGGTGGACGGGGCCGGCGAGCTGACCACGTACTTCCGGGTGGCGCTCAGAATGCTCGGGCCCGGCCTGGTGACGGTCTTCCTCTTCCAGCTGACCGCGATCTGGAACAACTTCTTCCTGCCCATGGTGATGCTGTCCGACCAGGACCTGTATCCCGTCAGTCTCGGCCTGTACCAGTGGAACAGCGCGGCGTCCGTCTCGCCCGAGTACTACCCCGTGGTCATCATGGGGTCCCTGCTCGCCGTACTGCCGCTCATCCTCGCCTTCGTCCTGCTCCAGCGCTTCTGGCGGAGCGGGCTGACCGCCGGAGCCGTCAAGTGACCTCGCACTCCCCCGGTCCCGGATTCCGGCCCCGTGCCGCCGTGGCCATGTCCCGGGACGCCGCCTCGGCGGTCCTCGACCCGCAGTCCCTCGGCGCCTTCCGCCGGGTCTGCGACCTCGCTCCGTTCCCGGTGCTGGACGACCTGTCCACGCCCCGGGCCAGGTCGGTGCTGGCCGATGTGGACCTGCTGGTCACCGGCTGGGGCTGTCCGCGGCTGGACGAGGACGTACTGCGGGCCGCCCCGCGGCTGCGGGCCGTGGTGCACACGGCGGGCAGCGTCCGCGGGCACGTCACCGAGGCCTGCTGGGAACGCGGGATCGAGGTCTCCTCGGCCGCGGCCGCCAACGCGCTGCCGGTGGCCGAGTACACGCTCGCCATGATCCTGCTCACCGGCAAGCGGGTACTGGAACGGGCCCGCGACTACCGGGTCTCCCGGGAGCGCGGCAACTGGCTGCGCACCCCGCGCGGCGTCGGCAACTACCGGCGCACGGTCGGCATCCTGTCCGCCTCGCTGATCGGCCGCAGGGTCGTCGAGCTGCTGCGCCCGCACGACGTCGACGTCCTCCTGCACGACCCGTACGTCGACGAGCCGGACGCCTCCGCGCTCGGCGTCGAACTGGTGACGCTGCCCGAGCTGTTCGCGCGCTGCGACACCGTCAGCGTGCACACCCCGCTGCTGCCCACCACCCGCGGCCTGGTCGGCCGGTCCCTGATCGACGCGATGCGGCCCGACGCGGTGCTGGTCAACACCTCCCGGGGCGCGGTCGTCGACCAGGACGCGCTCACGGACGCGGTCACCCAGGGCCGCATCCGGGCGGTGCTGGACGTCACCGACCCCGAGGTGCTGCCCCCGGACCATCCGCTGTGGGACTGCGACAACGCGCTGATCACCCCGCACCTCGCCGGCTCCGAGGGCAACGAGTGGTGCCGTCTGGCCGACCTCGCCCTCGCCGAGACCACCCGCTGGGCGTCCGGCGCCGGTTTCCTCCATCCCGTACGACGCGAAAGGCTGGCGTTCCTGGCATGAGCATCCCGTTCGAACTGCCCACCGAGGACCGTGCGCCGAGCCCGTACACCGGGTACACCCGCGCCCACTGGGAGGCCGTCGCGGACGGACTGCTGTGGGCCGCGTGGCGCTGGAGCTCCCCCGGCCGCGCCCTGCTGGACCTGCCGGGGCGTCCGTCCCGCTCGGGTGTGCGCTCCGACGGGCTGGAGGGCTTCGCCCGCACCTTCCTCGCGGCGGCCTTCCGGGTCGCCGGCGCCGACGGCGACGACCCGCACGGCTGGCTGGACCGCTACGCGCGCGGTCTCGACTCGGGCACCCGTACCCCCGGCCGCGAGGACACCGAGTCCTGGCCGCTGATCCTCGACCACGACGTGCAGGGCCAGCCGATGGTCGAGTCCGCGTCGGTCGCGCTGGGGCTGCGGCTGACCGCGCCCTGGCTGTGGAAGAACCTCGACGCCGGGGTGCAGGACCGCGTGGAGGAGTGGCTGCGCGGGGCGCTCAGGCACGTGCCGGCGCCGAACAACTGGTACCTGTTCCCGTACACGGTGGCCGGGTTCCTGGATTCGGTCGGCCGCGGCGACGCGGAGACGGCGGCGGCGCGCGGGCGTGCGCTGGAGCTGATGGAGGGCTGGTACCGGGGCGGGGGCTGGTACGCCGACGGCGACGGCCGCGCCTTCGACCACTACAACGGCTGGGCGCTGCACCTGTACCCGGTGCTGGACGCCCATCTGGCGGGCGACACCGGCGAGGACGCCGCCCGGTTCGGTGAGCGGCTGCGCGCCCATCTGAAGGGCTTCGCCCTGATGTTCGGCGCGGACGGCGCGCCGCTGCACTACGGCCGTTCGCTCTCCTACCGCTTCGCCGCGTCCGCCGCCGTGGGGCTCGGCGCGGTCACCGGGCACACACCGCTGTCTCCGGGCGTCTCGCGACGGCTGGTGAGCGGCAGTCTGCGGTACTTCCTGGAGCACGGCGCGCTGACCGACGACGGGCTGCTCTCGCTGGGCTGGCACGGGGCCCACGAGGCCACCCTCCAGCCGTACTCGGGCCCGGCCTCCCCGTACTGGGCGTCGAAGGCGTTCGTCTCGCTGCTGGCCCCGGCCGGCCACCCGCTGTGGACGGCCACCGAGGAGGCGGCCCCGGTGGAGGAGGCGGACCGCGTGCTGGCCCTGCCGGCCCCCGGCCTGCTGCTCCAGGCGACGCGCGCCGACGGGATCGTACGGCTGCACAACCACGGCAGCGACCACGTCCGGCCGCACGAGGGCGAGGTGGCCGCGGAGGACGACCCGCACTACGGCCGGCAGGCGTACTCGACCCGGACCGGCCCCACCGCCGTGACCAACGTGGCGGACAACCACCTCTCCGTCCGGGTGAACGGCCGCGGCAGCGTGCGGCGCCGTGTGCACCCGCTCGGCGCGGGCCAGGGCGACGGCTGGGGCTGGGCGGCGTCCTGGCACCGGCCGGTGTTCGCCGGCGGCCCCCCGATGGTGCCGGGGCTGCGGGTGGAGAGCGTGACGGTGGCACGGGGGCCGTACGAGCTGCGGGTGCACCGGGTGGTCGGGGCGCCGCCCGGCGCCCGCCTGACGCACACCGGATGGGCCACCGGCCCGGAGGAGCCCCTGGTGTCCGCGCTGCACGGACTGCACGGCTGGGACGGTGAGCCCGAGACGGTGCGCGCCCCGCAGGGCACCGCGTACACGGCCTGGGCCGAGCTGCCCCGGCTGTCCGGCGCGGCGGGCGGCACCTCCCTGCACGTCTGCCTGGCCGCGCTCAGCGGCGAACCGGGGCCCGGCCCCCTCGCCGAGGCCGTCACCGAGGTGGTGCCCGGTGAGGAGGGCGTCGAGGTGGTCTGGGCGGACGGCGGCGGGCGCACCCGCGTCTCCTTCGACCCCGTCGGGGTGACGCACACGGCTGAGTGAAGCGCCTTCGGGCCGATCCGACGCACGGGGCCCCGACCGGCACGACCGGTCGGGGCCCTCCCTCGTGCGCGCGGCTGAAGTGGCGGACCGACCCGGGCCCGGTGACGCTGGTACGGCACCGGTGAGAAGGAGTCCGACTCATGCGCAAGTCCCCGTGGGCCGTCGTCGCGGCCCTGGCCCTGCCGGTCCTGGGCGCGGCTCCCGCCGACGCCGCGATGACCCGTGCCGCGCACCTGCCGGCCGACGTGACGGCGAGCGAGTGCATCCAGGGCGGCGGACTGATCGTCGTCTCGGTCGACCAGTCGGGGACGGGCTCCTTCACGAAACGCTGTCAGGGCGGCGTGCACGACGGGGAGTCCGTCACCTGAGACGTCCGCGTCCGTTCCCCCGCGCCCATGCCTTGAGTCCCGCTCGCTGGGTACGCGGTCACGGCCCACCACGGCAGTCGGTACCCGAACACGACCGGCCGCGTGCAGCGGCCCGCCCAGAACGGAGAAAAAGGCTGATGAGCGAGGCCAATCCCCTCAAGCGAGTAGCCCACAAGGTCACCGAGAGCCTGACGGGCGAGGGTGGCGGACCGGCGGACGGCGTCCCCGGCAAGCCCGGCCCCGAGTCGCCGCCCGTCGCCGAGCCCACCGAACCCAGGGAGCCGCTGCCCCCGAAGCCGGACCAGAGCGGCCCGGACACCGTGTCGCCGACCGGCCAGCCCACGGGCGCCGACCAGGCCCGGGTGGCGCAGTCCGGCAGCTATCTGACGAACGCCCAGGGCACGCGGCTGTACGACACCGACCACTCGCTGAAGGCGGGACCGCGCGGCCCCGTGCTGCTGCAGGACCACCACCTGCGCGAGAAGATCATGCACTTCGACCACGAGCGCATCCCGGAGCGGGTGGTGCACGCCCGCGGCGCCGGCGCGCACGGCGTCTTCCAGAGCTACGGCACGGCCGCCTCGGTGACCAAGGCGGCGTTCCTCGCCGAGGACGTGGAGACGCCGGTGTTCACGCGGTTCTCCACGGTGGTCGGTTCGCGGGGGTCGTCGGACACCGTGCGGGACACCCGCGGTTTCGCGACGAAGTTCTACACCAGCGAGGGCGTCTTCGACCTGGTCGGCAACAACATCCCGGTCTTCTTCATCCAGGACGCCATCAAGTTCCCGGACGTCGTCCACGCCGCCAAGCCGCACCCCGACCGGGAGATCCCGCAGGCGCAGAGCGCGCACGACACCTTCTGGGACTTCGTCTCGCTGCACACCGAGGCGACCCACCACACCATCTTCTTCATGGGCGACCGCGGCATCCCGCGCTCCTACCGGATGATGGAGGGCTTCGGCGTCCACACCTTCCGGCTGGTCAACGCGGCGGGCGAGACGACGCTGGTGAAGTTCCACTGGAAGCCGAAGCTGGGCGTGCACTCCCTGGTCTGGGACGAGGCGCAGCTCATCAACGGCGTCGACCCGGACTTCCACCGCCGGGACCTGGCGGACGCCATCGAGGCGGGCGCGTACCCGCAGTGGGAGCTGGGCATCCAGACCTTCCCCGACAATCCGGAGCAGACCTTCGAGGGCATCGACCTGCTCGACCCGACCAACCTCGTGCCGGAGGAGCTGGCTCCGGTGCAGCCGGTGGGGCTGCTGACGCTGAACCGCAACCCGTCCAACTTCTTCGCCGAGACCGAGCAGGTCGCCTTCCACGTGGGGCACCTCGTGCCCGGCATCGACGTCACGGACGACCCGCTGCTCGCGGGCCGGCTCTTCTCGTACCTGGACACGCAGATCACCCGGCTCGGCGGTCCCAACTTCCCGCAGCTGCCCATCAACCGCCCGCAGGCGCCGGTCAACGACATGCTCCGCGACGGCATGCACCAGACGGCGGTGCACCGGGGGGTGGCGCCCTACCGGCCCAACTCCCTGGACGGCGGCTGCCCGTTCACGGCCGGCGCGGCCGAGGGCGCGTACATCGAGGCGCCGGTGCGGGTGCCGGAGGCGACGAAGGTGCGTGAGGCGCCGGAGTCGTTCGCGGACCACTTCAGCCAGCCTCGGCGGTTCTGGCTGAGCATGAGTTCGGTGGAGCGCGAGCACATCATCGGCGCGTACACCTTCGAGCTGGGCAAGTGCTACGAGCAGTCCATCAGGGAGCGGACGCTTCAGGTGCTGGCCAACATCGACCCGGAGCTGTGCGCCGGTGTCGCCGAGGGCCTGGGGCTGCCCGCCCCGCAGCCGACGGTGCCGCTGGCGGACGTCGAGCCGAGCCCGGCGCTGTCGCAGGTCGGCCGCACCTGGCCCACCGAGGGCAGGGTGATCGGCATCGTGACCGGCGGGGCGGACCTGGAGGGCGTGAACGCGGTGCGGCAGGCGGTGCTGAACGCCGGGATGGTGCCGCTGGTGGTGGCGCCGACCGGCGGGACCCTCGGGTCGGGCGACGCCGCGCTGACCGTGCAGCGCAGCTATGTCACCGCGCGCTCCGTGGAGTTCGACGCGGTGCTGATCGCGGGGGCGCCGGACATGGGCGGCGACGCGTACACCCCGCGCGACTACAAGTCCGGCCCGGCGCCCGCGCGGCCGGCGACGACCGACCCGCGGGTGAGCCTGCTGGTGTCGGAGGCGTTCCGGCACGGCAAGGCGATCGGTGTCTGGGCGGGCGGCGAGGTCGCGCTGGAGGCGTCCGGGGTGCCCGCCGACGCACCGGGCGTGGTCGTCGCCGACTCCGGCACGGCGGCCCTGGAGCAGGTCACCGGGTTGCTGGGCGCGCACCGGGTGTGGGAACGGTTCACCACGCCCCGGGGCTGAGAGCGGCATCCCGCCGGGCCGGTCACCGAGGACGGTGGCCGGCCCGGCGGCCCGTTCAGCACAGGACGCGCAGCGCGCCGGGCAGCACCCTGGCCGTGACCGGGACGAGGGCCTCGACCTCGCCGTCCGCGCCGTACGGCACGGCCCGGTCGGCCTCGATGCGGACCTCCCGGCCGCGCACGACGCGGACCTGGGGACGGCGGACGTGGGCGCCCGACGCCAGCTCGTTCATGAGGGCGAAGAACAGCAGCCGGGGCGCGTGGTGGATCATCACGACGTCCAGCAGGCCGTCGTCGACCCGGGCGGAGGGGGCTATGCGGCGGTCGAAGCCGTAGTAGCCGGAGTTGGCGGCCACCGTGGTGTAGCCGGTGAACGCGTGCTCCTCGCCGTCGACGGTGACGCGGTAGCGGGTCGGGCGCCAGCCGGTGACGGCGCGCAGGGCGCCCGCGTAGTAGGAGGCGGCACCGCGCAGCAGGCGGGTGTCGTTGGCGTGCCGGTTGGCGAGCGCGTCGACACCCGCGTAGACGCTGCCGAGCACGACGGTGCGGTCGTGGACCGCCGAGGTCACCTCGATGGTGTCGACGGGGCGCGGCTCGCCCCGCAGCAGCACCTCGGCGAGCGCGGCGGGCTCGGTGGGCAGGCCCAGGGCGCGCGCGAAGTCGTTGCCGCGGCCGGCCGGGACGAGCCCGAGCGTCGCCCCGGTGCCGCTGAGGGCGCCGCCGATGCCGCCGGCCATGCCGTCGCCGCCGACGGCGAGCACCACCCGGCCGTCCTCCCCGGCCTGCCGGGCGATCTCCCGGGCGTGGCCGAGGCTGCGGCTGTACTCGGTCTCCAGCCCGGCGCCCGCCTCCCGCAGCAGCCGGGCCACCCCCAGCAGCGCCGCGGCCGAGGTGGCGCCGCCCGCGGTGGGGTTGACGACGGCGGTGAACTGACGCATCGATGTGCCTCCGGGCTGACGAGTGGTGCCGGACAGTTGTCTCACGGGTGGGGGTGCGCCGAGGTGCGGGGTCCGTTCCCGGGCAGCAGGACACCCGGGCTGAGCACTCCCGCCGGGTCCAGGCTCCGCTTGACGGCGTCCAGCGCCCTGACCCCGAGGGGGCCCGCCTCCCGGACGTACCAGTCTCGGTGGTCGGTGCCGACGCCGTGGTGGTGGGTGATGGTGCCGCCCGCCGCGAGGATCGCCTCGTTGGCGGCGTGCTTGGCCCGCGTCCAGTGGGCCACGGCGTCCTCGCCCTGCGCCGAGACGACCGTGAAGTACAGGGAGGCGCCGTTCTCGTAGACGTGCGAGATGTGGCACATGACCAGGGGCGGGGTGCCGGCCTCGGTGAGGGTGCCGGTGAGCGCGTCGCGGACGGCGGTGTACAGGGCGGGGACCCGGGACCAGTAGGTCGCGGTCTCCAGGGTCTCGGCGAGCGCCCCGGCGTCGAGCAGCGAGTCGCGCAGGTACGGCGCCGAGTAGCGGCCGTGGGCCCAGCGCTCCCCCGGTTCCTCCCCGACGAAGGTGCCGCCGCACGCGCCCAGGACGGCGGCGGCGCCCTCGCGGCGGTGCGCGGTGTCCTCCTCCGTGCCCTCGAAGCCGACGACGGCGAGGCAGCCGGCGTCCTGCCGTTCCAGGGAGGCGCCGATGGCGTCGGGCTGGGCCAGGCCGATCAGCGTCTCCGTCTCGTCCGACAGCCGCAGCACCGTCGGGCGCGGTCCGTCCTGGGCGAGGCGGCGCAGGGCGGCGGCGCCGGCGTCGAAGGAGGCGAAGCGCCAGCCCTCGTAGCGGCGGACCCGCGGTAGGGGGCGCACGCGCACGGTGACCGACGTGATGACGCCGAAGGCGCCCTCGGAGCCCAGGACGAGCTGGCGCAGGTCGGGTCCGGCGGCGGAGCGCGGGGCGCGGCCGGTGTCGAGGGTGCCCTCGGGGGTGGCGAGGGTGAGGCCGAGGACCATCTCGTCGAAGCGTCCGTAGCCGGCCGAGGCCTGACCGCTGGAGCGGGTGGCGGCGAAGCCGCCGATGGTGGCCCACTCGTAGGACTGGGGGAAGTGGCCGAGGGTGTAGCCCCGTTCGGCGAGCAGCGCCTCGGCCTCGGGGGCGCGCAGGCCGGGTTGCAGGGTGGCGGTGCGGGAGACCTCGTCCAGGTCGAGCAGGCGGTTCATGTGCCGTAGGTCGAGGGCGACGAAGCCGGCGGTCGCGGACCCGCCTTCGGGGGCGAGGCCGCCGACGACGGAGGTGCCGCCGCCGAAGGGGACGAGGGCCAGGCGGTGCCGGACGCAGGCCGCCAGCACGGCGAGCACCTGGTCGTGGTCGTCCGGGAGCACGACGGCGGCCGGGGTGTCGGCGGTGTCGCCGGCCCGCATGCGCAGCAGGTCGGGGGTGGACTTGCCGCGGGTGTGGCGCAGGCGGGTCTCGGCGTCCGTGCGCACCCGGTCCGGGCGGTCGCCGACGGCCCTCTCCAGGGCACGGCGGACGGTTGCGTCCAGCGGCGAGGCGGGGACGCCGATCTCCTCCAGCGGGAGGGCGGCGGCTCCCCGGGGTGCTACGCCGAGCAGGTCGCGCAGCAGTCCGCTCACCGTCTCGGGCAGCGGCGTCGCCCGGGCCGGGTCCCCCCAGCCGTTCCACAGCATGTCCATGGCCTGTCGTCCTCACGGTCGGTGCGGGGCATGCCGGTTGCGCGGCCCCAGGGGCGTTACACTGTTACACATGACGCCTAACCGTCACAACGACTCGGGCCGGCCCAACGCCTCGGACAACGACACCGTGCTGGACGCCGTGCGCGACTGTGTGCTGGCCGTCGGGGTCCGCCGCACGACGATGACCGACGTGGCCCGCCGCGCCGGCGTCTCCCGGATGACGCTGTACCGGCGCTGGCCGGACGTGCGGACGCTGGTCGGCGATCTGATGACCCGCGAGTGGATCGCGGTGGCCGCCGGGGCCATCCCCGAACCGCGGCCCGGCCTGGACACCCGCTCCCGCGTCGTCGAGGGGCTGGTCACCGGGGTCGAGGCGTTCCGCGCGCACCCGCTCTTCCGCAAGATCGTCGACGTCGATCCCGAGCTGCTGCTCCCCTACGTCCTGGACCGGCGCGGGGCGAGCCAGGACGCGTTGCTGGAGCTGCTGGCCGGCGCGCTGGCCGAGGGCCACGCCGACGGTTCGGTGCGCCCGGGCCACACCGGACGGCAGGCACGGTCCGTGCTGCTGGTCGTCCAGTCCTTCGCCCTGTCGCTGCGCACCATGACCGACGAGGACGACGACGAGCTGACCCCCGCTGCCTTCCTGGGGGAACTGCGCACCGTTCTGGAGAGGACCCTCACCCCATGAGCCCGACCAGCAGCAGCCCCGCCGCCGGGGCCTCCCTGTCCGCCGCCCGGCGCTCGCGCGAGCTTACCGAGGCGCTGGGCGGCCCCGTCGTGGACGTCCTGGTCGTCGGGCTCGGCGCGACGGGCGCCGGCGTCGCCCTGGACGCGGCGGCCCGCGGTCTGAGCGTGGTCGCCGTGGACGCCCACGACCTGGCCTTCGGCACCTCCCGCTGGAGCTCCAAGCTCATCCACGGCGGTCTGCGCTATCTGGCCTCCGCGCACCTGGACGTGGCCCACGAGAGCGCGGTCGAACGCGGGGTGCTCATGGAGCGCACGGCTCCGCACCTGGTGCACGCCCAGCCGTTCGTGCTGCCGCTGACGCCGCTGGTCTCACGGAGCCAGGCCGCGCTGGCGTGGGCCGGGTTCCGGGCCGGTGACACCCTGCGGCTGGCGGCACGCACCGCGCGGGCCACGCTGCCCGCGCCGCGCCGGCTGTCCGCGGTGGAGACCCGCCATCTGGCCCCGGCCCTGCGCTCCGACCGGCTGCGCGGCGGGCTGCTGTCCTGGGACGGCCGGCTCACCGACGACGCCCGCCTGGTGACCGCGCTCGCCCGGACCGCCGCCGCGCGCGGCGCACGGATACTGACCCGCGTGCGGGCGCTGGAGCTGACCGCCTCCGGGGCCCGGGCACGCGACGAACTGACCGGGGAGGAGGGCGAGATCCGCGCCCGCGCGGTGATCAACGCCTCCGGCGTCTGGGCCGGTGACCTGGTGGAGGGCATCCGGGTCCGCCCCTCCCGCGGCACCCACCTGGTCCTGCGCTCCGACCGGCTCGGGCCGCTGCCCGCGGGCCTGCACGTGCCGGTGCCCGGGGAGACCAACCGCTTCGTCCTGGTGCTGCCCCAGGGCGACGGGCGGGTCTACGTCGGTCTGACCGACGAGCCCGTGGAAGGGGAGGTCCCGGACGTTCCCGAGGTGCCCGAGACGGACGTCGGCTTCCTGCTGGACGTGCTGGGTTCCGTGCTGGACACGCCGGTCCACCGCGAGGACGTGGTGGGCGCCTTCGCGGGGCTGCGCCCCCTGCTGGACACGGGGCCCGCCGACCGGTCCGACGGCGGGCCCCGCACGGCGGACATCTCCCGCCGCCACGCGGTCCTCACCTCGCCGGAGGGCGTGGTCACCGTGGTCGGCGGCAAGCTGACCACGTACCGGCGCATGGCCGAGGACGCCGTGGACGCCGCCGTCGCCGCCCGCCGCCTGGGCGCCGGCCCGTCCCCCACCGCCGCGCTGCCGCTGGTCGGCGCCGCCGCACCGCGGGCCCTGGCCGCGCTGCGCGCACCGCGCCGCCTGGTCCGCCGCTACGGCACCGAGGCACCGGCCGTTCACGCCCTCGCCGCCCGCGACCCCCGGCTCGGCGAGCGGGTCCTGCCGGACCACCCCGTCACCGGGGCCGAGATCCTCTGGGCCCTGCGGCACGAGGGCGCCCTCGACGAGTCCGACCTCCTGGACCGCCGCACCCGCATCGGCCTGGTCCCCGAGGACCGCGCGGAGGCCCTCGACGCCGTACGCGCGCTGGTGGTCGAGGCGCTGCCGGGACGGGTGTGACACCCGGACCACCACCAGGGACACCCGCCGCCCCGCCTCCGCAACAAGCCCGGCCGCACCACCGCCACGAGCCCGGCGGCACCACCGCCACGAGCCCGGCGCCACGTCCCCGCCACGAGCCCGGCACCTCGTTACCGCCACGAGCCCGGCGGCCGGAGCAGCGCGGCCGGCCCGTGGCCCGCGCCGCGTCCGGGGCGCCCCGCCCACGGCGCCCCGCCCATGAGGAGGCCCCGCACCCGACCCGGTGCGGGGCCGACCGCTGACGTGCCGGCACCGTCGAGCGGTTCCCGAGGCGCGCCTCACTGCCGGTCAGGCACCGGGGCCTCCGTCTCGGACGGCCTTGCGGATCTTCGCCTCGATCTTGTGCCGGGACTGGCCACCTTCCTTCACGTACTCCGTCATCGCGGTCTGCGCGTCCCGGTCCAGGTCGCGCCAGGCCCGCACGGCGGTCTCGTAGGTCTCCGACTGCCGCGGGGTCCACTGATGCTGCGTGGGAGGCCCGTACGAGTCCCGCAGCGTCTCGACCCGATGGCGGGCCTGATCGGCCGCGCGACGCTTGTGCACGAGCTCCTCGAATGTGTGAGCTACCACAACTCGACCGTAGTCAGTGGAACGCCCTCGCGCGCGCCGAGCCAGGTCCGGCGCCTTTCGCACGGTCCGCGGGTGTGCCCAAGTGACCCACCCGGACCCCCGGGGGCCTTAACATCGAGCCACCGACGACGGGCCGGGCATATGCGGGAGTGGGGAGAGACGTGGCGGACATAGAGGGAGCGGCGGTTCCGGAGCGGCTGCTGATCACCCGTACCACCAGGGGCGACGGCGTCGACGTCGTCGTCCTCGCCGGGGAGGTCGATCTCGACGGCAGCGGTCAGCTCCGCGATGTCCTGCTCTCCTCCGTGCAGACGGCGTCGGGCACGGTGGTCGACCTCTCGGAGGTGGGTTTCCTGGACTCCAGCGGCATCAACGTGCTCATCTCCGCCCACCAGGCCGCCGAGGCCCGCGGCGTCTGGTTCCGGCTGGCCGCGCCCCAGCACCCGGTCGAGCGGATACTGCGCCTGGTGGGCGTCGACACCCTGATCGCCTGTTTCCCGACCGTCGAGCGGGCCCTGGCCGCCTGAGCCGGGGCCGGGCCCGCCTCAGCGCAGCGGCAGCCGGGCGTAGACCGTCTTTCCCGTCGCGTGCGGCTTGGTGATGACCTCGTCGCACAGCCGCGTCACGATCTCCAGACCGTGCCCGCCGACCCGGAGGGGATCGCGGGGCAGGAACGTGGGGTAGCCCTCCCCCGTGTCCGACACCGCGATCTCCACGCCGTCGTCGACCAGGGTCAGTGCCAGCCGGCAGGGCCCGGGCGCGTGCCGGAGGGCGTTCGTCACCAGTTCGCCGGCGACCAGGCGGGCGGCGTCCAGAAATCCGTCGGGCGGCTCCACCCCCCGCGCCCCGAGCCGCTCGACGAAGCGGTGCACCACGTCGCGGGAGGCCGGAATCATCGCCGATCCGCCCCGGAACTCCACCACCGAGGACAGGACCGAGGCGTCCGCCGCGTCGGGTCTGTGCGCGGGAGTCATACCGAGCCTCACCGTCCGGTCCGGGGCCGGGTAGGGAGAGCGCTGACCCCGGCCCCTCACGATACGCACCGGGACGCCCGGCACCGGCTCTTTGTCCCAACTTCCGCCGGACGCGCCGTCTTCTGCGGACGGAGGGCGGCGCCGGACCGCCGCGCAGACCCCGGCTCGGCGGCGGTCAGGTGCCCCCGGCGGGTCAGGACGCGGTGCAGCCGCCGACGACGGGGGCGGCGTCACTGCCGTTCTTGGACACCGTGAACCCGAAGCTGGTGGACGCGCCGGCCGCCAGCGTGCCGTTCCAACTGGGCCGCGCCGTCATGACGTTGCCGCTCCAGGACGGTGTGGCGTTCCAGGTGGCCTGCACCTGCTGCGGCGCGGCGAAGGTGACGGTGGCCGCCCAGGAGCTGATCGGCTCGCTGCCCGCGGTGACGGTGATCTGGCCGTTGTAGCCGCTGTTCCAGTCCGCGGTCCTGGTGTAGGTGGCCGTGCAGGTCGCCGTGCCCTCGCCCGGTTCACCGCCGCCGCCGTCACCGCCGAGGGCGGCCAGGACGGCGTCGTAGGCGGGCTTGGCGTCGTAGTTCCCGTCGAAGAGCAGCGGGGTGCCGCCGCTGCGCCAGGAGTACTTGTCGGTGACGCCCCACACGGTGATGCCGGTGCAGCGGTCCACGGCGAGGCAGGCGTCGACCACCCGCGCGTAGGCGTCGGCCTGGGCGGTGCCGGAGCCCTCGATGTCCAGTTCGGTGATCTGCACGTCGACGCCGAGGTCGGCGAAGCGCTGGAGATTGGCCCGCAGGTCGGCGGGGACCGGGGAGTTGCTGTTGAAGTGGCCCTGGAAGCCGACGCAGTCGATGGGCACGCCGCGCGCCTTGAAGTCCTTGACCATGGCGTAGACGGCCGTGCTCTTCGCGTTGACGCCGTCGGTGTTGTAGTCGTTGTAGCAGAGCTTGGCCGCGGGGTCGGCGGCGCGGGCGGTGCGGAACGCCTCCTCGATGTAGCCGTCGCCCAGCTTGTCCTGGAAGGGCGAGCTGCGCCGGGCGCCGCTGCCGCCGTCCTGGAACGCCTCGTTGACGACGTCCCAGCTGTGGATCTGCCCCTTGTAGCGGCCCATCACCTGGTCGATGTGGTCTTTCATGGCGGCGCGCAGGTCGGCCGCGCCCAGGGCGCCCACCCAGGAGGGCAGTTGGGAGTGCCAGACGAGGGTGTGGCCGCGGACGTCCATGCCCTGGGCCCGAGCGTGGTCGACGACCCGGTCGGCGGCCGAGAAGGTGAAGGTGCCGCGGCTGGGCTCGGTGGCGTCCCACTTCATCTCGTTCTCGGGCGTGGCCGAGTTGAACTCGCGGTCCAGGGTGGCGGCGTAGTCGGCCTCGCCGAGGTGGCCCGCCGCGACGGCGGTGCCGAAGTAGCGGCCCTGGGCCGCCGCAGCGGAGCCGAGCGTGTCGGCGGCCTCCGCGGCCTCGGCGGAGTGCGCCGCGGCCGTCAGTGCCGCCGCGGCGACGAGACCGGCGGCGGCCGCTCTCGACAGACGGAGCAAGGTCATGCGCATGTCATCCCGTTCCTCGTATCGGTGTGCGGGAGCCGTTCGGAGCCGCCCGGAGAAGCCGCAGGACCCCGAAAGTTTCGGAACACTTTCCGAATGTCGCGGAGGAGGTTACGGACTCGCGTCGCCCCGGTCAACGCCCGTCGCGGTCACCCGTGCGGCCCGAGGGAGTGCGCGACCCGGACGGGGTGGCGCATTCTTGCTGTGTCGCCCGCGTGACGGCGCACGGACGAGGTGGAGCCGATGAGTGCAGGCGCCGAGGACGCAGGCCGGATGCCAGGGAGGCTGACGGCCGCGCTCATCGACGCCTGCGCGCGGGCGATCGGCGCGGCCGACGGCTACGCGGGCGGGATCTACCTGCCCTCCCGCACGCCCGGCGTGCTGCGGCTCGCCGTCCTCGCCGGACTGCCGGGACCGCTCTTCCGCCCCTGGTGGCGGGTGCACGCCGACAGCCCCTTCCCGGTGGCCGACGCCTACCGGCTGGGCACACGGGTGGTGCTGCCCGACGCGACGGAGACGATGCGCCGTTACCCGCAGTTCGCGGCCGGCCTGCCCTTCCCCTTCGGCTCCCTGTACGTACCCGTGCCCGGTGCCTCGCGGACCTACGGGGTGCTGGCCGTCCTGCGCCCGGCTGCCTCCGACACCGCCGAGGTGACGGCCGGCGTGGACCGGGCGGAGGCGGCGGCGCGGGATCTGGGCGCGGTCCTGGACCGGTCGGCCGCGTCGGGCGCGCCGGACCCCCCGCCGGCCGTCTGGGACGGGGAACCGCTGTGCCTGCGGCCCCCGCCCGCCGCCCGGCACCCGCAGCACGCCGGGAGCTTCGCCTGGGACCCCGCCACCGGCGCCGTCACCGTCGACGAACCGCTGCGCGCCCTGCTCGGCCTGGCGGACCACCCCCGGGAAGCCGGCGCCGCGCTCGACGCGCTCACCGGCGCGCTGGCCCCCGACGACGGACACCGGATCGCCGCGGCGCTGCGGCAGACGGCCGCCGGCGGGCCGCCCCCGCTCCCCCTGTACGTGCGCGCCGCGGACGGCGCGCTGCGCCTGGTGGAACTGTGGAAGCCGCAGTCGGCACCCCCCGTCGGCGGCCCGGTACGCGGCGTCGTGCGCGAACCGTCCGGCGGTGCCGTGGCGGACGCCGCCGCCGATCTGCTGCCGGACGGCGTCTTCTGCGTGGACCGGCTGGGCACCATCGTCTACGCCAATCCGCGCGCCGCCCGGCTGCTGGGCCTGCCCCGGTCCCGGCTGCTGGGCCACACCCTGTGGGAGGCCCTGCCGTGGCTGGACCAGGCCGACTACGAGGACCATCTGCGCGGCGCCCTGCTCTCCCCCGACCCGGTCCACTTCCACGTCCGGCGCCCGCCCGACGACAGCCGCCGGGCCACCCCGCGGCCCTACGAGGGGGACTGGCTCGCGGTCTCCGTGCACCCCGGGCGGGACCTTCTGACGGGAACGCTCCGTCCGGCCAACCGGGTGGCCGACGCGTCCGCCAACCTCACTCCCGAGCACGGCGCCCCGCCCGGGGCACCCGCGACCGGCGCCCCCGCACCCGCCGACGCCACCGTCACGCCGCCCGTGTACCGGCCCATCGTCCTGGCCGTGGCCCTGACCGAGGCGGTCACCGCCCGCCAGGTGGCCGCCGTGGTCGTACGGGAACTGCTGCCGGCGTTCGGCGGCCGCCGCCTCGCCCTCTACCTGCTCCAGGACCGGCACCTGTACCTGGCGTGGGAGACGGGCTTCCCGCCGGGCTTCCTCGCGCCCTTCGAGGGCGTGCCGCTGGACGCCCGGCTGCCCGGGGTCGAGACGCTCACCAGCGGCCGTCCGCTCTTCTTCGACTCGATGCAGGCGCTGGCCGCCGCCTACCCCGGCATCCCGCTCGACGCCACGGAGGGCGCCCGCGCCTTCCTGCCGCTGATCGCCTCCGGCCGCCGGGTCGGCTCCTGCATCCTCGGCTTCGACCGGGCCCGCGGCTTCGGCACCGAGGAGCGGGCGGTGCTGACCGCCCTCGCCGGGGTGATCGCCCAGGCGATGGAGCGGGCCAGACGCTACGAGTCCGAGACCGCGCTCGCCCGCGGGCTGCAGCGCGCCCTGCTCCCCCGCCGGCTCCCCGCACATCCGCTGCTGGCGACCGCCGGGCGCTATCTGCCGGGCACCCAGGGGATGGACGTGGGCGGGGACTGGTACGACGTGGTGGCCTCCGGCGACGGCATGGCCCTGGTCATCGGCGACGTCCAGGGACACGGGGTGCAGGCGGCGGCCACCATGGGGCAACTGCGCAGTGCGGTGCGCGCCTTCGCCCTCGGGGACCGGTCCCCGGACGAGGTCCTCGGTGGCGTCAACCACCTGCTGACCGATCTGGACCCGGGCCTGTTCGCGAGCTGCTGCTACATCCGGCTCGATCCGGCCACCGGGCGGGCCCGCGCGGCCCGCGCCGGGCACCCGCCGCCGCTGCTGCGCCACCCGGACGGACGCACCGTGACGCTGGACCTGCCCGGCGGGATGGTGCTCGGCGTCGACCCGGGCACGCCGTATCCGCTGACCGAGTTCCGTCTCGAGCCCGGCGCCGTCCTCGCCCTGTACACCGACGGGCTGGTGGAGCGGCCCGGAACCGACATCGACGACGGTATCGCCGCCCTCGGACTGGCGCTGGCCAGGGAGGGCGCGCCCGCGGCGGGGCCGGACGGCCGCTCGCTGGAAGGTCTCGCCGACCGGCTCACCGGCACCTCGCGCCACACCACGGACCGCCCCGACGACATCGCCCTGCTGCTCGCCGCCCGCCGCCCGCGCCACCGAGGACCCCGGTGAGCACGGGTGCGGGCCCGCTGCCGCCGGGCGCCCCCGCCGCCCGGGGCGCCCCTCGCCTCCCGGGGCCCGGCAGTGTAGACATGGGCACATGGTCCGACTGATGGGTCGATCGGGAGAGCGGTCACCCCGTCGTCCCAGCGGTTCGCTCGCCCGGGTCCGGCGAGAGGCGGACCGGTCACGGCGCGGGGCGGGCGCGGGACGGCGAGGACGCGCGGCGGCGCTGCGTTCCGCGCTGTCCGGACGCAGCGTCGCCGCCCAGGTCTTCGCCCTGAACGTGTTCATCGTGCTGCTGCTGGTGGTGGCGGCGGCGGTGGCGCTGGTCCTCCAGGTGCGGCACGACAGCGAGGTGGAGGCTCGCAACCGGTCCGTGGCCGTGGCCTCGACCTTCGCCAACTCCCCCGGTATCCGCGAGGCGCTGCGCAGCCCCGATCCGACGGCCGTGCTCCAGCCCCGGGCCGAGGCCACGCGCCGGGCGACGGGCGTGGACTTCGTCGTCGTGATGAACACCGACGGCATCCGCTACACCCATCCCAAGCCCGACCGCATCGGCAAGGAGTTCGTGGGCGACATCGCCCCCGCCCTGGCCGGGGAGACGGTGACCGAGGAGATCGAGGGGACCATCGGCCCGCTGGTCCAGGCCGTGGTGCCGGTCGAGACGCCCGACGGCGAGGTGGTGGGCCTGGTCTCGGCCGGCATCACGACGGAGAACGTGGGCGGCGCCGCCGACCGGCAGCTGCCGCTGGTGCTGATCGTCGCGGGTGTCGGACTGGTCCTGGCGACCGCGGGGACCGCGCTGGTCAGCCGGCGGCTGCTGCGCCAGACGCACGGTCTGGGCCCGCACGAGATGACCCGGATGTACGAACACCACGACGCGGTGCTGCACAGCGTCCGCGAGGGCGTGCTCATCGTCGGTCCGGAGGGCCGCCTGCTGCTCGCCAACGACGAGGCGCAGCGCCTGCTCGACCTGCCCGAGGACGCCGAGGGGCGCCAGGTCCGCGACCTGCGGCTCCCGGAGGACACCGCCGAGCTGCTGTCGTCCGGACGGGTCGCCACGGACGAGGTGCACCTGGTCAAGGACCGGCTGCTGGCGGTCAACCAACGGCCCACGGACGTACGCGGCGGCCCCGCCGGCAGCGTCGCCACGCTCCGGGACTCCACAGAGCTGCGGGCCCTGTCCGGACGGGCCGAGTCGGCCCGCGAGCGCCTGGACATCCTGTACGCCGCCGGTGTGGGCATCGGCACCAGCCTGGACGTCACCCGGACCGCCGAGGAACTGGCGGAACTGGCGGTGCCCCGGTTCGCGGACTTCGTGAGCGTGGACCTGTTCGACGCCGTGCTGGCCGGCGGGCAGCCGGGAAGCGCGACGCCGCTGAGCCGGGTCGCGCTCAGCGGCGTCAGCGAGGAGGCCCCGCTCTACCCCGTGGGCCGCCAGCTCCGCTTCGTGGCCTCCTCGCCGCAGGGCCGTTCGCTGAACACCGGCCGGCCCGTGCTCGAACCCCGCCTGGGCGGTGCCCCGGGCTGGCGGGCACAGGACCTCGAACGCTCCGCGCAGGTGCTGGAGTACGGCGTCCACTCGCTGATCACGGTGCCGCTGCGCGCGGGCACCCTGGTGCTCGGCGTGGTCAGCTTCTGGCGTTCGGTCAAGCCCGAGCCGTTCGACGAGGACGAGCTGGCGCTCGCCGAGGAACTGGTGGCGCGGGCCGCGGTCTCCATCGACAACGCGCGCCGCTACACCCGCGAGCACAGCATGGCGGTGACCCTCCAGCGCAGCCTGCTGCCCCGCCGGATGCCCGAGCAGAACGCCCTGGACATCGCCTACCGGTACCTGCCCGCCCAGGCGGGGGTGGGCGGCGACTGGTTCGACGTGCTGCCGCTGTCGGGGGCGCGGGTGGCCCTCGTGGTGGGCGACGTCGTCGGCCACGGGCTGCACGCCGCGGCCACCATGGGGCGGCTGCGGACGGCGGTCCTCAACTTCACCTCGCTCGACCTGCCGCCCGACGAACTGCTCGGCCTCCTGGACGAGCTGGTCGGCCGCATCGACCAGGACGAGGCGGCCGACGACAGCGCCCCGGTCACCGGCGCGACCTGCCTCTACGCCATCTACGACCCCGTCTCCGGCGTCTGTGTGCTGGCCCGGGCCGGGCATCCGCCGCCCGCGCTGATCCGGCCCGACGGCACCGTGGAGTTCCCCGAGGTGCCCGCCGGACCCCCGCTGGGCCTGGGCGGCCTGCCCTTCGAGACGACGGAGCTGCGTCTGACCGAGGGAAGCCGGCTGGTGCTGTACACCGACGGGCTGGTGGAGACCCGGGAGCACGACATCGACGTCGGCCTGGAACATCTGCGCCAGGCGCTGGAGACGGCCGGGGACTCACCGGAGGAGACCTGCCGGGCCGCCCTCGACGCCCGGCTCCCGGACCGGCCGGGCGACGACATCGCCCTGCTCGTGGCCCGCACCCGCACGCTCGGCCCCGACCGGGTCGCCGAGTGGCAGGTGCCGAACGACCCGGCGGCGGTCGGGGAGATCCGCTCGGAGGTGACCCGGCGACTGGCCGACTGGGGGCTGGACGAGCTGGCGTTCACGACCGAGCTGATCCTCAGCGAGCTGGTCACCAACGCCATCCGGTACGGCGGCGAGACCGTCCAGGTCCGGGTGGTGCGGGACCGGAGCCTGATCTGCGAGGTGTTCGACAGCAGCAGCACCTCGCCGCACCTGCGCTACGCCGCCATGACCGACGAGGGCGGGCGCGGGCTCTTCCTCGTCGCGCAGCTCGCCGAGCGCTGGGGCACGCGGTACACGCCGGCGGGCAAGGTGATCTGGGCGGAGCAACCGATCCCCTGACCGGACCCGGCCGCCGGCCGAAGGCGGTCCCGTCAAGGCACGGCGCGGGCCGCGGACCCGGTCGTTTACCGGTTCCGCGGCCCGCGCGCGTCTCTTCCGCCGTCAGTGCCGGAAGTGTTCCACCGTCAGTGCCGGAACACGTCCTTGCCCTTCTCCTTGGCCTGCCGGGCGTCGCCCTTGGACTGCTCGGCGCGGCCCTCGGCCGTCATGCGCTCGTTGCCGACGGCCCGGCCGAGCGCCTCCTTGGCCTTCCCCTTGGCCTGTTCCGTCTTGGCCTTGGACTTCTCGTTGCCGGCCACAGTGACTCACCTCTCGGTGTTCGCTCGGTTCGTTTGCGTAGGTCCTGCCCTGAGGGTGGCCAGGAAGAGCCGGATCAAACCCTCCCGGGTGACCGGGCGCCGACGGGGTAGGTGGTCGGGCGGGAACACCGTCGTCGTTTCGGAGGAACGCCATGGCCGGAGTACTGGACCGGATCAAGCAGTTCGCGCGCAGCCCGCAGGGACGCCGGGCGGCCGAGCAGGTGCGCCGCGCCGCCTCCGACCCGCGCCGCCGCGCGCAGGCCCAGCAGATGCTGCGGAAGTTCGGCAAGCGGCGCTAGGTCTCAGCCCTGGCCCGCGTGGGTGTGGCTGTGGGTCCTCTCCGGCGGGCAGCGCCCGGCGTCCCCGGAGCGGTCCCGTCGCCAGTCGAGGACCGCCACGGTCAGCGCGCACAGCATCGCGGCGACGCCGCAGCCGACCGACAGGGCCACCGCCTCGCGGTAGTCGTCGTGGGTGGCGTTCAGCGTCAGGTAGAAGAGTCCGGGCAGGGCGGCGGTGCCGACGGCGCCGCCCAGCCGCTGCCCCGTCTGGAGGGCGCCGCCGGCCGCGCCGGCCATGTGCACCGGCACGTCCCGCAGCGTCATCGTGATGTTCGGGGAGATGACGCAGCCGCTGCCCAGTCCGCCGATCAGCAAGGCCGGGGCGGCGATCCAGGGCGCCGGGCCGGCCGGCGCCAGCCACAGCACCAGCGCCGTGGCACCCAGTCCCACCATGACGGCGACCAGCCCCCACACCGTCAGCAGCCGGCCCAGCCGGTCCACCAGCCGGCCCGCGACGGCCGCGGCGGTCGCGGAACCCACGGCGAACGGGGTCACCGCCAGTCCCGACATCAGCGGCGAGTAGCCGAAGCCGTTCTGGAAGAAGAGCGCGAAGACCAGCCACACGCCGCTGAAGCCGACGAAGTACAGGGCGGCCAGCCCCGCGCCGGTGGCGTAGCCCCGGGTCTCGGTGAGCAGTCCGGGGTCGAGCAGCGGCTCGCCGTCGCGGCGGGCCACGCGCCGTTCCCAGCGCACGAAGGCGGCCAGGATCAGCAGCCCGGCCGGGAACAGCCACCACACCTCGGCCACCCCGCCGCCCTCGGCGAGGACCAGCGGCAGCATCACGGCCAGGATGCCGGCGCCCAGCAGCGTCACTCCCACGGGGTCGAGCCGGCCCCGGCCGCCCGGTGCGACCCGGGGCAGCAGGCGGAGGCCGAGGACGAAGGCGAGGGCGCCGACCGGCACGTTGACGTAGAAGATCCACCGCCAGCCCTCCGGGCCGGCCAGGGCGAGGATCAGTCCGCCGACGACCGGCCCCACCGCGCTGGAGACGCCGACCGTGGCGCCGAAGAGCCCGAAGGCGCGTCCGCGCTCCGCGCCCCGGAACAGCTGCTGGATGAGCGCCGAGTTCTGCGGCGCGATGCTGCCCGCGGCGACGCCCTGGGCGAGCCGGGCGACGACCAGCAGCTCGATACCGGGGGCGGCCCCGGCGGCGGCGCTGCAGACGACGAAGGCGGCCAGGGCCACGAGGAAGACGCGCCGCCGGCCGAACGCGTCGCCGATCCGCCCTGCGGTGACCAGGGTCAGGGCGAACGCGAGGGCGTAGCCGGACACCACCCACTGCACGGACGCCGCCGAGGCGTGCAGTTCCCGTTGCATGGAGGGCAGGGCCACGGCGACGATCGTGACGTCCAGCAGGGTCATGAACCCGGCGACCAGGGTCACCCACAGGGCCCGCCACCGGTTCGGATCCGGTCGGTCGTCCGGACGGTGCACGGGAACTCCCCTCACGAGGTGGACGCGGTCGCCTGCCTCCCGCCTGCGTCACCCGTGACCGGGGCTTCAAACCCGGAGGGCAAAGTCACACCATGAGATCCCATAAGCTCGCCTTATGGGCTCATAGACCGGACCCGCGTACCCACTTAGGCTTGCCTTAGCTTAGGCTTCCCCGAGAGTCGATCTGTCACCGCTCGAAGGGAACCTGAACATGCCCCGCCCTCTGCGGGTAGCCATCGTCGGATCCGGCCCGGCCGGAATCTACGCCGCCGACGCCCTGCTCAAGTCCGAGGTGGCCGCCGACCCCGGTGTGTCCATCGACATCTTCGAGCGCATGCCCGCCCCGTTCGGACTGATCCGGTACGGCGTCGCCCCCGACCACCCGCGGATCAAGGGCATCATCACCGCCCTCCACCAGGTGCTCGACAAGCCGCAGATCCGTCTCTTCGGCAACGTCGACTACCCGACCGACATCAGCCTGGACGACCTGCGCGCCTTCTACGACGGCGTGATCTTCGCCACCGGCGCCACGGCCGACCGGGCGCTGCCGATCCCCGGCATCGACCTCGACGGCTCCTACGGTGCCGCCGAGTTCGTCGCCTGGTACGACGGCCACCCGGACTTCCCGCGCACCTGGCCGCTGGAGGCGGAGAAGGTCGCCGTCCTCGGTGTCGGCAACGTCGCCCTGGACATCGCGCGCGTCCTCGCCAAGACCGCCGACGAGCTGCTGCCGACCGAGATCCCGCCGAACGTCTACGAGGGCCTGAAGGCCAACAAGGCGATGGAGATCCACGTCTTCGGCCGCCGCGGCCCGGCGCAGGCGAAGTTCAGCCCGATGGAGCTGCGGGAGCTGGACCACTCCCCCAACATCGAGGTCATCGTCGACCCCGAGGACATCGACTACGACGAGGGCTCGATCGCGACCCGGCGCGGCAACAAGCAGGCCGACATGGTCGCCAAGACCCTGGAGAACTGGGCGATCCGCGACGTCGGCGACCGCCCGCACAAGCTGTTCCTGCACTTCTTCGAGTCGCCCACCGAGATCCTCGGCGAGGACGGCAAGGTCGTCGGCCTGCGCACCGAGCGCACCGCGCTGGACGGCACCGGCAACGTCAAGGGCACCGGCGAGTTCAAGGACTGGGACGTCCAGGCCGTCTACCGGGCCGTGGGCTACCTGTCCGACCAGCTGCCCAAGCTGCCCTGGGACATCGACTCGGGCACCGTCCCGGACGAGGGCGGACGCGTCATCCAGGAGTCCGGCGAGCACCTGCGGTCGACGTACGTCACCGGCTGGATCCGCCGCGGCCCGGTCGGCCTGATCGGCCACACCAAGGGCGACGCCAACGAGACGGTCGCCAACCTGCTGGAGGACTACGCCGGCGGCCGGCTGCAGACGCCCTCCTCGCCCGACCCGGAGGCCGTGGACGCCTTCCTGGCCGAGCGGAACGTCCGCTTCACCACCTGGGAGGGCTGGTACAAGCTGGACGCCGCGGAGAAGGCGCTGGGCGAGCCGCAGGGGCGCGAGCGCGTCAAGCTCGTCGAGCGTGAGGACATGCTCCGGGAGAGCGGCGCCTGAGCGGACCGCACCGGCGCGGGCGCGGGCCCGGGACGAGATCCTGTCTCGTCCCGGGCCCGCGCCCGTCCGGGCCGGTGCGCCGTGCGTTCGGGCTCAGACCTCCAGTTCGCTCTCGATCCGGCGCAGCTGGTGGCGGGCCATCGCCAGGTTGGCGCGGCTCGCGTCGAGCACCAGGTAGAGGAAGAGCCCGTTGCCGCCGCGGCCCTTGAGCAGGCGGATCAGGTGGTACTGGCTGTTCAGGGTGATCAGGATGTCCTCGATCTCCTCCTTCAGCCCGAGGAGTTCCATGGTGCGCAGCTTGGCCCGCACGACGTCGGTGTTGCCGGCGGCGGCCACCTCCAGGTTGAACTCTTTGCTGCCGCCGAGGGTGCCGAGCGCCATACCGCTGGTGTAGTCGACCAGCGCGGCGGCCGACGCCCCGTCGATGGCACTGAGGCATTCCTTGAGCGAGGTCTCCAGGTTGGCCATGGTGAGTTCCTTTCCGGACGCGATCTGTGCGTGTTCGGTACGTGATCGGTTGATCAGGTCGGCCGACGGTGGCCGCCGGCCTGGGGACTGGGCAGATGGGCGGGCCGCTGCGGGGTGCGGACCGGCAGGGTTCCGATGGGGCGGCCCGCTTCCGGGGCCGGGGTGACGACGCGCTCGGCGGAGGCGGTGCCGACGCCGTCCCGGCCGATGTGGGCACCGACCAGCTCCCCGATCCGCGCCCCGCTGCGCCGGCCCTCCAGGTGCAGCCGTCCGACGTTGACCCGCCCGTCGGCGAGCAGGGTGAGCACGACGGCCGGACCCGCGGCGTAGGTGGCGACGTAGCCGTCCGTCCCGCGCAGCAGCAGCTCGCGGAAGCCGCCGCGCCCGGTGGCGTCGGCCATGCGGTGGGCGACCCCGAGGGCCGCGGCGGTGAGGGCCGCGAGCCCCTCGGGTTCGGTGCCCGGCGCGTCATGGGCCAGGACGAGCCCGTCGACGGTGGCGGCGAGCGATCCGGTCAGCTGGGGTACGCGGTTGCGCAGCCCCCGCAGTTCGTCCAGGACGTCGCTCTCGACGGCCATGAGCAGTCTCCTTTCGGCACGCTGTCGGCGCGCGCGGATCACAGGGCCTCCAGGGCGTCACGGAGCCGCCGCAGCAGGGCGGTGTCCGGGTCGTCCCACACGACCCCGCCCGGCTCGGGTGCCGCGGCGGCCGGAGCGGGAGCGGGCGGGGCGGCGGTGACGAGACCGGCGGCGGCCAGGCGGCGCAGCTCGACGAGGGTGTGGTACGTGCGGCAGGCGAGCGCGGAGGCGATCTCGGCGGCCGTGCGGACGCCGTCGACCTGCGTCAGGGTCCTGCTGCGTCGCACCGGAAGACCGGCGGCGCGGGCGTCGCGCACCCGGGTGAGCGGGGCGGTGTCGATGGCGGCGTCCGGCCAGATGCGGTCCAGCAGGGCGCGTCGGCGTCCGGTCTCCCGGACGACGACGTCCACCGGCACGGATCTGACCGCGCCGAGCCAGTGCACGGCGCCGGGCCGGAAGCGGTGTGCGCGCGTGTCGTGGGCGAGCACGAAGTACGCGGCGTCGAAGAGCGCGCCCAGATGGCAGACCTCCAGCGCGCCGGCGGTGAGCCGGCCGCTGTCCACGAGCCGGTGGCCGACCCGATGCTGGGTGCCGCCCCGGTCGACCGCGTCCCACCAGCCGTCCGGCGGGACGGCGCCGCTGCGGGTGAGCAGGGCGCCGAGGTCCGGTGTGAAGGCGGACTCCACGTGCACCACGCGGCCCGCCGACAGATAGACGATGCCCCGGTCGCCCGACAGGGCCCCGGTCGCCCCCTCGGCCGCGAGGGCGCCGAGCGCCGCCGAGGTCGTCTCGTGCGCGGCCCATGCCGTCGTCACCCTCGTCACTCTCGCCACCCTCGTCACCCGAGCACCAGACGTTCCGCCAGCTCGGCCAGCCGGATGCGGGCCAGCGCGAGATTGCCGTCGTTGCGGTCGAGCCACAGGTGGAGGAAGACGGTGCTGTCGAAGGGCGTGCTGACGAAGCGCAGCAGGTGGTAGGCGTCGCCGGTGGTGGCGATCAGGTCCTCGACCGCCGGTTCCTTGTCCGTCTCGGCGGCGCCGCCGGCGCCCAGGGAGGCGTTCTCCGCGACATGCCGGGCCAGTTCGGCGGTCTGGGCCGCGGTCGCCTCCCAGTCGCCGCCCGGCGCGTCGCCGACGGCGCCCAGTGCGAGCCCGCTGATCCAGTCGACCAGCGACGCGCCCCGCGCGCCGGGCAGCCGGATGGCTTCCACCAGACTCTCGTCGATTCCGGGCACGCCGGATCCCCTCCCCCTGCACGGCTGTACCGCGAACGTGACGCCGAGACTACGGAAAGTGCACGCATCCGGTGAGCGCTTTGGCATTTTCCAGAGGAACGTGCGCGCGCTGCGGCATACTGCGGTGTTTCGGCCGTGCTCGGCGCTTGCGGTGCGGCTTCGGGCGGTCCCGCGCTCCGGCGCGCGTTCCGCGTCCCAGGGGCTTGGGCCGGCCGTCGCGGGCAACCCGGGGGGCATGGCCCGACTTCACCTTCCCCACCTCGGGAAGCACAAGGACGACACCGACGACACGGGTGGCTCGGCCGCCCGCGCGCCCGGGAGCACGGAGTCCGGCGACTACGGTCCGGACCCCTCCGCCGAGCGCGCCGCGCCCGACTCCCCCACCGAGCTGCCGAAGCGCTCGTGGTCCGCGCTGCTGCGGCGCGTGGTCGCCGAGTTCAAGGACGACGAGCTGACCGACCGCGCCGCCGCCCTGACCTACTACGGGATCCTCTCGCTCTTCCCGGCGCTGCTGGTGCTGGTCTCGCTGCTGGGCATCGCCGGGCGGTCCGCCACCCAGGAGGTGCTGGACAACATCCAGAAGCTCGCGCCCGGTTCCGCGCGGGACGTCATCACCGACGCCGTGGAACAGTTGCAGGCCAAGGCGGGCCTCGGCTCGGTGCTGGCGGTGGTGGGTCTGGTCGGCGCGATCTGGTCGGCGTCCGGTTACGTGGCCGCGTTCATCCGCGCCGCCAACGCCGTCTACGACGTGCCCGAGGGACGCCCGGTGTGGAAGGTGCTGCCGCTGCGGGTGGCCCTGACCGTGGTGCTGCTGGTCCTCGCCGTGGTCAGCGCGCTCATCGTCGTGTTCACCGGCAGCCTCGCCCAGCAGGTCGGCACCGCGCTCGGGGTCGGCGACACCGCGATGACGGTGTGGTCGATCGCCAAATGGCCGGTGCTGGTCGTGCTCGTCACCCTGATGATCGCGATCCTGTACTGGGCCACCCCGAACGCCCGGGTCAAGGGCTTCAAGTGGATCTCACCGGGCAGTGTGCTGGCCCTGCTGGTCTGGCTGGTCGCCTCGGCCGGCTTCGCCTTCTACGTGGCGAACTTCGGCTCGTACAACAAGACGTACGGCACCCTGGCGGGCGTCATCATCTTCCTGGTGTGGCTGTGGGTGACGAACCTGGCCATCCTCTTCGGCCTGGAGTTCGACGCCGAGCTGGCCCGGCAGCGGGTGATCGACGGCGGCCACCCGGCCGACCGGGAGCCGTACGTGGAGCCGCGCGACACGCGTGCCTGGGACGAGGCCGACCGGCGGCGGGCGGCGCCGGACGAGTGACGCGGCCCGGCCCGGGAGCCCTCGGGGCGGCGCACGTCCGGGCCGCGGCAGGGCCTACGGGAGGATCGAGTCGACGTAGCCCCCGTCGACGCGGACGGCCGCTCCGGTGGTGGCGGACGCCAGGGGCGAGCTGAGGTAGACCACCAGGTTGGCGATCTCCTCCGGCTCGATCAGCCGCTGGAGCAGCGACTGCGGGCGGTGCTCGCGCATGAAGACGCGCTGGGCCTCCTCCCAGGGCAGGTCCCGGTCGACGAGCTGGTACACGAACTCCTCGACGCCCTCGGTGCGGGTGGGTCCGGCGATGACGCAGTTGACCGTGACGCCGCTGCCGGCCGCCTCCTTGGCGAAGCCGCGGCCCACTGCCAGCAGAGCGGTCTTGGAGACCCCGTAGTGGATCATCTCGGCCGGGACGACGACGGCCGAGTCACTCGCGATGTACAGCACCCGGCCCCAGCCGCGTTCCCTCATCCGGGGGAGATGGGCGCGCGTCAGCCTGACGCCGGCGAGGACGTTGATCTCGAAGTAGCGGCGCCACTCGTCGTCGCTGATCTCCAGCGCGGGCGTGGCCCCGAAGACACCGAGGTTGTTCACCAGGACGTCGACGTCGGGCATCGCCTCCAGGGCCCGCCGCGCGCCCTCCTCGGTGCCGAGGTCGGCCGCCACCGGCACGAACGTGCCGTCCGGCACCTCGGCCCGCAGTCCGGCGACGCTCTCCTCCAGACGGCCGGCGTCGCGGCCGTTGACGCCCACCGTGGCCCCTGCCCGGGCCAGTCCGGCGGCGATCGCCGCTCCGATGCCCTGCGAGGAGCCGGTCACCAGTGCGGTCCGTCCGCCGAGGTCGAGGTTCATCAGATCGCTCCCTGTCGTGCCGTACGGTCGGTCGCCGTGCTCCTGTCCAGCCTCGCCCACGGCCCGCCCGGGCCCCCGCCGACGGCACCGTGCGCCACGCCGCGCCCCGCCCGGTCGGCGGACCCCGGGTGCTCTCCGCTGACCTGCGGCGACGATACTTGCCTACGTCCGTGCCCCTGCTTCCCGATGGACTCATGCCGACTTCTGCCACCGCCCGCCCCTCGACTCCGCCCACGCTGTGGTCCGCTCGCGGCCGCCATGTCGGATCCGCGGCACAGGACACCGTCCGGCACCACCTCCAGCGGCTGAAGGACGGCCACGTCATCGACGACTGGCTGGAACTTCCCGACGAAGGGTCGCAGGAGCCCACGGGCGTCCGGACCTTCGAGGCGCGGTGGAAGGTCGCGGAGTCCGTCACCGTGCGGGCCAGACTGACCCTCGCGGCCCCCTCGGCCGGGAGTCAGGAATGGACGCTGCTGGCGGAGGCCGAGGCGGCCTGGGACCTCGCCTGGCCCTCCCCCGCGACCGTGTTCTGGCCGGACGACCCGGACGTCACCTGGGACCGGGACATCGCGACGGGCTTGCGGCTGCGGGGCATCAACACGCTGCCCGACGACGACAAGGCCGTACGCCGGCTGCTGAAGGAGGCGGGGCGCGGCGCGTGGAACATCCACGTCGTCGTGCACGAGGCGATGACCCCCGACCACCGGGGCCGGGTGCCGCTGGCGGACCGGTTGCCGCCCGGTCTGCGGCACCGCGTGGTCGAGCACCGCGCCGCCCCGCAGCAACTGCGCGTGGTGAACTGGGCCCTGGAGGACTTCGGCGTCCAGCTGCCGCGCGGCGGCGCCGTGGTGCTGCCCGGCACGCCGGCGCCGGAGGGCTACGAGGCCCGGGACTTCTCGGTGCGCACCGTCTTCCTGGACGGCTCCGAGCCCACCGCCCTGATCACCGCGGTCACCTCGTTCGCCGGGCTGGCGAGGCCGCTCACCGCGGACGCGGAGGCGGCCCTGACCGCCCTGCGGGAGGACTGGCGGCTGCTGACCATGGCCGAGGAACTGGCCCGCGAGCGCAAGCTGGTGGCCATGTACGCGGAGGCGCTGGAGGCCATGACGCAGTCCCGCGACCTGTACCGGGAGGCGGCCGAACGCGCGGCCGAGGCGCTGGCCGCCTACCGGGAGTCCGCCGGGGCGGGCCCGGCCGGGCCGGCACCGGCCGAGGCGCCGGTCTCCCCCTTCCGGGGGCTGACCCGCACGCTGGAACGGTTCAAGGGCGCCCGCGCCCAGCGCCAAGGGTCCGACGGCCCCACCGGCGACGAGCCGCCCCGGCCCGGCGACTGACAGCACGGCCCCCACCGCTGCGTCGCCCGGTCGCCCCCGTCGCCCCGGGGGCCCGGTGAGGGCACCCTCACGTGTCAGGTGCCGCGAGGTGGATACGCGGACGGCACAGCCGCACGGCCCGTCCCGGAAGGTCACCGACGCCATGGACAGCCAGCACGAGGGCACCGCCCACGCCGCACCGCCACCGACGTCCCGGTCGGACACCACGCTCCGCGTCAACGGCAAGCCGCACACCCTCACCGTCGACCACCGCCGCGTCCTGCTGGACCTCCTGCGGGAGGATCTCGGCCTGGCGGGCGCGAAGAAGGGCTGCGACCACGGCCAGTGCGGCGCCTGCACGGTCCTGGTGGACGGGCGGCGGGTCAACAGCTGCCTGCTGTTCGCCGTCGCCCTGGACGGCTGCGAGATCACCACCGTCGAGGGCCTGGCCGGGGACGGCGAGGAGCTGCACCCGGTGCAGCGGGCATTCCTGGACCGCGACGCCTTCCAGTGCGGGTACTGCACCCCGGGCCAGATCTGCTCGGCGGTCGGCGTGCTCGCCGAGGCGGCGGCCGGGCACCCGTCCCGCGTCACCGACCCGCGGGCCCCCTCCGGCGCACCCGTTCCGCTGGGCCGCGAGGAGATCCGGGAGCGGATGAGCGGCAACCTGTGCCGGTGCGGTGCCTATCCGCGCATCGCCGAGGCGGTCGAGGACGTGATCCCGTGAAGCCCTTCGCCTATGTGCGGGCCGGCAGCGTCCAGGAGGCCACCGACGCGTTCGCCGCCCATCCCGGCGTCCGCTACCTGGGCGGCGGCACCAACCTCGTCGACCTGATGAAGCTGGGGGTCGAGGCGCCCACCGCGCTCGTCGACGTCACCCGGCTGCCGCTGGACGCGGTCGAGGAACTGCCCGACGGTGCGCTGCGCGTCGGCGCGACGGTCCGCAACAGCGACCTCGCGGCCCACCCCGCCGTCCGCGACCGCTGGCCGGCGCTGTCCCAGGCGCTGCTGGCGGGCGCCTCGGGACAGCTGCGCAACGCCGCCACCACCGGCGGGAACCTGCTGCAGCGCACCCGCTGCCCCTACTTCCAGGACCTGTCCAAGCCCTGCAACAAACGCGAGCCCGGCACCGGTTGCGGCGCGCTGCGCGGCGTGCACCGCGACCACGCGGTGCTCGGCCACTCGGAGCAGTGCATCGCCACCCACCCCTCGGACATGGCGGTGGCGCTCGCCGCCCTGGACGCGCGGGTCGAGCTGCGCGGGCCCGAGGGCGCCCGGAGCGTGCCCGCCGCCGACTTCCACCGCCTGCCCGGCGTGCACCCGGAGCGGGACACAGAGATCCACCCCGGTGAGCTGATCACCGGTGTCGTCCTGCCCGCGGCCACCGCGGGGCTGCCCTCCGCGTACCGCAAGGCCCGCGACCGGGCGTCGTACGCCTTCGCGCTGGCGTCCGTCGCCGCCGTGCTGCACCTGCGGGACGGGGTGGTGGAGCGCGCCGGGATCGCCTTCGGCGCGCTGGCGCACCGGCCCTGGCGGGCGCGGCGGGCCGAGGACGCGCTGGTGGGCGCCGCGCCGACGACGGCGGCCTTCGAGCACGCCGTCGACCTGGAACTGGCCGCCGCCGAACCGCTGCGGGACAACGCCTACAAGGTGCCGCTGGCCCGCCGGCTGGCCCTGGACGTACTGGGCCGGCTCGCCCCGCCCTCCACCACCTGAACCCGGCGTCCACGAGGAGGACTCCATGACCGGCACCGAGACCGTCCTGGGCGCTCCGGCCGAGCGCCGGGAGGGGCGGGAGAAGGTCACCGGCACCGCCCGCTACGCCGCCGAGTTCGACGTGCCCGGCCGTGCGCAGGGCTGGCCCGTGCCCGCCGCCGTCGCGCGGGGCCGGGTGACCGGCGTCGACGCGGCGCCCGCGCTGGCCCTGCCGGGCGTCGTGGCCGTGCTCACCCACGAGAACGCGCCGCAGCTCGCCGATCCCGAGGACCCCACCCTGGCGCTCCTGCAGAGCCCGCACGTCCCGCACCGGGGCTGGTTCGTGGGCCTGGTGGTCGGCGAGACCCTGGAGGCGGCGCGGGCCGGCGCCGCGGCCGTACGGGTCACGTACGAGGCGGAGGACTTCGACGTGACGCTCACCGCCGACCACCCCGGGGCGTACGTCCCCGACTCGGCCAACGGCGGGTTCCCGGCCGTCACCGAGCACGGCGACCCCGACGCCGCCTACGCCTCGTCGCCGACCCGGGTGGACGTCGAGTACCGGGTCCCGCCGCTGCACAACCATCCGATGGAGCCGCACGCCAGCACGGCGTGGTGGGAGGGCGACCGGCTGACGGTGCACTCCTCCAGCCAGGGCACCACCGCCGTACGCGCGGAACTGGCCCGCGTGTTCGAGCTGCCCGAGGACCGGATCACGGTCTTCGCCGAGCACGTGGGCGGCGGCTTCGGCTCCAAGGGCACGCCCCGGCCCGACGTGGTGCTGGCCGCGACGGCGGCGCGCGCGACGGGCCGCCCGGTGACGGTGGCGCTGCCGCGCCGCTTTCTGCCCACCGTCGTCGGGCACCGGGCGCCGACCCTGCACCGGCTGCGGCTCGGCGCCGACGCCGACGGCCGGATCGCCTCCCTGACGCACGAGGTGACGACGCACACCTCCCGGGTGAAGGAGTTCGTGGAGCAGGCCGCCGTCCCCGCCCGCGTCATGTACGCCGCCGGCGCCCTGCGCACCGCGCACCGTGTCGCCCCGCTGGACGTGCCCACGCCGTCCTGGATGCGCGCCCCCGGGGAGTGCCCCGGCATGTACGCGCTCGAGTCCGCGATGGACGAACTGGCCACCGGCCTCGGCATCGATCCGGTGGAGCTGCGGATCCGCAACGAGCCGGAGACCGAACCGGACAGCGGCAAGCCCTTCAGCAGCCGGCACCTGGTGGAGTGCCTGCGCGAGGGGGCCCGCCGGTTCGGCTGGCAGGAGCGTGACCCGCGCCCCGGGGCGCGCGCCGCCGGGCCGCTGCTGATCGGCAGCGGGGTGGCCGCGGCCACGTATCCGGTGCTGGTCTCCCCGTGTGCCGCCTCGGCCCGGGCCCTGCCCGACGGCGGTTTCCTGGTCCGGGTCAACGCCACCGACATCGGCACGGGCGCCCGCACGGTCTGCGCGCAGATCGCGGCGGACGCGCTCGGCGTGCCCCTGGAGCGGGTCCGGATCGAGGTCGCCGACAGCGGTATCGGCTTCGCGCCGATGGCCGGCGGCTCCTCCGGCACCGCGTCCTGGGGCTGGGCCGTGCACGAGGCGTGCGCACGGCTGGTCACCCGGCTCGCCGAGCACTCGGGCCCGCTGCCGGACGCCGGCGTCCTCGCCGAGGCCGACACCTCCGGCACCGCGGACGCCGAGAGCCCCTACGCCCGGCACGCGTTCGGCGCGCACTTCGCCGAGGTCACCGTGGACACGGTCACCGGTGAGGTGCGGGTGACGCGGCTGCTGGGGGTGTTCGCGGCGGGGCGCATCCTCAACGCCCGTACGGCGCGCTCCCAGTTCGTGGGCGGCATGACGATGGGACTGGGCATGGCGCTGACCGAGGACAGCACGGTCGACCCGGCGTTCGGCGACTTCACCGAGTCCGACCTGGCCTCCTACCACGTGCCGGCCCACGCCGACGTCCCGTCCGTCGAGGCGTACTGGGTCGACGAGGACGACGCCCACCTCAACCCCATGGGCAGCAAGGGGATCGGCGAGATCGGCATCGTGGGCTCCGCCGCGGCCGTGGGCAACGCCGTCCACCACGCCACCGGCATCCGCTTCCGGGAGCTGCCGCTGACCCCGGACCGGGTGCTCGCGGCCCTGCTGGAGCACGAGCACCCGGCCGGCACGCTGGGCGTGTGAACGGCTCGTCCCGGGGTTCGCGCCGGAAGACCGGCGCGAACCCCGGGACGCGTGTACGGCGGCGTGACCGACCCGGTCAGTCCGCGACGCGGCTCGCCCGGGGCACCGGGCGGGCCGTCCGGCGCCCGGCGGGTGCCTGCGAGGCCACCCGCACGCACAGGGCGGTCAGCGCGACCAGGGACGCCGCCACCGCGACCGCGACGGCGATCCAGCTGGGCGCCAGGGTGAGGTCGACGGTCCGGGAGACCCGCGACGAGGGGGTGGCGCCGCCGTAGAGCGTGGCCGCGGCCAGCGCCGCCGGCACGACGACCGCCGCCGCGATCAACGGGACGGCGGGCCGCACGGTCAGCAGCAGGGCCAGCAGCAGGCACAGCGCGGAGAGGCCGAGGGCGACTCCGTAGGCGCGCGGTGAGGCCCCCTCCTGGTGCAGCGGGAAGTACGCCACGCCGCAGCCCGCCAGGACGGCGACCGTGAGCCACACCGGCCAGGCCGGACCCCGGTCGGCCCGGCGCGCGGCCCGGTCGCGCCGGGCGCGTTCCTCGTCGTGGGCGTCATCGCGCGCCGCGCGGTCCGCGTCGCGGTCGCGTCCCCGGCGGCCCGGCCGGAAGCCGCGGCGGCGGTCACGGCCCCGTCGGTCGCCCGCCGCGGGCGCGTCGGCCGCTTCGCCCGGGCGGGCGGAGGGCACCGGTCCGTCGTCCTCGGCGCCGCCCTCCAGGGCCGCCCGCAGACGCCGGGCGTCGGGCCGGTCCGGCCGTACCCGGCCGTCCTCGGCGAGGCGACCGATCAGCTGCACCAGTTCCTCGACGGGCCGGCCGGTCGCGGCGGCCCGGACGGCCTCCTGACCGCAGTGCGGCTCCAGCGGCGTGCGGTGCAGCAGTTCCATCAGCCGGGTCACGTCCTCCACCGAGCGGCACTCGGCCGCGGCCCGGATCGCCTCGTCCGCGCTGTCCGGGTGGCGCGGGGGCCGGGTCAGCAGGCCGACCAGCCGGGTGACGTCCTCCACCGAGCGGTTCACGCCGACGGCACGGAGCGCGTCGATCGTGGCCTGTGCGTACTGGGGGGACCCCTCCAGCATCGTGATGAGGTCGACGACCTCCTCCAGCGGCCGGTCGGCCACGGCCGCGCGCACCAGGTCCCCGACGGGGTCGCCGTACTCGCGCGCCGCCTCGTCCCGGACGCCGCGGTCCTGGTCGTAGGGGTCGGGATCGGCGGGGAAGGGCTCGTCGGCGAAGGCGTCCTCCACGAACGCGTCCTCTTCGAACGGGTCCTCGGTGGCGTGGTACACCGCGGCGGGTTCCGCGTCCTCCTCGGACGCGGGTGGGCGGACGGGCGAGGGACGGGCCGCCGGTGACCCTGTGTCGGGCCGCGCCTGCGGCGGCCGCACCTGGTGGGTGCCCGTGGTCGTGGTCGTCTCCCCGGTGGGCAGGTCCAGGGCGGATATGGCGTACTCGGGCGAACGGGGTGATGAAGAGCCGGTGGTCATGATCTCTCCGTGTGGTGGGGGTGCGGCCGCCCTGCGTCCCCGACATGCGACACGCGCTGTGTGTGCTGCCCATTACTAAGCACGTCCGACGCGGAGTGCCACCGGAGTGGGCCACAGGGATGAGAGGCCCGTTCCCGGTGACTTGGCACGGCCGCGACCGGGCATCCGCAAGGCGAGGCGCGTGCCGCGCGCCGGGAGGAGGACCGGGGTGGACACGACCACAGTGGTGATCGTCGCGGCGGTGGCGCTCGCGGCGGCCGTCCTCGCGGCGGCGGTCGCCGTGCTGGTGAGGCTGGTCCGCACCCGACGGGATCTCAGGCGGGCCGGGCTCCCCACCGGTCCCCGGTGGGTCTTCTGGGGCGCCGTCCTCTACTTGGTACTGCCGGCCGACCTGGTGCCGGACCCGGTCTACCTGGACGACGTGGGTGTGCTCCTGCTCGCTCTGCGCTCCGCCCGCGGCACGCTCGGCGCCCGGCGGGACGCCGGGGACCGGCGGCGGGAGGCCGGTCCGCGCGGCGACTACGCAGCGTGAGGAAACCATTCACCCGTTCGATTCGTATAAGTCTCTGGAAGCCGAAGGAAGTCGGCGGACCGGGCGGCGGCGCGCACACGAGCCGCCGGCCGGTCGGCACAGCACCGACCAGGGAGAGACGATGAAACCGTTCGCGCTCAACTACGCACGTCCGGCAGTGGAGTTGGAAGCCGCCACTCCCTATGTCTACGACTCCGGGCTGCAGTTGAACGTGCTTCTGGACGGGCGGGTGGCCGCCGGTGACCACGCGCTGCTGAGAGAGCTGGGGACCACGACCTCCACCGCGGGGTCGAAGACTCACTTCGACGACTGAACACGGGCAGTCGCACATGACCGTGCTGATCCTGACCTGTGAAGAGGACGTCACCGCCGACATGGTGGTCGTGCACCTCAACGCGGCGGGGGTGCCGGTGGTCCGGCTGGACCCCGCGGACCTCACCGCTTCCGTCGCGCTCTCCGGTGAGTTCGCGCACGGCTCGTTCCGGGGCCACCTCTCCTCGGGGGGCCGCCTGGTGAGCATCGGCGGGCTGCGGTCCGTGTGGGTGCGCAGGCCGGGGGGTGCCGCCGCCCGGGCCGCCGAGCCCTCGGCGTGGCTGACCGAGGAGTCCGGGCAGGCGCTGTACGGCATGCTCCGCGACTGCGGGGCGCGCTGGATGAACGAGCCGGACGCCGCGCACCGGGCACGCTACAAGCCCTGGCAGCTGCGCCTCGCCCAGCAGTGCGGACTGCCGGTGCCCGCGACGCTGATCACCACGTTCCCGCGGGCCGCGCGGGAGTTCGCCGAGCGTCATCCGGACCTGGTGGTCAAGCCCGTCTCGGGCTCCCATCCGCAGGACCCGCCCCTGGCGGTGCCGACCAGCAGGGTCCCGCCCGAGGCCGACTTCTCCGCCGTCGCCCACGGACCGACGCTGCTGCAGCGCCGGATCGCCAAGCGTGCCGACATCCGGGTCACCGCCGTCGGCGAGGAGCTGCTGGCCGCGCGGAAGACGACCCTCGCGGGACCGGACCCGGAGGTGGTCGACGTGCGCTTCGCGCGGTCCCCCGAGCCGTGGCGGCCCGCCGAGGTCCCGCCGCGCGTCGCCGAGTCCGTCCGCGCCTACCTCCGGGCGGCGCACCTGGCCTACGGCGCCTTCGACTTCGCGGAGGACGGCGACGGCACCTGGTGGTTCCTGGAGTGCAATCAGTCGGGGCAGTTCGGCTTCGTCGAGGTGGACACCGGCCAGCCCATCGCCCGTACCGTCGCCGAGTGGCTGGCGCGGCCCGCCGTCGGGGCGCCGGCGGACGCGGGCGGTGCGGATACGGCGGCCGTCGGGTGAGGCCGGGCCCCCGGTGCGGGCCGTCCGTCAGTGGGGGCGCGGGCCGGGCAGCAGGGCGGTGCGCTGCCAGCCGGCGCCCGGAGAGGGCTGTCGCTCGGCACCGGGCAGATGGCCGGGTGCCCGCAGCGGACGCATGACCACCTCGAGCTCCCTGCTCACGCGCTCGGCATCCCGTCGCACCTGCTCGGGGACGTCACCGCGTTCGGCGACGAGTCGGTCGTAGATGGGGGAATCCTGGAACACCCGTCAACGTGCCTTTCGTGTCGTCCGCCCCCGTACGGAGGCGCGACTGAGCAGTCTAGGCGTCCATCGGTCCGGGGGTGCGGATTCCCCTCGAAGGCGACGCTCTCTCAGGCGCCGGTGGTGGAGCCAGGCCGGACGATCATGAGGACCGTCACCGTCGCCCACAGGAGGTTGAACAGGCCGGTGAACATGGCGAGCCGGGCGGTCCTGGCGCGCTCGACGGGCTGCCGGCCGGTCAGGTCCTCCAGCAGTTCCTCCTGGCGCGGCAGGACGAAGGCGAGCAGGATGCCGGCCGCGGCCGCGGTCAGGGTGATGGACGCGATGAGCCACGCGTCGCCGAGGACTCCCATCGCCGCCGCGGTGGCGAAGCCGAGGACCGGCACCGCGACACCCAGACCGGAGTAGACGCGGCAGATGCGGTGCAGCAGCCGGACGGTGCTCATGTCGTCCTGGGCGGCACCGGCACCGGCAGCACCGTCTCCTCCCCCAGCGGTACCGACCGGAACGGCCACCGCCACCCGGCGGACGGCCTGCGGAAACATGCTGGCCGCGACGGTGACGGGCCCGATGGCGAGGATCGCGGCCAGAACGTGGAGGGACAGCAGGAACTTGGTCATCGGTCGGGGCTCCGGGAGGCAGGCGGATCGGTGGGGTGGAAGCCACGTTAGGAAGCCGGCGCGTGATCACACAGAGGCCGGAACGACAGCATTCAACGGGTTCTCGCCAACGCCCCCACCAGGGCGGTCCCCGCCGCCCCGGCCCGCTTCCCGCCGCCGAGCAGGACCTTCTCCGCCCGGCGGGACACCGCCTATCGTGGCGGCCATGCACTCGGTGGCGATCCTGGTCCTCGACGACGTGGTGCCCTTCGACATGGCGGCGCCCATGCAGGCGTTCGACTGGGCGCGGCTGCCCGACGGGCGCGCCCCGTACCGCGTCCGCATGTGCGCGGAGTCGCCCGAGGTGCGCACCCAGGGGCTGACGCTCCGCGTCGAGCACGGGCTGGAGGCGCTGGAGACGGCGGACACGATCATCGTGCCGGGCCGTTCCGAGGAGTCGGGACCGCCCTCCGGGCGGGTCCTGGCGGCGCTGCGGGAGGCGGCCGGCGCGGGTACCCGGATCGCCTCGGTGTGCGTGGGCGCCTTCGTCCTGGCCGAGGCGGGGCTGCTGGACGGGCTGCGGGCCACCACGCACTGGATCGCCGCGGACGAACTGGCCCGCCGCCACCCGGAGGTGGAGGTGGCGCCCGATGTGCTCTACGTCGACAACGGGCAGATCCTCACCTCGGCGGGCGCCGCCGCCGGGCTCGACATGTGCCTGCACATGATCCGTCGGGACCTCGGCTCGGCCGTCGCCGCGCACACCGCCCGGATGTGCGTCGTCCCGCTGGAACGGGAGGGCGGCCAGGCCCAGTTCATCGTGCACCGGCAGCCGCCCGTACCGCGGGGCTCGGACTTGGAACCGCTGCTGGAGTGGCTGGAGGACAACCTGGCCGGGGAGGTCACCCTCGGGGCGATGGCCGCGCGCTCGGGCATGAGCGAGCGCACCCTGAGCCGCCGCTTCCGCGAGCAGACGGGCACCACACCGCTGCAGTGGCTGCTGCGGGCGCGGGTGCGACGGGCCCAGTACCTTCTGGAGAACGGCGACCACTCGATCGAACGCATCGCGCGGCAGGCCGGGTTCGGCTCCCCCACGGCCTTCCGGGAACGCTTCCGGCGGGTGGTGGGGACGACGCCGCACGCCTATCGCGCGGCCTTCCTCGGCAGGTCCGCCGCGACGGCACCGCACGCGTAGGCCCGCCCCGGGGTACGGCTGTCTCAGACGGCCAGCGACAGGCCGCTCTCCCCGTCCGGATGCGCCGCGCGAGCCGTGTCCGGCGTCCGTTCCTTGGCCAGCAGCAGCGCGTCGGCCTTGGCCACGGCCTCGTGGATGGTCGTCGTCGCCATCATCACGCAGAGCGTGTAACTGACGTCCGCCAGCTCACGCGCCGTCGCCGGCCTCTCCCTCTCCGCCTGAGCGATCCGCAGAGACGCGTACCGCGTCAACAACTCCCTGACGACCTTCGGGTCCGGTTCGAGCACGAAGCGCCCCTCTCTCGATTTGCGCTCCGTATGCCCGAACCCGGACGAAACATTCGCATCATGCGCGCCGCCACCCGCAATTGACGAAAATGCGTCGTTTACTGTCCGACCTACGACGAAAATGAGCGGCTATTCAACCAAAAAAGGACAGAACTTTTTTCCCCTTCGATCGCATCTTCAGCTTGAGCGATCAGGCGACCTGCCCGCCGTGCAGCGCGGCGTACGCCCCCGCCCTGCCGAGCAGTTCCTCGTGCGTACCCGTCTCCAGAATGCGTCCCTCGCCCATCACCACGATCCGGTCCGCGCCGCGGACGGTGGAGAGCCGGTGGGCCACGACGAAGGTCGTCCGGCCGCGCAGCAGCCGGGCCAGGGCCTGTTGGACGAGGGCCTCCGAGCGGGTGTCCAGGGCCGAGGTGGCCTCGTCGAGGACGAGTACCCTCGGGTCCCGGATAAGGGCGCGGGCGATGGCCAGTCGCTGACGCTGACCGCCCGACAGCCGTGCGCCGTGCTCCCCGACGAGGGTGTCGAGGCCCTGGGGCAGCCGGTCGACGAACTCCAGCGCGTTGGCGTCGCGCAGTGCCGCGCGCACCGCCTCCTCGTCGGCGTCGTCCATCCCGTAGGCGACGTTCTCCCGGACGGTGCCGTCGAAGAGGATCGACTCCTGGGGCACGACCGACACGAAGCGCCGGTAGGTGCGCAGGTCGAGGGTGTTCATGTCGTGGCCGTCGAGCAGCAGCCGGCCGGAGGTGGGCCGCAGGAAGCCGATCACGAGGTTGAGCACCGTGGACTTGCCGGCACCGGACGCCCCCACCAGGGCGATCGTCTCCCCGGGAGCGACGGTGAGCGAGAAGTCGCTCACGGCCGGCCGGGCGTCGCCGTCGAAGGAGTGCCCGACCCCCTCGAAGGTGACGGCCCCGCGCAGGGCGGCGAGTTCCGCCTTGCCCTCGTTGTCCTCCAGTTCGGGTGCCTGGAGCACCTCGCCGACCGAACGCACGGACTCCAGGCCCTTGGTGATGACCGGCGCCAGGCCGGCCAGCGTCGTCGTGGAGTTGGTGAGGGTGGTCAGGAACGCGCTGAGCATGACGACGTCGCCGGCGGTGACGCCCCAGACGTCGTAGTACGAGACCAGCGCGGCGCCGGCGAGCACCAGCACGCCGACGACGTTGAGCACCACCCAGGACAGCGAGCCGAAGCGGCCGTTGACCAGGTCCAGGCGCATCCCGGAGGTCAGCAGGCGGTCCAGGGTGCCGTCCATGCGGCGCAGCGCCTTGCGCTCCAGGCCGTGGGCGCGGGTGACCGGGATCAGCCGGGTCATCTCGGTGACCCTGGACGACAGCGTCTCGACCTCGTGGCGGAAGTGTTCG
Organism: Streptomyces rochei; assembly: GCA_002155895.1. Taxonomy (GTDB): domain Bacteria; phylum Actinomycetota; class Actinomycetes; order Streptomycetales; family Streptomycetaceae; genus Streptomyces; species Streptomyces rochei. The sequence goes on from MUMD01000266.1 coordinate 55,441, forward strand.
TTGTGGGTGCGCAGCCGGGCCCGGAGCCGGGCCACGAGGAGGGAGGCCGCGGGGACGACGACGAGGAAGACCGGCAGGAACTCCGGCGTGCGGACCGCGATGATGACGAGGCCGCCGGCGAGCACGGTGAACGCCCCCAGTCCCGTCTCGGCGGTCTGCTGGACCATCTGCTCGACCGTCTCGACGTCCCGGACGACCTTGGCCTGGAGCACCCCGGCGCTGACGCGCGAGTGGTAGCCGATGGAGAGTTGCTGCATCCGCGTGCACAGCGCCGAGCGCAGGGCGGTGCCCATGCGGCGCACGCTGCCGTAGAGCAGACGGACGTACAGCAGGTGCAGCGGGTAGTTGACGACCAGGATGAACATGATGATCCCGGTGCTGGTCCACAGGTCACCGATCGGGCCGTGCTGGACGACGGTGTCGATGATGGACGCGGTGATGAGGGGCAGCAGCCAGACGGGGCTGTGCTTGACGGTGAAGACGGCGACCGCGCCGGCCAGGCGGTGGCGGTCGGCGCGGAAGAGGTAGACGAGCGTGCGTATCGGGTGTTCGCCCCGGTAGCGGTGGTCGAGCGGCTTTTCGAGCGGCGACGCCATCGGCGTGGTCCTCCTGGTGACCGAGGGGGGCAAGCGCTTTCTTCCCGCGCTTTCCTACCCCGCCGCTCCCCGGAGCGCCACCTCGTCCCGAGGGCCGGTACGCGCCGGCCCTCGCCACCCGTCACTCCGCCCGGCCGCTCCACCGATCCGACGCCCCGACGCCCCGACGCCCCGACGCCCCGACAGGAGGGAGACCCGCGCCTTCTCCCCCGCGGAGGGCGCGGGTCTCAGTCTCCGAGTGTGCGGGCGAGTTCGGTGGTGGCCCGCGTGATCTCGCTGTCGTCGTCGGCGAGCAGCCGCTTCAGCTCGCCCCGCCGGGCGCGCACGGCCTGCCGCGCCGCCCGCTCCCAGGCCACCGGGTTCTCCCGGTGGTTGAGCAGCTTGGGATAGACCGTGGCGGTGGTCTCCCACTGCCGCGCGTCGGCGATGTTCTTGAGCAACTGGATGATCTGGGCGCGGCAGTTCACCTGGGGCCGCTGGGCCAGCTCCCACAGGAAGGGAACGGTCGCGGCCGTCGCCTGCTCGACGACGAACCCGTACTGGCAGATGCGTTTCCGCAGATCCGCGAGGGCGGCCCGGGCGGTCTCCGGGTCACCTCCGGCGACCTTGCGCAGCAGCCGGGGGATGGCCGCGGCCGACCCGCTGGAGTCCTGGATCTCCCCCCAGGGCACTCCGTCCAGGCCCGCGAGCGGGGCGGCGGCCCGGGGCAGGCCGGGCGGCTGGGTCTGCGTCTCGGTGCGCCGGGTGCTCGGTTCGGGTGTCGGAGCGCTGCGCATGGTGTGGGGCCCTCCGCGGCAGTCGGGTCAGGGAAGGTGGCGGGTGGTCAGGGTGGCCCAGACGGTCTTTCCCGCCGGGGGCCTCGGGGTCCAGCCCCAGTCGTCGGCGAGTGCGTCGACGATGCACAGACCGCGTCCGTGCTCGCGCAGTGCCGAGCCGTCGGACGGGGTGGGCACGGGCTCGCCGTCCCCGGGGTCGGAGACCGTCAGCGTCAGGTGGCCGGGCTCCAGGGAGAGCCCCAGCCTGATCTCGGGCGCGCCGGCCGCGGCCGAGGGCACCGCGTGCGCCACGGCGTTGGCGGCCAGCTCGGTGACCACGAGGACGGCGTCGTCGGCGTGCCGGTCCAGGGACCAGCCGCTCAGGGTCTCCCGGGTGAAGACCCGGGCCCGGGCGAAGCCTTCGGCGCTGCACGCGATCCGCAGCATGGCGGACGCCGGACGGGCTCCCGGCACCTGCGACCGCGCGGCCGGAGCGGCGAACGGTCGTGCCCTCCGGTCGGCGTCCGCCCCCATGTGCGGGAGCCCGCCGAACCGGCTCGCCGCGCCTGCCTCCGACGCGGGTTCGCCGGGCGACCGGAGCTCGGTATGCGCAGGTGACGACACGGCATCTCCCTGATGCGACGTCAGGACGGGGCGCCGGACCAGGGGTTGACGCCACGGCTATTATCCACGCTGACAGCGCTCGCGTGCAATTGCACGAGAAATTGCGCGAAAAAAATCGGATGGGGGCGCAAGGGGACCGAGGGACCCCGGTCCGCTCCCCCGAACGGCAAGGAGACCGCGGTGCCACCAGTGCGCAACGGAGTGCAGGCCAGTTCGCTGGAAGCCTGCTGGAAGAAGAGTCGGCACAGCAACGCCGAGGGCAACTGCGTCGAGGTCGCTCTGGTGGACGGCGGCATAGCGATGCGCAACTCCCGTGATCCGGACGGCCCCGCGCTCGTCTACACCCCGGCCGAGCTGGCCGCCTTCCTCGCCGGCGCCAAGGAGGGCGAGTTCGACCACCTGCTGTGAGGCGGGCCACGACCACGGCGGCGGAGCGCCCGTGGAGGCTGGGCTTCCGCTCAAACGGAGGCCAACTACCCGATTTCCACGGGCAGATGCGGTGGGCACGGGCCGGATGAGATAGTGTGGTTTCTCAAGTCTGCCGGTCTGCTGGGAGTCAGGATGTCCGCCGCCGCGTCGCCCCGCATCTCCCGTCTCGAACCCTATCTGGACCGGGCCGAGCCGGCGCCCACTCTGCTGAAGATGCTCGTCGGCGTGCAGCTCGCGGGCTTCCGCGAGGACGCCGGCCTCTCCCAGGAACAGGCCGCACGCGAGCTGGGGTTCAGCGCGGCGAAGCTCTCGCGCATCGAGTCGGGCAAGGGCCGCAGGCCGCCGACGGAGAAGGACGTCCGGGCCCTGCTGGAGCGGTACGGCACCGACGCGTACGAGGCTTCGGTCCTGCTCAAACTGCTCCAGCGCGCCGGTGAACCGGGCTGGTGGCAGCGGTATGACAAGCGTCTGATGCCCGAGTGGTTCGACCGCCTGGTCGGCCTCCAGGAGGCAGCGGCGACCATCCGTACCTTCGAGATCCAGTACGTCCCGGGCCTGCTCCAGACGGCGGCCTACACCCGGGCCGTGGTCGAGCGCGGCCTGCCCAACGCACCCGAGAGCGAGGTCCGGCGCCGGGTCGAGCTGCGCATGCGCCGTGCGGAGCTGCTGCACCGCGCCGACGCCCCGCAGTTGTGGGCGATCATCGACGAGTCCGTACTGCTGCGTGTGCTGGGCAGCCGCGACGTCATGCGGGAGCAGTTGGGGCATCTCGTCGAGATGGCGCAGAAGCCGCATGTGACGTTGCAGATCGTCCCGCTGGACGTGACGAACGCCTCGGCGCCCGCGATCCCGGTCACCTATCTGCGCTTCGGCGGCACCGACCTGCCCGACGTGGTGTACCTGGAGCACATCCGGAGCGCCAACTTCCTCGAGGACCAGGACGAGACCGAGGAGTACCGGGTCGCGCTGGACCGGCTGGCGGACGAGGCGCTGACGCCGCGCGCGTCACTCGACCTGCTGCGCGAGACGGCACGGCAGCGTTACTCGGAGAAGTAGCACCGCGGGGCACCCGGGCAGCGCCGCCGCCGGAACACGGAGCACCGAGGAGGCACGAATAGGACTGGGCCACGCCCACGGCGCGGCCCTCGGTCCATCTCGTGCCTAGCGTATGCGGCCCAGTCCGCCGAACTCGATCCACTCGTCGGTGAGCTGGCGGGGCGCCACGTCGGTGTCCGGGCGCCAGGTGGAGACCTCGACCAGGCCCGGCTCCAGGATCTCCATCCCCTCGAAGAGGGCCTCGACGTCCTTCGGCTCACGGACTCGGCCCCAGTGCCCCTGCGTGGCCTGGTCCATGAAGTCCGTGACGAACTTCCGCACCTCGGGATCCTCGCTCACCAGCTGGCACATCACCGCGTAACTCCCGGGCACCAGACGCTCGGTGACCCGGCGGACCACCGCCAGCGGGCCGTCGGTGTCGCTGTCCGGGATGCAGTGGAACACCGAGTTGAACAGCACGGCGACCGGCTGCGAGAAGTCGATCAGGCGCTGGGTGTCCGGGTGGGAGAAGATCTCCTCCGTCGAGCGCATGTCGGCGTGGATGACGGCGGTCCGGTCGTTCTGGTCGAGCAGCGCGCGGCCGTGGACCAGGACCATCGGGTCGTTGTCCACGTAGACGACGCGGGACTCGGGGGCGACGCGCTGGGCGATCTGGTGCACGTTGTCCTGCGTGGGCAGGCCGGATCCGTGGTCCAGGAACTGGCGGATGCCGTACTCCTGGGCGAGGGTGCGCACGACCCGCTGCAGGAAGCGCCGGTTGTTCAGCGCCAGCCGGCGGGTGCTGGGGACGACCTTGTCGAGTTCACCGACGGCGGCCCGGTCGGCCGCGTAGTTGTCCTTGCCGCCCAGGTAATAGTCGTACATCCGTGCGGCTGTGGGCACGTTGGCGTCGATCTCCGTGGACAGCTGCTTGTCGGCTTGCATCGTTCCCCCAGCTCCGTACGGGCGCCAACTGGACTGGCATGACAGAGAGTACATCCTAGAGACCCGGTGGTCAGGCAAACCAGGGGGTGGATGAGGCGGCCGTCAAAAAGCCTGCGGCGCAGATGAGTTGACGGCCGCCGCTCCCGGTCAGCCGCGTGCGGCCAGGTACGCGTCGACGCCGGGTGCCTCGTGGGCGTCCTCCACGCCGACGAGGCCGCCGACCGCCTTGGCGGCGGGCTTGAGGACGTAGGTGGACCGGCTGGCCGGCTCGGTCACGAAGGTGAAGTTCTGCGGGGTGCCGAGGCCGGTGTCGGCGTTCTTCTGCGAGCGGTGCGCCTTCACCACGGCCTCGCGGGTCAGGCTGCCGCCCTCGCACGCCTTCTTCAGGTCGGCGCCGATCAGCTGCGCGGCGTTGTACCCGGAGAGCACCCCGGAGTCGACCGGCTCGCCGGGGTACTTCTTGGTGTAGGAGGCGACCATCTTCTTGACGCCCGGCAGGTCGGAGCTGACCGCGGGTGCGGCGCTGACGACGTGGACCATGGCCTCCAGGGCGGGCGCCGCGGGGGTCTTCATCAGCTGCGGGGAGTAGCCGGGCGCGCTGGAGACGATCGGCACCCGCAGGCCCCGGGCGGCGGCCACGCCGGCGAGGGAGGCGGTCTGGGCGGGTCCCGCGCTGATCAGGACGGCCTTCACCCCGGCGTTGCTGAGCGCGGAGACCTGCGCGGTCAGATCGGTGTCCGTCGCCTTGATCTTCTGGCCGACCACCTTCATCCCGGCCTGTTCGGCGGCCCACTCGGAGCCCTCCAGCGCGTTGGCGCCGTAGTCGCCCTCGAAGTACACGTGGCCGATCGTGTCGCCCTTGGCGATCTTCTTGGTGCGGGTCAGGAAGTCGACGGCGGCGATCATGTCGATGTCGTAGGTGGTGCCGAGGACCTGGACGGCGTCCTTGCCGAGCAGGGAGGCGGCCCAGGCCTGCGGGAAGGTCAGCATCCCGTCCCGCTCGATGTCGTCGAGCAGCGCGGCCACCACGGGCGAGCCGATGACCTGGGGCAGGGCGACGACGTCCGGTGAGATGTCGGCGTAGGCGGTCACCGCCTTCTGCACGTCGTAGCCGTGGTCCTTGACGACGATCTCGACCTGGCGCCCGCAGATGCCGCCCGCCGCGTTGGTCTCGTCGGCCCACATCTGCTGGGCCTGCACGATGGACTTGCCGAGGGTGGCGTAGGGGCCGGTGAGGTCGGTCAGCGCGCCGAGCTTGATGTGCTTCTCGCTGACTCCCGGGCCTGCCTTGACGCCGTCGGCGGCGTCGCCGCCGCCTCCACTCTCCGCCTTGGAGCTGCAGGCGGTGCCCGCGAGCAGCACGGCGGCCAGTGCCGCGGCCAGGGCGGCGGTCCGGGTGGTGCGGGGCCTTGGGTGCGTGACGTTCACGGGGTGTGCTCCTTGGCTCGTGCGGTGGTGGCGGTGTCGCCGGCGGTGTCGGTTTCGGCGGAGGGGGCGCCGGACGAGGGTCCGGTGCCGGGCGGACCGGTGACCGGCGGCCGGCGCCGCAGGCGGGCGCGGGTCCGGCGGGCCAGTCCGTGCAGGCCGTCGGGGGCGTAGAGGAGGATCACGACGATGGCGGCGCCGTACAGGTAGCGGGACGCCTCGGTCGGTCCGATCGAGCCGTCGCCCGAGCCGGGCGTCGCCACCAGCGGCAACTGGTCGGCGTAGCGCGTCATCAGCAGCGGCAGCGCGGTGACGAAGACGGCGCCGACGGTGGCTCCGGCCACCGAGCCGAGACCGCCGATGACGATCATGGCGAGGTAGTCGACGGAGAGGAGGAGGGAGAAGTAGTCGGGCACGACGCGGCGGAAGGAGAGCGCCAGCAGGACTCCGGCCAGGCCCGCGTACATCGAGGAGACGACGAACGCCGACGAGCGGTAGCGCGCCACGGGCACGCCCATCACGGACGCCGCGGTCTCGCTGTCGCGCAGCGCGGCCAGGGCGCGGCCGGGGCGCCCGCGCAGCACACCGCGCGCGGTGAACCAGGTGAGGGCGAACAGGGCGAGGCCGAGGTACCAGAGCCGTTCCTCGGCGCCGAACGGCACGCCCAGGACCGTCAGCTCCGGGTCGGTCTCGGCGAAGGTGAAGCCGCCCAGCTCCAGCGGCGGCACCGAGCGGCCGTTGAAGCCGCCGGTCACGGAGTCCGCGGTGAGCAGGACGTGGTGGCCGAGGAAGACCAGGGCGAGGGTGGCCACGCCGAGGTAGACGCCCTTGACCCGCCCGGCGACGGGGCTGAACAGGCCGCCCGCGGCCCCGGCGAGCAGCACGGCGAGGACGGCGGCGACGGCCGGCGGCAGTCCCGGCCCGGGTTCGCCCGCCAGCCAGACGTAGCCGTAGGCGCCGACGGCGAGGAAGAAGGCGTGGCCGAGGGAGAGCTGGCCTGCGGTGCCGCTGAGCAGGCTGAGCCCGACGGCGCCGATGGCCGCGGCCATGGAGAACAGGCCGATGCGCAGCCAGAACGCGTCGAGGTAGAAGGGCAGCGCGCACAGGAGGAGGGCGGGCAGCAGGAACGTCGCGGACCCGCGCAGGCGGCCGCTCTTGAGGAGGTCAGACACGGGCCGCTCCCTTCGCCGCGAAGAGTCCGGCGGGGCGCACCAGCAGGACCAGCACCATGACGGCGTACGGCGCCACGTCGCCGAAGCCCTCCCCCAGGACGTGCAGGTCGGACTGGTAGCCGGCGACGAACGCCTCGGTCAGGCCGATGAGCATGCTGCCGACCAGGGCGCCGACCGGGGAGGCCATGCCGCCGAGGATGGCGGCCGGGAACGCCTTGAGGGCGATCTGCCCGGTGGTGCGCTCCAGTCCCGGGGCCGGGAAGGCGACCAGGAAGACCGCGGCGAGCGCGGCGAGTCCGCCGGCCAGGCACCAGGCGACGGTGCGCACCCGGGTCAGGCGTACGCCCATGAGGGCGGCGGCCTCGCGGTCCTCGGCCGCCGCGCGCAGCGACAGTCCCCAGGGCGTGTACCGGAAGAGGGCGAAGGCACCGCCGATGGCCACCGCGGACACCAGGATCGCGGCGATGCGGCTGTCGGCGACGGTCACCGGTCCGAGGTCGGTCACCGAGTTGCCCCAGGGGTCGCCGAGCGGCAGCAGGTCGCCGCCGATGCGCCGGGCCAGGTCGGTGACGAGCACGATGTCGATGCCGATGGTGACGATGGTCTGCACGTGGGCGGCGTGCGGATCGGTGCCGCCGACCCGCTGCAGCACCAGCCGGTCCAGCGCCGCGGCCACGGCCGCCGTCACGACGACGGCGAGGGCGAGCGCCCCGGCGAAGCCGAGGTCGTCGTGGAGGACGGCGACGAGGTAGCCGCCGAGCAGCAGCAGCGAGCCGTGGGTGAAGCTCAGGACGCCGGAGGCCTTGAAGATGGTGACGAAGCCGAGGGCGATCAGGGCGTAGACGGAGCCCAGGGCCAGCCCGTTGAGCAGGGCGTCGAGAAAGCCGGTCATGCCGCGTCCTCCCCGGTGGTGTCGGTGCCGAGGTAGGCGCGGAGCACCTCGGGGTCGCGCCGGACCTCGTCGGGGGTGCCGTGCGCGATGGCCTTGCCGAAGTCGAGGACGGTGACCTCGTCGGCGAGGCGCATGACCAGGCCCATGTCGTGCTCGACCAGCACGAGCGACAGGCCGAGTTCGGCGCGGATCTCCCGGACGACCTCGGTCATCCGGACGCGTTCGGCGGCGTTCATGCCGGCCACGGGTTCGTCGAGCAGCAGTACACGGGGCTCCAGACAGAGGGCACGGGCGAGTTCGACCCGCTTGCGGTCGCCGTACGACAGCAGGGCGACGGGTGAGTCGAAGAGGGCGCCCAGGCCGGTGAGTTCGGCGATCTCGCGGGCCTTGGCGAGATGTGCGCGCTGTTCGCGCACGGCGCTCGGCAGGCGCAGGGCGCTGGCGGCGAAGCCGGCGCGGGACAGGGCGTGCCGGCCGAGCATCAGGTTGTCGGCGACGGTGCCCTGGGTGGTGACGATGTTCTGGAAGGTGCGGGCCACTCCGAGCGCGGCGATCCGGTGCGGGGCGAGCCGGGTCAGTTCGGTGTCGCCGAGCCGTACGGTGCCGGCGGCCGGCCGGTACAGGCCCGACAGGACGTTGAAGCAGGTGGACTTGCCCGCGCCGTTGGGACCGATGACGGCGTGCACGGTGCCCGGGGCGACGGTGAAGGAGACGTCGTCGAGGGCGACGAGTCCGGCGAAGCGCACGGTCACGTCGCGGACCTCGAGCGCGGGGGGTGCGGCGGTGCGGGTCACGCGGCCCCCTTGCCGTCGGTGTCCTCGGCGGTGTCGCCGGTGTCGCCCAGGTAGAGGCGGCGTACGGCGTCCGTCCGGGCGAGTTCGTCCGCGGCGCCGGACAGCCGGACCTCGCCGACCTCCAGGACGAAGGCGTGCTCGGCCAGGGACAGCGCCATGCCGGCGTTCTGTTCGACGAGGAGTACGGCGGTGCCCTGGGCGTTGATCTCGCGGACCACCTCGGCGATGCGGTTCACCATCAGCGGGGCGAGGCCGAGGGAGGGCTCGTCGAGGAGGAGCAGGCGCGGCGCGGCCATCAGGGCGCGCCCGATGGCCAGCATCTGCTGCTCGCCCCCGGAGAGCAGGCCGGCCGCCTGGCGGGTGCGCTCGGCGAGCCGCGGGAAGAGGGTGAAGACGCGGTCGCGTGCCTCGCGGACCTGGGCCGGGGCGCGCCGGTTCAGGCCGAGTCCCCCGGCCCGCAGGTTCTCGTCGACGCTGAGACCCGCGAACACCCGCCTGCCCTCGGGCACCTGTACGACTCCGGCGCGCACGGCGGCGACCGGGTCCCGCCCGTCCAGCTCCGTGTCGCCGTAGCGGACGCGGCCGGCCGTGATCGCGCCGCGGTGCAGGCGCAGGGTGCCCGACACGGCCCGCAGCAGGGTGGTCTTGCCGGCGCCGTTGGCACCCAGCAGCGCGACGACGCCGCCGTGCGGGACGGTCAGGGACACGGAACGGAGGGCGGACAGTGCGCGCCCGTACGTCACGTCGAGGCTCTCGACGTGCAGGGCGGGCTCGCCGTCCGGTGGTGCTGAGGGCATCGCGGCTCCTTGGGACCGTGCCGGGGCGGCACGGTGACGGGTGAAGGGGGGAGCTCACGACAGCACGGGCCCGGGTGCCCGTACAGGGGTTCCGGCCCGGGTCGCTGCGGTGTCCCAGTCCGGGGGTGGAGAGTCTGTGCGGGTGCCCAGACCGAAGCGCCGTCGGGGCCGGGGCGAAGAACCGCACGTGGCGGGTGAGGGGTCGGCCCGCACGGAGATCGGAGCGCGGGCGGGCCGCTCGTACGGCGTCGGCCTCCGCAGGCGGTGCGGGGCCGCGCGCCCTCGGCCCGACCTCGACGCCTTTCCGCGCCGGTCACCGGTGCGGGGACGGGCGTGGGGAGGGTCGGTTCGGGTGCTGTGTGCGGGAGCTGTGTGCGGGAGCTGTGTGCGGG
>MUMD01000267.1 GCA_002155895.1 Streptomyces rochei
ACAGTCCACGGCCCCGCCGGTTCGGGGGACGACCGGCGGGGCCGTGGACTGTGGGTCCGGTGCCGCCCGGGAAACGCCCGGGCGCGGTGGTGCTACTTCTCCGCGTCGGCCTTCACCAGGGCGGGGCCTTCGCCCGCCTCGGCCGGGGCCGAGCTCATGGACTGCTTGCCGCGGGGCATCAGGAAGGTGACCACCAGCAGCGCGACCGTGCCGAGCATGGCGCCCGAGAGGAACGCGTCGTGGTTGGCCGCCTCGTGGACCTCGGCGATCAGCTCGGGCTTGCCGCCCGTCGCGGCCATCTCGGTGCTCATGCCGCTGTAGGCGATGGTCGCCACGACGGCCAGGCCGAGGGCGCCGCCGGCTTCCTGGCTGGTGTTGATCAGGCCGGCGCCCACTCCCGCGTCCTCGTCGGTGACTCCGACGAACGCGGCGATCTGCAGGGTCACGAAGACCATGCCGCAGCCGAGGCCGAGCAGGATGAACGGGGCCAGCAGGTCGACCACGTAGCTGCCGTCGGCGGGGGCCCGCCACATCAGCAGCAGACCGGCGACGGTGAGCGTGAGACCCATCATCACGACCGGACGGGCCGCCATCTTGGTGACCAGGCCGGAGGCGATGCCCGCGCCGGCCGCGACGGAGAACGCGAGCGGCACGTAGGCGAAGCCCGCCTTGAGCGGCGAGTAGCCGAACGCCTGCTGCATGAAGAGGCTGGCGAAGAAGAACAGCGAGCCGAAGGTGCCGAAGACCAGCACGGCGGAGATGTTCGCGACCCGCATGGTCTTCAGCCGGAAGATGCGCAGCGGCATCATCGGCGAGGCGACCTTGGCCTCGATGACGACGAAGGCCGTCAGCAGCGCGACCACGCCGACCAGCGAACCGATGGTGCGGAAGGTGTCCCAGCCGACGGTGGTGGCCTCACCGAGCGTGAAGATCAGCAGCAGCAGGCCGGCGGTGAGGGTGACCGCTCCGAGGGTGTCGAACTTGCCCCGCTCCTCGGCCTTGCTCTCGGGCAGGATGCGCGGTGCCAGCACGGCGGCGCCCAGACCGATCGGCACGTTGATCCAGAAGATCCACTCCCAGCCCCAGGTGTCGGCGAGCACACCGCCGAGGATCACACCGACGATGGACGCGATACCGGACAGCGAGCCCCACACGCCCAGCGCCTTGTTGCGCTCGGGTCCCTCGGCGAAGGTGTTGGTCAGGATCGCCAGGGCGGCGGGGGTGATCAGTGCCGCGCCGAAGCCCTGGACGGCGCGCGAGGCGATGAGCATCGTGCCGTTCTCGGCGAGACCGGAGGTCAGCGACGCCAGCGCGAAGATCACGAAGCCGATCTGGATCAGCCGGCGGCGGCCGAAGGTGTCCGCCAGCCGCCCGCCCAGCAGCAGGAAGCCGCCCAGGACGGTGGCGTAGGCCGTGACGATGTAGTTCAGGCTGACCTCGGACATGCCGAGGCCCTCCTGGATGGAGGGCAGAGCGAGGTTCACGATCGACACGTCGGTGAAGACCATGAACTGGCCCATGCAGACGAATGCCAGGATCAGCCCGGGGCTCAGGCCCGCCCCTGATGCTGACCGGGCCGTGGTGGCGTCGGAGGCAGCCATCGATTACTCCTCAGAAGGTGCAGGATCGGGTCATCGAACGCGGCCCGCGCCGGATGGGGCCGGCGGGAACCGCTGGGACAGCCGCCGGGAGGGACTCGGCGGCCGGAGTGGGTCCGTCGCAGCTATGACGACCGGGGACCGGCGGATGTGACCGGTCGGCCCGAATCGCCTCCGGGACCGCCCCGCAGTCCCTGGATGCCGGCCTCGTACTGGCTGATCAGCCGGGGTCCGGCGGCACGCAGCTGCGGCGGGAAGTTCTCCGTCAGCAGGTCCCGGCCGCGCGCGGGCTCGGGGTCGTCGAGCAACCCGAACATGAAGTGCAGACCGAAACGCGGGGAGCCCTGGACGAACGCCTCGCGCAGCCGGTCGATGTCGTCCGCGGGGACCCCGGGGAACAGGTCTTCCACCACGGCCTCCTCGGCCGTGAGGTGTCCGTCGAGCACCTGGTGGACCTGCCGGGCGGCCTCGGCGCCCGCCCGGGCGCCGTCCGTCCCGCCGGTGGCCCGTCCGGCCTTCGTCGCCTCGTCGAGGGCGTCGATCGCCGTCTCCAGGGCGTTCAGCCTCCGGTCGAGGACCACGTGGTCGTCCGACAGTTCCTTGAGCTGTGCCCGCGCGTCGGGGTAGAGCGCCTCCAGCACGGGCCAGAAGAGGTCGTCCTCCGCCTTGTGGTGGGCGTGGGTGAACGCGAGCAGCCACCGGCCCGCGTCGACCAGCGTCGCGGTGTCTGTGTCGTGGCCGTCGGCCAGCCGCTCGTAGGCGTCCACCACCAGGCGCGTGCCGCGCCGCAGCACCGCGTGGATCGCGACGAACTCCTCGTACATGCGGGCGCCCGGGCTCTGGGCCGGATCGCTCATGGACACTCCCGTTTCGCAGTGGCAGGGCCGTGGCCGGACACGGGTGCCGGTGTGGTCCCGTGGGCCGCGGCCAGTACACACGGGCCCGCACGAAGCAGCCTCGAGGAATGCTGGAGGCCCGCTCCCGCCAGGCCGGGCACGCTCGAGGAATGCTTGACGGGAAGGGCCCGCCCGGCGCTTGCCGTCAGTGGCCGCCCGGCGCACGGGAAACGGCCGGCCGTGCGGTGTCCTGGCCCGCCCTGCGCAGCGCGACCTCCCGCACGAGCAGTCCCGCGCCCAGCACCGCGGCGCCGACACCCGCGCAGAGCAGGAACGCGACGTGGGTGCCCGCGGCGGTCGCGTGCCGGTAGGCCTCGTGCAGGGCGGGCTCCAGGTGCTGGAGGCTCTGCGCGTCCAGCCGGGCGTTGTCCAGCGCGGGTCCGCCGGGTGCCCGCTCGGCCGTCACCCGCAGCACCTCGCGGTTGAACAGGGTGCCCATCACGGCGACCCCGAAGCAGCTGCCCAGGGTGCGGAAGAGGGTGACGGCCGCGGAGGCGGCACCGATGTCGCGCAGTTCCACGCTGTTCTGGGCGACCACCGTCACGGTCTGCGTCAGGCAGCCCAGCCCCGCGCCCAGCACCGCCATGGACAGGGCCGCCGTGGGCCGCGAGGTGGAGGTGTCCATCCGCGACAGCAGCCAGGCCCCGGCGCACAGCAGGGCACCGCCGGTCACCGGGAACACCTTGTAGCGGCCGCTGACCGTGGTGACCCTGCCCGCCACCAGCGACGCCGCGATCAGCGCGGCCAGCATCGGCAGCAGCAGCAGGCCGGAGTTGGTCGCCGAGGCGCCCTGGACGGCCTGCTGGTACAGGGGCAGGAAGAGCAGCACCCCGAACATCACGAAGCCGGTGAGGAAACCGATCACCGACATCAGCGTGAAGTTGCGTACCTGGAACATGTGGAGCGGCATGATCGGGTCGGCGGTGCGTGCCTGCCGCCGGACGAAGGCCCACAGGGCGGCACCGGCCGCCGCGGCGAGGAGCACGACGGCGGCGGAGTCCCAGGCGTAGCGGGTGCCGCCCCAGGTGGTGAGCAGGACGGTGGCGGAGATCCCGACCGTCAGCAGCGCCGCGCCCAGGGTGTCGACGCGGGCCACCCGGCGCCGTCGGGGCAGCCGCAGCAGCCGCCAGATCATCGCCAGGGCGAGCGCGCCGAGCGGCAGGTTGAGGTAGAAGGCCCAGCGCCAGCCGAGGTGGTCGGTGACCGCGCCGCCGGCCATGGGGCCGCCGATCATGGCGACCGCCATCGCGCCGGAGATCAGGCCCTGGTACCGGCCGCGTTCGCGGGGCGGCACCAGCTCCCCCACGATCGCCATGACGCCGGCCATCAGACCGCCGGCGCCCAGTCCCTGCACGGCCCGGAACCCGATCAGCTGGCCCATGTCCTGGGCCGCTCCGCTCAGTGCCGAGCCGGCCAGGAAGACCACGATCGCGGCGAGCAGGACGTTCTTGCGGTCCCGTACGTCCCCGAGCCGGCCCCACACGGGCGTGGAGACGGCCGTGGCCAGGGTGTAGGCGGTGACGACCCACGACACGTGCTCCAGGCCGCCGAGTTCCGCGGTGACGGTGGGCAGGGCCGTGCCCACGATCATGGTGTCGAGCTGGGACAGCATCATCGCCGCCACCAGCGGGACCAGCAGCACCCGTACGGACGTGTGTCCGGCGGGCCGGCCCTGGGCGGCGGAGAACGGGTCCTCGACGGTCGTCATCACGGCTCCCGGCTCGTACGCCCGTGGAGCGCCGGGACTATCCGGCGCCCAGTTTGAATCCGACGCCCCGCACGGTCACGATCCACCCGCTGCCGCCCAGTTTGCCGCGCAGGCTGCTGACGTGGGTGTCGACCGTGCGCTGGGACCAGGAGTCCCCCCAGACCTGCTTGAGCAGGTGCTTGCGCGGGATGACGGTGTCGGGGTGCGAGGCGAGCAGGCACAGCAGATCGAACTCCTTGCGGGTCAGCGCGACACCGCTGCCGTCCACGGTGACCTCGCGGGAGTCGACGTCGATGTGCAGCCGTCCGCGGCGGATGTAGCGGCGGGCGGCCGGCTGCCAGTGGGTGCGGCGCATGACGGCCTCGATGCGGGCCATCAGTTCGCGCAGCCCGTAGGGCTTGGTCACGTAGTCGTCGGCGCCCGCCTGGAGGCCCAGGACGCAGTCCAGTTCGGACTGGCGGGCGGTGACGATGACGACGGGCACCCGGCTGACCGCGCGGATGGCCCGGCACACCTCCAGCCCGTCCAGGTCCGGCAGTTCCAGGGCGAGCAGCACCAGATCGGCGTCCGCGTGCGCCTGGAGGGCCTGTCCCCCGCACTGCACGGCGACGGGCTCGTGGCCGTACCGGCGCAGCTGGGTGACGAGGGAGTCGCCGGGGCCGACGTCGGCGTCCACGACGAGGATGCGCCGTCCGCCGGGTGCCGGCGCGGCGGGCGCGGGCGCCGTGCCGTCCTGGACCAGCCGGATGAGCTGGGACGTGGATGTGCGGAGTTCCGGCAGCGTCTGTGCCGACATCTGACTCATGCCTCCCCCAGAGGTCCTGCACGGTCCGTGGGGCGTGGGGAGCGTCGGCCCGGTCCTGCCGGGCCGGCTCCCGCCGTGCGCCCCGCCCCACGGTAGGAACCGGTGGTCGAGCCCCGGTACAGCGCCGGGCCGGACGGCGTCGAGCCGGTCCGGTCGCGGCGCGGCTTTGGTCCGGTTACGGGTTGAGCACCCACGCCGAGTTGTGCTGGGTGAATCCGATGTGGGGGTAGTAGGCGGTGGCCGCGGGCGCCGACAGCAGCACGATCTTGGCGGTGGGCGCCTCCTTGCGGGTGGCGTCGATCAGGGCCCGGCCGATGCCCGAGCGCTGGAGCCGGCCGTCCACGGCGATGTCGGACAGGTAGGTGACGTAGGAGAAGTCGGAGACGCTGCGGGCGATGCCGATCAGGGCGCCGTCGCCGTCGCGGGCGACCAGTACCAGGTTGGCGCCGGTCAGCATCGCCTTCATGCGGTCGCGGTCCTCGACGGGCCGCCGCTCACCCAGTCCGGACGAGCGGTAGACGGCGAGCACCTCGTCCAGGTCCAGGTCCTTGCCCTCGGCACGCTCAATCGTCCAGTTCACGAAGGGTCTCCAATCGGGTGCGAATCACGTCGTGGCGGGTGAGGAAGCGCTCGGGTTCGAGGCTTTCGACGTCGATGCCCTCGCGGGCCAGGCCGGCGGCGAAGTGTTCGCCGGTGGCGAGGGTGTGGTCGGCGGCGGCCTGGACGCCACGGTAGGCGCGTTCGCGTTCCACGCCGCGGGCGAGGAGGTCGGCCAGGACCGCGGAGCTGTGGATGAGGCCGTCGGTGGTGTCGATGTGGGCGCGCATCCGGTCGGGGCGCACGGTCAGGGAGTCCACGAGGTCGGCGGCCATCACTGTCTGGAAGTGTCCCACGGACAGGCTGTCGGGCAGGATGACCCGTTCCACGGACTGGTGGGCGAGGTCGCGTTCGTGCCACAGTGCCACGTTCTCCAGGGCGGTGTCGGCGTAGCCCCGCAGCAGCCGGGCCAGTCCGCACAGCCGTTCGCTGGTGGTGGGGTTGCGCTTGTGGGGCATGGCGCTGGAGCCCTGGTAGGCGCCGGTCCGGTGTTCCTCGACCTCGCGGACCTCGGTGCGCTGCAGCAGCCGCAGTTCCAGGGCGATCTGTTCGATGCAGGCGCCCAGCGCGGCGACCGCCTGCATCAGCTGGGCGTGCCGGTCGCGGGCGACGACCTGGCTGGGCACCGGTTCGACGCCGAGGCCGAGGGCGTCGCAGACGTGGCGCTCGACCTCGGGGTCGATGAGCGCGTAGGTGCCCACGGAGCCGGAGACGGTGCCGACGGCGACGGCCTCGCGGGCCGCGGTGAGCCGGGTGATGGAGCGGTCGACGGCGAAGGCGTGGACGCCGAGCTTGTGTCCGAAGGTGGTGGGTTCGGCGTGCACGCCGTGGGTGCGGCCCACCATGACGGTGTCCCAGTGTTCCAGTGCCTTGCCGACCAGTGTCGCGCGCAGGCGGCGGGCGGCCGCCAGGAGCAGGTCGGTGGCGCGGGCCAGGGTGTGGCCCAGGGCGGTGTCGACGAGGTCGTAGCTGGTCATGCCGAGGTGGACCCAGCGTGCGGAGTCCTCGGGGATGTCCTCGCAGTACGCGGCGAGGAAGGACAGCACCTCGTGGTCGCGTTCCTTCTCGATCTCGGCGACCCGGGCGGCCAGCGGCACCCGCGCGCGCCGCATGTCCTCCACCGCGGCGGCGGGTACCCGGCCGAGCCCGGCCTGTGCCTCGGAGGCGAGGATCTCGACCTTCACCCAGGTCGCGTAGCGGGACTGGTCCGCGAACAGGTCGGCCATCTCGGGCAGCGTGTAGCGAGGAATCATCGGTCGGCCTTCGTCGAGGGGGGTGGGGTCGGGGACGGCCGTGCGGGCACGCCGGACGCCGCCCCGGTGAGGGGGGTGTTCGGGGTGCCCGCGCCGTCAGTACACGCCGAAGTACTCACGCTGCTCCCAGTCGGTGACCTGACCGGGCGCGGGCGCGGTCTGCGAGGTCCACGCCGTGAAGCGGCCCAGCTCGCTCTCCTTGAGCTTGGTCATGCAGGCCGCGAGGGGCGCGCCGAGCAGCTGGTCCGCGCGGCCCGTGCGGAAGGCGTCCAGGGCCTCGGCGAGGGTCTGCGGGACGGTCTGCGGCTGTGTCTCGGTGGGCGCCTCGCCGCGGGGTGCGGTCTGCGGGTCGGCGGGCTGGGCCGTCAGGCCCTCCAGGCCGGCGAACAGCTGGGCGGCGATGTTGAGGTAGGGGTTGGCGCAGGGCTCGCCCACCCGGTTCTCGATGTGGGCGCCGGCTCCGCTGCCGACGACCCGCAGCATCGCGGTGCGGTCCTCGAAGCTCCAGCCGAGCCGGGTGGGGGCGAGCGCGTGTTCGGCGGCCAGGCGGCGGTAGCCGTTGACGGTGGGCACGGACAGCAGGAACAGTTCCCGTGCCCATGTCAGCAGGCCCTCCGCGTAGGCCTTTCCGTTCGGTGACAGCCCGCCCGACAGGCCCTCGGCGCTGAACAGGTTGCGGCCGGTGGCCAGGTCCACGACGGACTGGTTCAGGTGCCAGCCGCTGGGGTCGGCGGCGTCGAGCCGCGGCTGGGACATGAAGGAGGCGTGGTGGCCGCGGCGGGCGCAGAACCGTTTGGTGACGGTGCGGAACAGCAGCATCGCGTCGGCCGTGTCGAGGGCCGTCATCGGGCTGAAGGTGGTCTCCACCTGGCCGGGGCCGGACTCGTGTTCCATCGAGCGCAGCGGCAGGCCGAGCTTTCGCAGGTGGAGTCCGAGCGGGCCGGTGATCGGGGCGACGGTGTCGTAGGCGGCGTCGAGGTTGAACTGGTAGCCGGCGTTGACCGCGGTCACGCGCGGTGCCTGGCCCTGCAGCCCGAAGCCGTTGCCCTGGTTGCCGGGCTCGTCGTCCAGGCGCCGGGTGAGGTACCACTCGACTTCCAGGCCCAGTACGGGCTGGAGGCCGAGTGCGGCGTAGCGGTTGACGACGCGGCGCAGCACGGCCCGGGAGGACAGCGGGTGGGGGGTGCCGTCGCGCAGGTACTCGTCGCCGAGCACCCAGGCGGTGCGGGGGCCGCGTTCGGGCAGCACCTGGAAGGTGACCGGGTCGGGCACGAGGACGAAGTTGCCCGCGCCGGCGATCTCGTCGACGCCGATGCCGTGGTCGCCGAGGAAGTCGACGGCCACGGCGTGCCCGGTGTCGAACAGGAACGGGCCCGGGCTGAAGTTCATGCCGTTGCGCAGCACCGAGCGGAACGCGTCGGCGGTGAGGGTCTTGGAGCGGGCCAGGCCGTGCGGGTCGCCGAAGACGAACCGGACGAAGTCGACCTCGTCCAGCGCGGCCTCGACGCGTTCGGCGGCGGCGACGCGTTCGTCGTCCCACAGCCCGTGGTCGGTGACGAAGGAGGGCCGGCCGACGCTGCCGTCCGGGGCGGGTGAGGACCAGGACCGGGCATACATGGTTTCAGAACGTCCTTTCGCCGGTGGTACCGGTGGAGGCGGCAACCGCAGGGGCCGCGGGCGGCTGGGGCAGCGGCGGCAGCATCGCCTCCAGGCGGCGGGCCACCGTCAGTACGAGGTCGTCGGCGCCGACCGGGCCGACGAGCTGCACTCCGGCCGGCAGTCCGGAGGAGGTCAGGCCGGCGGGCAGGGAGGCGGCGGGCTGGCCGGTCATGTTGTACGGGTACGAGGCGGGTGCCCAGGCCAGCCACAGCAGGTCGCGCACGTCGGCGGCCCAGTCGGGGCCTATGGCGCCGGCGTCGAAGGGTTCGACGGGCACGGTGGCCATGGCGAGCAGGTCGTAGTCGTCCATGACCGAGCGCAGGGTGGCGCGCAGGTTCTGGCGGATCTCCTCCGCCTGGATCACCGCGACGCCGCTGAGGGTGCGTCCGTGCCGGACGACGTGCAGGCGGCCGGGGTCGATGAGTTCCTCGTCCTCGGGGCGGGTGCCGGCCGCCTCGGTGGCGGCGAGGATGTCGACGACGGCCGGGTAGAGGTTGTGGCAGCGCACCTGGACCTCCTCGACCAGGTGGCCCTCGTCGAGGAGTACGTCGCGGGCCGCTTCGGTGACGCGGCGGATCTCCGGGTCGGTGCCTTCGTACTCGATCCAGCCGATGCGCAGGGAGCGCATGTCGCGCGGGGAGTCCAGGGAGCCGAGTCCGGAGTCGGGGTCGGTGGGGTGCGGGCCGGCGATGACCTGGCCGAGCAGGGCGGCGTCGGCGACGGTTGCGGCGATGGGGCCCTGGTGGGCGAGGCGGTCGGCGCCGTTGGGGTAGTAGGGCACCCGGCCGAAGGAGGGCTTGTAGCCGACGACGCCGCAGAACGCGGCGGGGATGCGGATCGATCCGGAGCCGTCGGTGCCCAGCGCCCCCTCGCACAGTCCGGCCGCGACGCTCGCCGCGGCACCGCCGCTGGAGCCGCCGGCGGAGCGGCTCGGGTCGTAGGGGTTGCGGGTGGGCGGGGCGAGCCGGCCCACGGTGGAGGCGCTCCAGCCGAACTCGGAGGTGGTGGTCTTGCCGACGACGATCGCGCCGGCCGCTCGCAGCCGGGCCACGGCCGGGGCGTCCTGTGCGGGCCGCCCGTTGGGCAGCAGGGAGCCCCTGGTGGTGGGCAGGTCCCGGGTCTGCAGCAGGTCCTTGACGGAGACCGTCACGCCCAGCAGCGGGAGGTCCCACCATGCCTCGCGGCCGCGGTCGCGGATCAGTTCGTCCGCGCGGGCGGCCGCCCGGATCGCCTCGTCCCCCGCGACCGCGACGTAGGCGCCCAGGTAGTCCCGTTCCCGGACGGCGGCCAGCACGTCCTGGACGTGCTCGACGACGGTGAGCTCCCGGCGGGACAGCAGTTCCTTGGTCCGGCGGATGCCGCGGGCGGTCATCGCTCACTCCTTCCGCTCCTGGTCCTTCCTCACGGGGGGTCAGGAGCGCTGCTGACGGTGCGGGACGGGATGGTGCGCCCGGCGGGACGGGGGATG
>MUMD01000268.1 GCA_002155895.1 Streptomyces rochei
GGCCGGGCGGCCTCCAGGGCGAGTTCGACCGTCTCACCGGGCGCGGGCGGGACGGACGGGCTCAGCAGGCGGTCGGCGGGGACGCGGGCGGTGACCTCCGGGAGGCGGACGACGAGCTGGTCGCCGTCGGGCCGGCGGAGCACCTCGACGAGGCGGCCCCGGGTGGGGGTGGTGCGGTGCGGCACGGCGGCCGCGAGCCGGCGCTCCAGGGCCGGGTCGCGCAGGGTGCGGCGAGGGGGCGGCCCGTCGGGGACCGCACCGCCGCGGTGGCGGCCCGCGTGCAGTTCCTCGTACAGCGCGTTGGTGAGTCGGCCGCGCAGGTCGCGGGGGCTGTCGGCGGTGACCGTACGGCCGGCCACCGAGGCCCGGCGGGCACCCGGCTCGACGGAGACGGCGTCCAGCGCCTCGGCCAGCCGGGGAGCGAGCCCCCGGTGCCGGGCGACGGGGGAGGCGTCCGGCACCGGGGAGTTCAGCAGGGCGGTGGTCATCGGTGGTCGCTCCCGTTCGTGGCGTGCGGCGTGTGCGGGGTCCGTTCCGCGGACAGGCCGAGCGTGCGCGCGGCGGCGGACGGACCGAGCAGGACGGTGCGGCCGATGCCGGCGGCGGCGCGGGCGACCGGGTTGAGGGTGGCGTGCGACTCGGCGGTGGCGATCAGCCGGTCGTACATGTGCCACCCGGCGTACGCGGCGGCCCGCTCGGGCAGCCCGGCGTCGAGCGCCAGGGCCTGGGGGCGGCACTCCAGGTAGCCCTGCCAGAAGGCGGCGATCCGGGGCAGGTGGCGGCGCAGGCTCGCCGAGCCGCGCGCGACGATCTCCTCGTGCGTCAGCCCGAAGCCGGCGGTGCTCTCCTCGGGCCGCCCGGCTCCCGCCTCCGTCGGCGCGAAGACCGAGTACGTGGCGTGGAAGAGCCACTCCCCGGCGAAGGCGCCCACGTCCCGCGCGGGGTCGGCGAGCCGGAACTCCTCCCAGTCGACGAGGTACAGCTCCCCCGCGCCCTCGTCGGCCCGGATGAACTGGTCGAAGCGCAGGTCGCAGTGGGCGGGGGCGAGCGGCACGGTCCGCTCCAGGTCACGCAGCCGGTGCAGGGCGTCGACCACCTCGGTGTCGTCCTGGACGAGCTGCCAGGCGGCGATCTGGGCCATGCTCCGCTCCTGGACGGCGCTCCACGGCAGGGCCTTCAGCCAGGACAGCGGAGGCAGCGGCGCCTCGCCGGTGTCGAGGCCGTCGACGGGCCCCAGGCCGTGCAGGGTGCCGACGGCCCGTCCGGCGCTCCGGCACAGGTCGTCGTCGAAGTCGCCGTCCAGCGCCAGTTCGGCACCGGAGCGGGCGCCGGGCACCAGCCGGTGGACCATGACGCCTGCGGCGGGGTCGGCGCCGAGCAGCCCGGGCGAGCGCAGCGGCGAGGCGGGCGTCAGGCGGGCGGCCAGGTCCTCGAAGCTCAGCGACCGGTCGAGTTCGGGGCAGCCGGTGCCGTCCGGCAGCGGGGTGACCGTCTTGACGAAGACCTGCTCACCGGTGGTGGTGGGGCCCGCCCAGTTGTCGTTGCGCCCGCCGAACGCGGTGGTCGCCGCCGCGTCGAGCCGGCCCAGACCGAGCCGTCGCAGCAGGGCGTTCACGGCCGGGACGGTGTCCAGTTCGGTGGGCCGGTAGCGCTGCCGCGTGCGCGGCCGTTCGGCCGTGGTGGTGGTCATGGTGTGGCTCCCCCGAGGACCGCGCGGCGGCCCTCCTCGTCGATCAGGTCAGCGATGAAGGCGGTGTAGTCGGCGAGTTCGTCGCTCCAGCCGCAGTACGCGGCGAAGTCCCGCGTGTGCGCGGCGATCCGTACGACGGCGGCCCGGCCCGTCAGGTCCCGGTCCGCGCCGGAGCCGTAGGCGTCGAGCAGCACCCTCGGCAGCTCCGGGCCGTCCAGGTGCGCCGACACCGGTACCGCCCAGTCCAGTTCGGCCAGGTCCCCCAGCAGCCAGCCCAGGTCCAGTTCGGGCCGGGCGGCGCCGAGGTCCTCGCCGGTCAGCAGCGCCACCGGTCCCCGGCGCAGGGGCGGGATCAGCGCGCCGAGGGAGGCGAAGCCGTGGACGAGGACCGTGCCGCCGGGTTCCGTCAGCTCGGCGCACCAGGAGCGCAGCCGCTCCAGGCGGGCCGGGCCCCAGACGCGCGCGGCGTGCTCGCGCAGCCGCACGACGGCGGGGGCGTGCGGGGCTGAGGCGGGGGCGTGCGGTGCCGTGGCGGGCGCGGACGACGCCGTGCGGGGGGTGTGCGGGCCGGCCACGCCGCCCTCGGCGCCCCGGTCGAGGAACGACCGCAGCCGGGCGAGGGCCGGCGGCACGCCCGCCCCGTCCGGCACGGCGCTCGCGTGCAGGTCGCGCAGCGCCTCTCCCGCACCGGCCAGCGCGTGCGCCAGCAGCAGCCGGACGGCGGGGCGGGGGTCGCGCAGCCAGGCGGCGGCGGAGTACGGGCCGTCGGCGAGGTAGGCGAGGCCGCCCTCGACGGGGCGCGGCACGACCAGGCGGGCGCCCGCGGTGTGCGCGGGAACGGCCGGCGCGAGCGGTGCGGCCGGCGGGTCGTGGCGGCCCGTGCCGGGCCCGTGCCACCACTCGTGACGCCCGTCGGGGGTCCGCCGTACGCGGGTGGTGCGCAGCCCGGTCGCGAACTCCTCGACCGGGCCCGCGGTGGCCGGCGTCACGCCTCCTCCTCGTCCCGCCGCGCCCTCGCGTACGCCCCGACGCACAGGCCCATCAGTTCGGACAGCGGGGCCGCGCCCCCGTCCTCGGTCTCGCCGGTGCTCGCGCTGACCGCGGGCACGGTCGGCGCGACGACGACGCCGGGGCGGGCCCGCAGGGTCTCCAGGTGCCCCTGGACCACCGGGCTGAGCTGGGCGCCGGGCGGCAGCGAGGGCGCCACGCCGACCAGCGCGGAGGTGGACTGCAGGGCGCACAGCAGCGGGGTGTCGGTCAGGCCCAGCGCGTAACGCGCGACGAAGTGCATCGTGGCCGGGTGGACGAGGACGAGGTCGGGCCAGCGGGCCAGTTCCACGTGCGGGGCGGCACCGGGGCCGGCCTCGTTCCAGTCGTCCGTGACGACGTCCTTTCCGCACAGCGCGGATATCGCGTCCGCCGAGACGAAGCGACGGGCGGAACGGGTCAGCACGACCCGTTTCTCCATTTCCGGAAAGGTGTTGCCCAGCCAGTTGGTCCAGAAGGGCAGGAATGCCACGCCGAGCGCTCCGGTACCGACGAGGAGAACCCGCCGGAATCCGGGGTCCGCGACGCCCGTGGGGTCCGGGGCCTCCATGACACTGTCCTCCTGGAAGTGACGGGAATCAGGTGGTGTGTTGCCCGGGGAGGGACCGGTGGCCGGCACCGGCCCCTCCCCGCGGGTCACTGAACGGGGAGCCCGGTCAGCACTTCTTCTCGATGGTCTTGGCGGTCAGCGAGCCCAGGGCCGCGGCGCACTGCTGCGAGGAGCGGGCCGTGATGATGGTCGCGCGGATCGCCCACGGGATGGTCGGGCTGAACGCCGGCGCGGCGTCCTTGCCGTCGTACAGGCCCAGCTCCTCGGCGGAGGTGTAGGCGGTGTAACCCTCGAACAGGTCCTTCTCGTTCTGCGTGGTCTGCATTTTTTCTCTCCCTTGTGAAAGGTGTCCGCCGCCGTTCGCTGCGGACGAGAGAAATATGGCGCACCGGAAAAGGCGTCCGCCATTGGCAATTGCGGCATGACCGCAACCGGCATACCCGCTCCCGGCATTGCCGATTCGGCATCGCCACATCGGCATCGCCACATCGGCATCACCGAACCGGCATTACCGCATCGGCATTGCCGCAAGCGTCAATACCGCGGGCGCGCCCGCCCACGTAGAAAGAACAGGGTGAAGACACCTGACTCATCAACCACCCAGGCCCCGCGGCCCGCGCCCCGGCCGCCGCTGCGGGCCCTGCTCGCCCACGCGCGCCCGCACCGGCGCGTTCTCCTGCTGGTCCTGGTGCTGACCCTCGCGGGCAGCGCGGCGGGGCTGGCCCAGCCGATGGTCGTCGAGTCTGCGCTCACCGCGCTGATGACCGGCACCGGTCTGCGCGACGAGATGCTGCTGATGCTGGCCCTGCTGGCCGGCTCGATCCTGCTCACCTGGTCCCAGGCCCTGGTCAGCGAGCGCACCGCCGAGAAGGTCGTGCTGGACGTGCGCCGGGGCCTGATCCACCGTCTGATCCGGCTGCGCACCGGCGAGCTGGACAAGACCGAGCCCGGCGGGCTGACCACCCGGGTGACCTCGGACAGCACCCTGGTGCAGCACGCGGCCACCAGCGGTGTCATCCAGCTCGTCGACGGCGCGCTCCACCTGCTGGCCACCATCGTGATGATGGGCATCACCAGCCTGCCGCTGCTCGGCATCACCTCGGGCGTCCTGGTGACGGTCGGTGTCGCCATGGGCGTGGTGATGCCGCGCATCCGCAAGGTCACCACGCGCGCGCAGACCTCGGTCGGCGAGATCGGCGCCGCCCTGGACCGCTCGCTCGGCGCCGCCCGCACCGTGAAGGCGAACGGCGGCGAGGCGACGGAGACCGCGCGGGCGGTGGCCGCCGCCGAGGACGCCTACCAGGCCGGCCTGGCCGGCGCCCGCTACCACGCCACCATCGCGGTGCTCTCCGCGCTGGTGGTGCAGGCGTCCTTCCTGGCCGTCATCGGCTTCGGCGGCGCCCTGGTCGCCACCGGCACCCTGGACCTGGCGGCGCTGATCGCCTTCCTGCTCTACCTGTTCAACCTCGGCGGCCCGGTGCTCTCCCTGGTCGGCGGCACCACCTCCCTCCAGCAGGGTCTGGGCGCGCTCACCCGGATCGAGGAGGTCGAGCGGATGGAGATCGAGACGGACGTCGACGAGACCCCCGCCCGCCCCGTCGGCCCGCCGCCCCGGGTCACCCTGGAGCACGTCACCTTCGCCTACCCGGACCGCGCCACCACCCTCGACGACGTCAGCCTCACCGCCCCGGCCGGCGGCGTCACCGCGCTGGTCGGCCCGTCCGGCAGCGGCAAGACCACCGTCTTCTCCCTCCTCCAGCGGTTCTACGACGTCGACTCCGGCCGCGTGCTGCTGGACGACACCGACGTCTCCACCCTCAGCCGCGCCGAGGTCCGCCGCAGGATCGCGTACGTGGAGCAGGACACCCCGATGCTGGCCGGCACCCTGCGGGAGAACCTGCTGTACGCCGCGCCCGACGCGACCGAAGAGGAGGTCGAGCGGGTGCTGCGGGACACCCTGCTGGACGCGCTGGCCGCCCGGCTCCCGCAGGGCCTGGACACCCAGGTCGGCGCCCGCGGCCTCGCGCTGTCCGGCGGTGAGCGCCAGCGCCTGGCCATCGCCCGCGCACTGCTGCGCCGCCCGCAGGTGCTGCTGCTCGACGAGGCGACCGCGCACCTGGACGGCCTGAGCGAGACCGCGCTGCGCCACACCGTCGAACGGGCCGCCGAGCACTGCACGGTGATCCTCATCGCCCACCGCCTGTCGACGGTGACCTCCGCCGACCACATGGTGCTGCTCGCCGGCGGGCGGGTGCGCGACCATGGACGCCACGGGGAACTCCTGGGCAGGGACGAGCTGTACCGGGACCTCGCGGCCACCCAACTGACGGCCGCGGGAGCCTGAGAGGACCCCGTACTGACGTACTGACCAACCGTCAGAACCGCACAGCAAAGGAAGACCGCATGGGGCAGGACCCGGCATCCGCGTACGACGACCACGACACCTACGACGGTGACGACGACGAGGAGACGGAGGGCAAGCCCGTCCTGGAGTCCGTCGCCGAGGACGACCGCTTCGGGACCATAACCGTCCGCCTGGACACCGGGCTGGGCGAGGTCACCGTGGAGGGCGACGCGGTGCCCCGCGTCGAGCTGTACCGCGAGGAGGGCACGGAGACCGACGACCACACCCCCGTCGGCACCCGCGACGGGGACCGGCTCACGCTGACCGTCGACGGCGAGGAGGCGGTGATCAGTCCGTCGAAGGGGCGGCTGACCCGGCGTTCGTTCGCCGTGGACGTCCGGTACGCGGACCGCAGCTGGCGTCTGGTGCCCGACTCGATCCCGGGCAGCCGCCTGCTGCGCGGCGAGGAGCACGTCGGGGACTTCTCCTCCGACGGCGACGGCCAGGTGCTGGCCGAGTGGCGCGAGGGCGTGGAACCCGAGGCGCTGGACGCGGCCCTCGGCTACGCGCTGGCCGCCGCGTTCGGCACCGGCGCCCAGCCCATGTGGATGCTGGCCATGGAGGCGGTCGGCGACATGCTCCCGGGCTGACGCCCGCCCCGCCGCACCGCGCGCAGCCCCTCCGGTCCCGCACCGGAGGGGCTGCGCCGCGTCGTGGCCCCGGAGGTCAGCCGCGGGCCCCGCGGATGTCGTCCGCGTACAGGTGCGCGACGATCGCCGCCTCGAACCGCGTGGTGAGGCCCAGCTTGCGCACGATGCTCGCGGTGTGGGCCCGCACCGTGCGCTCCGCGATCCCCAGCCGCCGGGCGAGCCGGCGGTTCTGCTCCCCCGTGGCGAGCAGCAGCAGGACCTCCAGCTCCCGCCCGGTGAGCGCGGAGAAGTCGAGCCCGGAGAGGCGGGGTGCGGAGACGTCGAGCGCGGAGACGCCCGCGGAGGCTCCACTCGTGGAGATGTCGTGCGCCTTGTCCTGTACGGCAACAGCCATGTCGTTCCCCCTGATTGTGTTCGGACGTGTCGCATACCGTCGGCTCTTGACCGGCGTAGGACGTCGGTTGATGTCCGACGGCTCTCAGCCTGCCAAGTGCCGAGGCCCGGGACACGCCCCGGACACAGCAGCTTGCTGCACCGGCACGGCACCATCCTGCCGACCCACGCGCCGGGTCTTGACCAACGCATTACTCTGGGTGGCGATCATTTCGGTGGATTCCGCTTCGCCGCGGGCCTGACCAACCGCACCCGGCGACGAGTCCACCGGCCCGGCCAGTACGCGACGATCACGGGGGAAGGATGAAGAATGAGGGCAGCATGGGCCTGTTGGGGCTCAACGCCATGGAGGAGCGGGTCTACCGCCACTTCCTGAGGTACCCGGGGACCACGGCCGAGGACATCCACCTGCTCTTCGACGCACCGCAGCAGGACGTGCGCGCGGTGCTGGACCACCTGATCGAGCTGAGCCTGCTCAGACCGAGCGCCGGGGACGACACCCTGACGGCGGCGGACCCGGAGATCGCGGTCGGTCTGCTCACCGACCGCCGGCTGAGCGAGCTGCACCACGAGTTGCAGCAGGTGACCAGACCACGCCACCTGGTCGACGAACTACGGGCGGAACAGGGCGCGCGCCCGCCGGCGGGCGGCGGCGTGGAACGGATGACGGACCTCGCGCAGATCCGGCACCGGATCGACGACCTCGCCTTCTTCGCCCGCCGGGAGATCCTCTCGGTCGAGCCCTACCAGGCGCTCACCCCCGAGAACATCGAGCACGCGCGTCCCCTGGACGCCCGGTGTCTGCGCCGGGGCGTACGCATCCGCAACGTCGTCCTGCGGGAGGCGCTCGACGACCCCGGCACGGCGGCCTACCTGCGCGAACTCGGCTCGCTCGGCGCCGAGATACGGGTCGCCCCGGACATAGCCGAACGCGTCCTCGTCTACGACCGGCACACCGCCCTGGTGCCGACCGATCCCGGGGACACCTCGCGCGGCGCCCTCATCGCCCGGGAACCGGGGCTGGTCGCCGGGCTGTTGTCCCTCTTCGAGAAGATCTGGGAGCAGGCCACGGACCTGGACCGGGTGCTCGGCGCCCCGCCCGAGGACGAGGTGACCCTCTCCCCGGTCGAACTGGACGTCCTGCGGTCCATGTGCCGGGTCACCAAGGACGAGATCGGCGCGCGCGAACTGGGCGTCTCCCTGCGCACCTACCGCCGGCACGTGGCCGACGTGCTGCGCGTCCTGGACGCCAGCAACCGCCCGCACGCGGCCCTGCTGGCCCGGGAGCGCGGCTGGGTCTGACCACCGGGTCCGTCAGGTCGCCCCGCTCTCCTCGGCGCACCAGGCGCGCAGGGCGGGGTCCTGAAGGGCACCGTCCGCCCACGCCCGCACCGCGGCGGGGGGCGAACCGGCGGGGGGCCGGATCCGCAGCCGGATCCGGCCCCCCGTCTCGTCGAGTCGCCAGGAACGCTCCCACTCCCCGGGCAACTTGCCCAGGAGTCTGACCACGGCGGTCGCGGCGGGCGCGGTGCCCGGTCGCCTGCACACCAGCACCAGGTCCTGGAACTCCGTCTGCGTCATCTCTTCCGTCTCACTGCCAGCCGTTGACCGACGCTCTGACCGAGGGCCCGCCGCCCGCGGTCAGCGACGTGCCCAGCGGCAGCGCCACGAGCAGAGCCAGCACGAAGGTCGTCAGTCCGGTTCCGAAGATCTTGCCCATGCGCGTTGTCCCCCTGTCGTTCATGCCCCCGACTCTGCCAGCGGACGGGCGCCCCCTCCAGACGGCTCGCTGTCAGGATGCTGCACGCCACCAGGCACTTGCTGTCAGCCCGGGCGCCGCGCACACGCACGAGGGCCCGGGAGTTCCTGAGAACTCCCGGGCCCCCGGCGACACGTCGCCGTCAGTCGGCCTGCTGCCGCTTGGGACGCCACACCACCAGCGCGCTGGTCTGCTGGACCTCCTGGTACGGCACCAGGTCCCGGCGGTACGAGGCGTGCACCGCCGCCTCGCGCTGGCGCATCGCCGTGGCGGCGCCGTCGAGGGCGTCCTGCATCTCGGCCAGGCGCGCCTGGAGCGCGGCGACCTGGTTCTCCAGTTCGATGATGCGCTTGATGCCGGCCAGGTTGATGCCCTCGTCCTGCGACAACTGCTGCACCTGGCGGAGCAGTTCGATGTCGCGGGCCGAGTAGCGCCGGCCGCGCCCGGCCGTGCGGTCCGGGGAGACCAGGCCGAGGCGGTCGTACTGGCGCAGCGTCTGCGGGTGCAGACCGGAGAGCTGGGCCGCCACCGAGATGACGTAGACCGGGGTGTCCTCGGTCAGTTCGTACGGGTTGCGTCGACGACCGTCCATTCCCGTCAAGCTCCCTTCGCGGCCTTGAACAGCTCCGCCCGCGGATCCTCGTCCGCAGTCGCCTCGCGATACGCCTCGAGCGCGTCACGAGCCTTCCCCGTCAGGTCCTTCGGAACACTCACCTCGACGGTGACCAGGAGGTCGCCGCGGGTGCCGTCCTTGCGGACCGCGCCCTTGCCCCGGGCGCGCATGGTGCGCCCGTTGGGCGTGCCCGCCGGCAGCTTCAGCGTCACGGGCGGGCCACCCAGGGTCGGGACCCGCACCTCGCCGCCGAGGGCCGCCTCGGCGTACGTCACCGGGACGGTGACGGTGAGGTTGTCGCCCCGGCGTCCGAAGACCGGGTGCTCCTTGACGTGCACGACCACGTACAGGTCACCCGCCGGTCCGCCCCGCTCGCCCGGGGTGCCCTTCCCGCGCAGCCGGATGCGCTGCCCGTCGGAGACCCCGGCCGGGATGCGGACCTGCATGGTGCGGGACGACTTGGCGCGCCCGGAGCCCTTGCAGACGTCGCAGGGGTCCTCGGCGATCAGGCCGCGGCCCTTGCAGTCCGGGCACGGGTCGGTGAGCGAGAAGCCGCCGCCCGAGCCCCGGGCGACCTGCCCGGTGCCGACGCAGGTCGGGCACACGCGCGGCGTGCCGTTCTTGTCGCCGGTGCCCGAACAGGCCTTGCAGGGCGCCTGCGAGGACATCCTGAGCGGGACCGTGGCGCCCTCGATGGCCTCGGTGAAGCTGAGGGTGACCTCGGACTCGATGTCCTGGCCCCGGCGCGGCTGGGTGCGCGTGCCGGCACCCGGCCCGCCGCCGGTGCGGTTGAACAGGCCGCCGAAGACGTCGCCGAGGCCGCCGCCGAAGCCACCCTGTCCTCCGCCCTGGGCGCCGCCTCCGAAGAGGTCGCCCAGGTCGAAGTTGAAGGTGCCGCCGCCGCCCGCGCCCGGCCCCGGGCGGAAGCCGCCGTTGCCGAACAGCGCGCGGGCCTCGTCGTACTCCTTGCGCTTCTTGGGGTCACCGAGGATGTCGTTGGCCTCGGAGATCTCCTTGAAGCGCTCCTCCGCCTTGACGTTTCCCTTGTTGGCGTCCGGGTGGTTCTCGCGGGCGAGCTTCCGGTACGCCTTCTTGATCTCGGCCTCGGTGGCGTCCTTGGGGACGCCGAGAACCTTGTAGTAGTCCTTCTCGATGAAGTCCTTGGTACTCATCCCCGACGTCCCTCCTCTCGCGCCTTGTCCGTCACTTCGAGCTCAGCCCTCGTCCGGGCCACCGCTCTCCTTGGTGCCGCCGTCCCCGCCGGTGTCCGCGGGGTCGGAACCGTCCTTGGCCTCGGTGCCCTCCTCGGCCTGCTTGGCCGGCTGGGCGCCGGGCTGCGGCTCGGCCACCGCCACCCGCGCGGGGCGGATGGTGCGCTCGCCGATCCGGTACCCGGGCTGCAGGATCGCCACGCACGTCGTCTCCGTGACGTCCGGGGCGTAGGAGTGCATCAGGGCCTCGTGGATCGTCGGGTCGAAGGGCTCGCCCTCCTTGCCGAACTGCTGGAGGCCCATCTTGGCGATGATCGACTCCAGCGACTCCGCGACGGACTTGAAGCCGCCCACGACCTCGCCGTGCTCACGGGCGCGGCCGATGTCGTCGAGCACGGGAAGCAGCTCGGACAGGAGGTTCGCCACGGCGATCTCCTTGACCGCGACGCGGTCCCGCTCCACCCGGCGGCGGTAGTTCTGGTACTCGGCCTGGAGGCGCTGGAGGTCGGCCGTGCGCTCGTTGAGCGCCGAGCGCGCCTGGTCCAGCTGGGCCACCAGGCCCGCGTTCTCGCTCGCGTCCCCGGCCGGGGCCGCCCCCTCCTCGGAGGCGGCCTGCGGCTCGGCGTCTTCGGGGGTGGCGCCGGAGGGGACGTCGGGCTTCTCGTCGAAACCCGGGGTCTCCTCCGTCACGCGGCACCGTCCTTGCGCTCGTCGTCCACGATCTCGGCGTCGACGACGTCGTCGTCGGCACCCTTGTCACCGGCCTGGGCGCCCGCGCCGGGGGCCTCGCCGCCGGCGGCCTGCGCGCCCTGGGCGTCGGCGTACATCGCCTGGCCCAGCTTCTGCGAGACGGCGGCGACCTTCTCGGTGGCGGTGCGGATCTCGGCGGTGTCCTCGCCCTTGAGCTTCTCCTTCAGCTCGGCGACGGCGGACTCGACCTCGGTCTTCACCTCGCCCGGGACCTTGTCCTCGTTGTCCTTGAGGAACTTCTCCGTCTGGTAGACGAGCTGCTCGCCCTGGTTGCGGGTCTCGGCGGCCTCGCGGCGGGCGTGGTCCTCCTCCGCGTACTTCTCGGCCTCCTGGCGCATCCGGTCGACCTCGTCCTTCGGCAGCGAGGAGCCGCCGGTGACGGTCATCTTCTGCTCCTTGCCGGTGCCGAGGTCCTTCGCCGTGACGTGCATGATGCCGTTGGCGTCGATGTCGAAGGAGACCTCGATCTGCGGGACGCCGCGGGGCGCCGGGGGCAGACCGGTCAGCTCGAACATACCGAGCTTCTTGTTGTACGCCGCGATCTCGCGCTCGCCCTGGTAGACCTGGATCTGCACGGAGGGCTGGTTGTCCTCGGCGGTGGTGAAGATCTCCGAGCGCTTGGTCGGGATCGTCGTGTTCCGCTCGATCAGCTTGGTCATGATGCCGCCCTTGGTCTCGATACCGAGGGACAGCGGGGTGACGTCGAGCAGCAGGACGTCCTTGACCTCACCCTTGAGGACACCGGCCTGGAGCGAGGCGCCGATGGCGACGACCTCGTCCGGGTTGACGCCCTTGTTGGCCTCCTTGCCGCCGGTCAGCTCCTTGACCAGCTCGGCGACGGCGGGCATGCGGGTGGAGCCACCGACGAGGACGACGTGGTCGATCTCGGACAGCTGGATGCCGGCGTCCTTGATGACGTTGTGGAACGGCGTCTTGCAGCGCTCCAGCAGGTCGGCGGTCAGCTGCTGGAACTGGGCGCGGGTGAGCTTCTCGTCCAGGTGCAGCGGGCCCTCGGCGGAGGCCGTGATGTAGGGGAGGTTGATCGAGGTCTCGGTGGACGAGGACAGCTCGATCTTCGCCTTCTCGGCGGCCTCGCGCAGGCGCTGGAGCGCCATCTTGTCCTTGGAGAGGTCCACACCGTGGCCGGACTGGAACTGCTTGACCAGGTAGTCGACGACGCGCTGGTCCCAGTCGTCACCACCGAGGTGGTTGTCACCGTTGGTGGCCTTCACCTCGACGACGCCGTCGCCGATCTCCAGCAGCGAGACGTCGAAGGTACCGCCACCGAGGTCGAAGACGAGGATGATCTGCTCGTCCTTGTCGAGGCCGTACGCCAGGGCGGCGGCCGTCGGCTCGTTGACGATGCGCAGGACGTTCAGGCCCGCGATCTCGCCGGCCTCCTTGGTGGCCTGGCGCTCGGCGTCGTTGAAGTACGCGGGGACGGTGATGACCGCGTCGGTCACCTTCTCGCCCAGGTAGGACTCGGCGTCCCGCTTCAGCTTCTGCAGCACGAAGGCGCTGATCTGCTGCGGGTTGAAGTCCTTGCCGTCCAGGTTGATCTTCCAGTCGGTGCCCATGTGGCGCTTGACCGACCGGATGGTCCTGTCGACGTTGGTGACCGCCTGGCGCTTGGCCACCTCGCCGACCAGCACCTCACCGTTCTTGGCGAAGGCGACGACGGACGGCGTGGTCCTGGCGCCCTCGGCGTTGGTGATGACGGTGGGCTCGCCGCCCTCCAGAACGCTGACGACGGAGTTAGTCGTGCCCAGGTCGATGCCGACCGCACGTGCCATGGTGAATAACCTCCAGCGACTTGAGTGGAACAGGCTCAAGTGTGCACGACGCCATCGGCTGGGTCAACAGAGGTGAGTCGAGTGGACTCAACTCTTATCCGTTCCTTACACGCAATGGCGCGCTGACCTGCACTTTCTCACTGCTCCGAGTCTGGCGAACCGGAAAAATCGCTCCTCGGGAGGACGCCGCGGACCCCACTCCGGTTGCCCTCGACGGCTCCCGGTCGACGGACCGCGCCCGGCCCGCCGGCCCGTACACCCGCACCCGCGACAGCGCCGCCACCGCGACGACGACCCCGCCCGCCACCCACAGCACCGCCACCCGGCCGGCCCATCC
>MUMD01000269.1:0-5483 GCA_002155895.1 Streptomyces rochei
GGGCGGTGGGCTCCACCACGAGGGCCGGGTGCAGCTCCCCGGCGATCAGGATCAGTCCGCTGGTGACGCCGAGCACCGCCTGCTCGGGGGCCACCTTGTCGGGAGCGGCCTGCTCGGGCCGGTGGGGGGCCTGGTCCGGCTGGGGGCGGGCCTGGTCGGCGTTGATGGACCGCACGGCCCCCTGGAGCTGCTCCTCGGTGACCTTGACGACCTGCGAGGGCAGGCAGCCGGCGTGGGCGAAGGCGAGGACGGCGGTCTCCTCGCCGATGAAGAGGACGGTGCTGGTGCGCTCCTGTTCGCAGTCGCCCGGTGTGCGGCAGGATGTGCAGTCGTAGCTGCCCGGGGCCGACTCCCCGGCGAGCAGGCGGTCGGCTTCTTCGTCGCCGATCTCGGCGCGTACGTCGTCGCTGACGTCGAGCATGCGCGGCACGGGTGGCTCCCTCGGGATGCGGTGCGTGGCCGGACCGGGTGGCTCCCGGGCCGTGGTCCGGGCGGTCCCCGGCTCATGCAGAAGACAACGGGCGATCTGTGGAGGGAGTCACGCCCCACGGCCGACGGAATCGAACCGTGTGCGGCACGGGGGTGGCTGCACCCCGGCACGCCGGCCGACCGCCAAGTGGCCTTTCCCGTAACGAGGTTGGAACGCCGAGCGGGTGACCGGCGCCGTGCCCCTCAGTCGACAAATCGGGAAATCAGTGAAGGAACTGGGTGACTGAAATTCCCCGGTCGTGACCACATCGCAATCGGACACGGACAACCAGAAGGCGGGGTTCCGGGTCTAACCGGGCGACGGGAGATCAGGGAGGAACCGCACCGCATGACGCCGCCGCTCCAACCGGCCGCCCCGCTGCGCGCCGACTGCATCGGCGACTCCGCGGGCGGTCTGACCTTCGACGTCGCCGCGCACGGGGACTTCGGGACGCCCTTGCTGATCCTGCGCCGCCGCGAGGGCGAGAGCGTCGGTGAC
This sequence comes from Streptomyces rochei, assembly GCA_002155895.1. Taxonomy (GTDB): domain Bacteria; phylum Actinomycetota; class Actinomycetes; order Streptomycetales; family Streptomycetaceae; genus Streptomyces; species Streptomyces rochei. Next base: position 968 of record MUMD01000269.1, read on the forward strand.
ACGGTGAGCCTGCCGCTCGCCCCGGCCGCCGAGGGCCGGCTGCGCGCCGCGCTGCCCAGCAGCGTCGCCCTGCCCGAGGGGCGCTGGGACGCCTACGCGCGCGTCAGCGACGGCGACCAGCCGCGGCGCCTGGTGCCCGGCGTCACCGACCTGCGCTCGCTCGCCGACCGCACCCCCAGCGGGCTGCTCGGCCACGTGGCCGTCCGTATCCCGTACGCCACCCGCCAGGGCAATCTCACGGTCCGCAGCTGGCTGCGCGCCCCGCACGCCGAGGCGGGGGAGTTGCGCCTCACCGACGACGGGACGAGCGTGCGCGGGCGGGTGTACGGCACCCAGCTCGCCCCCGGGGCCCACGCCGAGCTGCGGACCCGGCCCGGCACCGGGGAGGGCGGCGTGCGGCGGCTGGAGGTCGCGGGCGACCGGACGGAGTTCGGGTTCTCCGTGCCGTACGCCGCTCTGGAGCCGGGTGAGTGGGACCTGTGGCTGCGGCCCGCGGGCGACCCGGGTCCGGCCGTGCGCGTCGCGCGACTGCTGGACGACGTCGCCGACAAGCACCCCGTCCTCACCTATCCACGCGCGCGCGTGGAGACGCGGCACGGCCCGGTGGAGGCCGGGCCGTACTACACCCGGGACAACGACCTGTCGGTGTCCGTCACGGCGCTGAGGCGCTGAGGGGTCCGCAGGGGGGTGGCGGACGTGGTGAACCTGTGCGCGCGCCATGCGTTTTCTGTAGGGGTGCCCGGTATCCGCAAGCGCGTTCGGCGGTGGTCGGGTACGGAATTCAGGGAGTCCGCAGAGCCCTTTGCGCGGCCATTCCGTTCCTTTATTCGAAGGGTCGGTGCGACACGCGGCAATTCACCTGGCATGCCCACGAAAGGCGTAGGAATCCGTCCGTCCGTGTGACCGGGCCCGATCAAAACGAGGCCCGTGATGCTGTGACAGAAGTGTGACGGTACGGGCATCTGTGGCCCCGGTTACCGGCTCGGGCTTCCCCGCTCGATGAGCAGGGCTTAGCGTGACGCCATGGCACCGATTCCGACACCCCCGGCCGAACCCCAGGACAGCCCGGACACCTACGTGGGCCTCGCCTCCGAAGCGGCCGAACGGCTCGCCCGGGAGCGCGGCTGGTCGACGGTGCGGTCACTGGCGCCGGGGACGGTCATCACCATGGAGTACCGCGTGGGGCGCCTCAACTTCGAGGTGAAGGACGGCCGCGTGGCCCGCGCCTGGAAGGGCTGACGGGGCGGGGGAGCGGGTGGTGCGTACCGACTCCCGGGACGTCGTGCGCGCCGGTCAGCCGCCCGACAGGGGGCGGGCGGCCGGGGCCGTGTTGCGGGGGTGACGGTCGGCGTGCGGCGGCCGTCGGCTGCCGGCCGGCGTCACCGGCGTACGGTCCGAGCGGGTCGTGTGCGGCCCCGGGGCCAGGTGCACGGGCGCCCGGGTCCGGGGCGCGGCGACCGGCTCGCGCACCGGGGCGTCCTCCCGTCCGGAGCCGAGCGGCGCGGGCGCCACGGGCACACTGACCGGCTCCTTCGCCGGTTCCGGACGGCCGCGACGGGCGAACCAGCGGTCCCGCAGGTCGAGGATGCGCACCTCGGCGCGGGTGATCAGCGGCTCGAACCACGGCAGCGCCAGCAGGATCAGCAGGCCCGCGGCCCAGCCGAGCAGCACGTCGCTGAGCCAGTGCGTCCCGAGGTAGACGGTGGACATGCCCACCCCGAGCGAGACGACCGCGGACAGCGCCGACAGCCAGCGCCGCGCCCTCGGCGTCGAGGCCAGATAGGCCAGGATGCCCCAGGTCACGACGGCGTTCGCGGTGTGACCGCTCGGAAATATATCGCCGCCGGCCCACATCTCGTTCGAGCCGATCGTGGTCGCGTAGTGCGGTCCGAGCCGGCCCATGCCGTACTTGGCCGCACCCACCGTGACGTTCAGCAGGAGCAGCGAGACGCCGAGCGCGAGCAGCGGGCGCAGGGTGTGCTGCCGCCAGGAGCGCCAGCCGAGCCAGGCCGCCACCATCACCGCGGTGGGGCCGCGCTGGCCGAGGACGACGTAGTAGTCGACGAACGCGTGGATCTCCGGCCACTGCTGGTACGGCCGGAAGAACATGACCTGCCAGTCGAGCCGGACCAGCCATGAGGTGATGAGCACCGCCCACACGATGGCGAGGTAGAACGCGAGGGTTCCGGCGAACAGCGCGATCCGGTGCCGGCTCATCTCCGGCACATCAAGGTGGACCGGCCGTTCCGGCTCCCGGTCGAGTCTCGCGAACACCCGGTCCAGACGGGTGAGGCTCCGTTCGGTACGCACCCAATCGACGTTACAGCGAGTGAGGAGTGATCCCCGCCGAATCAACGGCTTTGTGATGACGATGTGATGTGGGATTCCTCTCAGGCGGAGGTTTATTTCCGAGGAATCCGCAATCCGGGCCGACTGCGGACTTCAATTCCTTTGATCGGTCCGGTCGACGGTTTTATCGTGCTTATGAATTCGTTCACCGAATGCTGGTGCGGAATTGTCCCGGCGGTCATCGGGCGCCTCCGGACGGTCAGGGCGGCCCCGAGCCGTTCAACCAGAACGCCCCGTACACCGCCGAGGCCATCGCCAGGACGCCCAGCACCAGCGTCGACCTGCTGGTTCGCAGCCGGGCCAGGGACAGGGCGAGCGGCAGCAGCAGCGGGAAGGCGGGCATCAGCAGCCGCGGCTTCGAACCGAAGTAGCTCGACGCGCACAGGGCGAGGGCGACCACGACACCCGTGTACACCAGCAGCGGCAGCGGCTGGCGCCGCCGTACGCACACGACGTACAGCCAGAGCAGCAGAACGACCCCGACCACCAGTGCGACGCCCGCCAGGGCCGACGGGAAGGAGGTGAACCGCCCGGCGACGAAACGGGCGAAGGCCACCCCGCCGTCGAAGCCGTTGCGCCAGCCGGCCTGGACGTCGAGATAGCCGAGGGGGCCCTCGCCGGTGCGGTGGCCGACCCACAGCACGTAACCGGCGGCGCCCAGGGGCGCGAGGACCATGCCGAGTACGCGCCGCGCGCCCTCGCCGGGGGCGTGGCGCGGGCCGCGGGCGCCGTCCGGGACGCCGTCGCCCCGGTTTCGCACGAACGCCGCGATCGCGGCCGCCCACACCGCCGCCGCCACCGCGAGCCCCACCGGCCGGGTCAGCCCGGCCAGCGAGGCCAGCAGCCCCGCCGTCACCCAGCGCCCGGTCAGCACCGCGTACAGCGACCAGGCGGCCAGTGCCGTGAACAGGGACTCGCTGTACGCCATCGACTGCACGATCCCGACGGGCAGCACGGCCCACAGGAGCACCGCGCACACGCCGGCCCGGCGGCCGTGGAGGTGCTCCGCGACCGCGAAGATCCCCCACGCCGCGGCCAAGGAGGCGAGCAGGCTCACCACGAAGCCCGCGTCCGCGTACGACAGCGGCGAGAGTGCGGCGCCCAGCCGCTCCAGCCAGGGCAGCAGCGGGAAGAACGCCAGGTTGGAGTGGACGTCGCCGTTGGGCAGCCGCACCTCGTAGCCGTAACCCAGCTCGGCGACCCTCGTGTACCAGAGCGAGTCCCAGCGGGCGGTCAGCAGCGTGTACGCGTTCTTGTCGCGCGCGGCGCTCCACAGGGCCAGGGCGAGCAGGCCCAGGGCGCGTACGGCCGCGTAACCGAGGAGCGCCGGGGCGGCCCGGCGCAGGGCACCCGGACGGCCCGCCGTGCGCGTTTCAAGATCGATCACGGGCTCGATTATCCGCCGGGCGAGGTCGCGGCCGGACGGCCGGGGCCGCGGACGCGGTGGCGCACGCCACACGGGTCATGCGGGATGTGTGAGGCCCACCACGTGTGCGGGGCTCGCTCTCGCGTACCCTGACGAGTCACTCGCGTTCCGTCGCGCGGCCCGGAGACCCCGCTCCTCTCCGGCCGAGCCGCCGGGGAGTCCCCACCCCGCGGCCCGCCGGACGCGAGGGAACATCTTGGAGGTACGTACATGTCCGGGACGACCACGGCTGCCGCCGCGCTGCGCCGTCGGACGGCCGGGGCCGGTGCCAACCGCTGGGTGGTCCTGGTCGTCCTCTGCGTCAGCCTGCTGCTCGTCGCCGTCGACGCCACCGTGCTGCACGTGGCGGTCCCCGCCGTCACCGAGGACCTCAGGCCCGGCGCGATCGAACTGCTCTGGATCGTCGATGTCTACCCGCTCGTCTGCGCCTCGCTGCTGATCCTCTTCGGCACGCTGGGCGACCGGGTGGGCCGCAGACGGATCCTGCTCCTCGGCTACGCCCTCTTCGGGGTCGCCTCCGCGCTCGCGGCCCTCGCCGACAACGCTCACGTGCTGATCCTGGCCCGTGCGCTGCTCGGCGTCGGCGGCGCGATGATCATGCCGGCCACGCTGTCGATCCTGCGGCAGGTCTTCCCCGACCGGCGGGAGCGGGCGCTGGCCATCGGCGTCTGGAGCGCCGTGGCCGCGGTCGGCGCGGCGGTCGGGCCGCTGCTCGGCGGGTTCCTGCTGGAGCACTTCTGG
>MUMD01000269.1:5517-6090 GCA_002155895.1 Streptomyces rochei
CCGGCGGCCGGCGTTCAGCACGTCGGTGGGGTGCATCGTGCTGGCGATGCTGGCGCTGGTGGGTCTGGAACTGATCGCGGCGCAGTACCTGCAGCTGGTGCTGGGGCTGTCCCCGCTGGAGACCGGGCTGCGGCTGCTGCCGCTGACCTTCGCGGCGATGGCGGCGGGGCTGGCGGGCGCGCGGCTGCTGCGGCGGTTCGGGCCGCGCCGGATGGTGTGTGCCGGGTTCTGCCTGACGGCCTTCGCGGTGCTGCTGCTGACCGCGATGGGCCGGGCCGACAACTGCGCGCTGCTGGTCTCGGGGTTCGTGCTGCTGGGCTTCGGTCTGGAGACCACGCTCTTCGGGGCGTACGAGTCGATGCTGAGCGAGGCGCCGCAGGAGCAGGCCGGCGGGGCGGCGGCGATCGGCGAGACGTCGTACCAGCTGGGCGCCGGGATCGGGATCGCGCTGCTGGGCACGGTGATGAACGCGGCGTACGCGCCGGGGGTGACGGGCGGTGTGCCCGGGGTGCCGGCCTCGGCGTCGGTGGCGGCGGGGCATTCGCTGGGGGAGGCGTACGAGGTCGCCGCGCA
>MUMD01000027.1:0-748 GCA_002155895.1 Streptomyces rochei
GAGGGACACCGACTGGTGGACGCCGTCCAGGAGGAGCCGGCCGCCGGGGGCGCGCACGACATCGTCCAGGACGACCTGGAAGGCGCCCGAGCCGGGCGTGGACATGGTGGTGGGGGTGGTGGGGCAGGTGGGCGCGTCAGAGGTACGCCGGTGCATGGGTGATCCGCCCTGTCGGGAGACGTGAACAGGTGGCCGATACGGAGGGAGGGGTCACCGACGGGCGGTCGAACGGTGCGAGAGCGGCACGACGGCCGGCCCGGGGACCCTGACGGGGCAGCCGGAATCACGCCGCTTGCGCGCGGCGGCATCGGCGCCCGGTCTCCCGGGGCGGTATCAGATGTAGAAGTAGTAGAACCTGATCACCCGGCAAGCTTAACAGGCGAGGCGCACGGGCCGCTCATACAGTCGGACCATGGATCTGCCCGTCATGCCGCCCGTGAAGCCGATGCTCGCCAAGTCCGTGGCGAAGATCCCGCCGGGCATGCACTACGAGGCCAAGTGGGACGGGTTCCGGTCGATCGTGTTCCGCGACGGTGTCGAGGTCGAGCTGGGCAGTCGTACGGGCAAGCCGCTGACCAGGTACTTCCCGGAGCTGGTGGCGGCGGTGCGGGAGCGGTTGCCCGAGCGGTGCGTGGTGGACGGCGAGATCGTGATCGCCCGGGAGGGGCACCTCGACTTCGACGCGCTCACCGAGCGGATCCACCCGGCCGACTCCCGGGTGCGGACGCTGGCGGAGCGGACGCCCGCC
>MUMD01000027.1:769-1396 GCA_002155895.1 Streptomyces rochei
GCACCGGCGACGGACGACATCGAGGTGGCCCGGCGCTGGTTCGAGCAGTACGAGGGCGCGGGGCTGGACGGGATCGTCGCCAAGCCGCTCGACCTGCGCTACCGGCAGGACGAGCGGGCGATGTACAAGATCAAGCACGAGCGGACGGCGGACGTGGTGGTGGCCGGCTACCGCCTGCACAAGAGCGGCCCGGTGGTCGGCTCGCTGCTGCTCGGGCTGTACGACGACAAGGGCGTCCTCCAACACGTGGGCGTGAGCGCCGCGTTCACCATGAAGCGGCGCGCCGAGCTGGTGGAGGAGCTGGAGCCGCTGCGGATGGACGATGTCCGGGGTCACCCGTGGGCGGCGTGGGCCGAGGAGTCGGCGCACGAGTCGGCGCGGCTGCCCGGCGCCCCCAGCCGCTGGTCGGGCAAGAAGGACCTGTCCTGGGTGCCGCTGCGGCCCGAGCGGGTGGTCGAGGTGGCGTACGACCACATGGAGAACGGGGCGCGCTTCCGGCACACGGCCCGGTTCCGCCGGTGGCGCCCGGACCGGACGCCGGAGAGCTGCACCTACGCCCAGTTGGAGGAACCGGTCCGCTACGACCTGGCGGAGATCCTCGGCGGCCCGTGAGGCCGCCGGTTCACG
>MUMD01000027.1:1405-1687 GCA_002155895.1 Streptomyces rochei
CGTACGCGCGCGGCGCCTCGGTGAGCGGCACCCGGTGGGTGGCGAAGTCGTCGACGCCCAGCGGGTCGTCGTCCGTCAGGTACGGGATGATCTCGTCGCTCCAGCGGCGCACGTTGGCCTGCCCCATCCGCATCTGGATCTGCTTGTCGAACAGGGTGAGCATCGGCATCGGGTCGGCCATGCCGCCGTACACGCCGGACAGCGAGATGGTGCCGCCGCGCCGCACCAGGTCGATGGCGGTGTAGAGGGCGGCGAGCCGGTCGATGCTGAACCGCTCCGCGA
>MUMD01000270.1 GCA_002155895.1 Streptomyces rochei
TGCTGCGCCTGGTCCCGTCCCGGCCGGCGCCGCCGCCCGCGGCCTCGCCGGGCGACGTCCTCGCCGACGCCGAGGGCGTACGCGTCCACCTCGGCGGGCGGCCGGTGCTGGACGGCGTGGACGTCGCCGTCCGCGCGGGTGAGGTGCTGGCCCTGGTGGGCCCCAACGGGGCAGGGAAGTCGACCCTGTTGGGCGCCCTGGCCGCCGATGTCCCGGCCGCCGAGGGGGTGGTGCGCGTCCACGGCCGCCCGGTGGCGGACTGGACGGCGCCCGAACTCGCCCTGCGCCGGGCCGTGCTGCCCCAGTCGGCGTCGCTGTCCTTCCCGTTCCCGGTGGAGGAGGTGGTCCGGATGGGGCGGGCGCCCTGGGCGGGCGGCGAGCGGGAGGACGAGGACGACACGGCCGTGGCCGAGGCGATGGCCCGCACCGAGGTGACCGGATTCGCCGGGCGTCCGTTCTCCGCGCTCAGCGGCGGCGAGCGCGCCCGGGTGGCGCTGGCCCGCGTCCTCGCCCAACGCGCCCCGCTGCTCCTGCTGGACGAGCCGACGGCCGCCCTGGACCTGCGGCACCAGGAGCTGGTGCTGCGGCTGTGCCGGGAGCGGGCGCGGGCCGGGGACGCGGTGGTCGTCGTCCTGCACGACCTGGCGCTGGCGGCGGCGTACGCGGACCGGGTCGCGGTGCTGCGGGCCGGGCGGATCGCGGCCGACGGGCCGCCGGCGCGGGTCTTCTCCGAGGACCTGCTCTCCGACGTCTACGACCAGCCGGTGGAGGTGCTGGCGCACCCGCGCACCGGCGCCCCGCTGGTCCTGCCGCGCCGCGACGCCTGAGGCGAGGTCACGGGCGGGCCGCGGTACCCGGTCCCGGCGTCCGGGGGCCACCTCGCCCCGGTAGGGTTCGCCTCCGGGAAGGGGAAGGTGAAGAAACCTGATGAGCAGGGATCGCGGCCCTCGTAGGCCCCGCAGACTCGGCAAGCACGCGCTCGTGGCCGCCTCGGCGACCGCCCTGTCGTTGACGGCGAGCGGATGCGTGGTGGTGCACGGCGAGCGCGAGGTGCTCCCGTCGGCCACCCGGGCCGAGGCCGCGAAGGCGCTGCAGGGGTTCACCTCCGCGTACAACGCGGCCGACAAGGCGTACGACGCCTCCCTGGACGCCGAGCACACCACCGGCGCCCTCGCCGCGATCGACTCGGCGCGGCTGAAGGCGGGCCGGACCAACCACCCGGACGGCAATCCGTCGCACGCCCCGCTGGAACTGACGGACGCCAGGTACACGATCCCGAAGAAGGCGGGCTGGCCGCGCTGGTTCGTCGCGGACGCCAAGGCCAACAAGGGCGGTGAGGCACGCTGGTTGCTGGTGTTCACCCGGCACGGCCAGGAGGAGACCTGGCAGGCGGCGTACCTGACGCTGGTCGCCCCGGACAAGGTGCCGCGGTTCAAGACCGACGCGGACGGCTGGGCGGAGGCCGTCCCCGCGAACTCCACCGACGTCGCCGTGCCGCCCGGTGACCTCAGCAAGGGTTACACCACCTACCTGAAGAACGGTGGTGACGCCTTCGCGGACGGCGTCCACACCAGCTCCTGGCGGCAGTTGCGGGAGAAGCGGGCGATCCGCCCCGGCCTGGTCACGCAGTACATAGACGAGCCGCTGACCGGCGGCGACTTCGCGCCGCTCGCGCTGCGCACGCAGGACGGCGGGGCGGCGGTCTTCTTCACCACGCGGCACTACGAGAAGCAGACGGCGGCACGGGGGGCGTCGGTGCCGACGCCGAACAAGGACGTGCTGGCGCTGACGGACGGCGAGATCAAGCAGTCGCTGACGATGGAGTTCGTCTCCAACGAGCTGGCGCTCGATCCGGCGGACGGACCGGTGTCGATCCTGGGGCGGGTCCAGGGCATGACGTCGGCGAAGGGCGAGTAGCCCCGGCGGGGTCGGCCGGGAAGAGTCAGCGGCGCAGGGGCCAGGCGGCGCCCGCGTGGTCGCTCTCCTCGCCGGCGTGCCGGGCGCAGGCGTCGGTGAGGGTCTCCAGCAGGGTCAGCGGGTCCGGCAGCGGGTGCTCGGGGCCACGCACCCAGTGCACGGTCCGGTCCTCGCCCGGCAGCCGGGCCGGCGGCACCAGCACATAGGAACCGCGGCAGTGCCAGCGCAGTCCGGGGTGCTCGTCCATGGTCTCGGGGTGGCAGTCCAGCTCACAGGGCCACCACTCGTCCTCGTCCTCGGGGGTGCCGCGGGTGAGGGTGAACAGCAGCATGCGGCCGTCGTCGCTCTCGGCGACCGGGCCGACCTCGATCCCGGCGTCGAGCAGCCTCCGCAGCGCCTCACGACCGGCCTCCAACGGCACGTCCAGGACGTCGTGCACCATGCCGGTGGCGGTGATGAAGTTGGCCTCGGGCTGGTGGCGGGCCCAGCGCTCGATCTGGGCGCGGTCGGTGGTGGACTGCGTCTGCCAGGCGAACGACACCGGGTGCCGGGCGGGGGTGGGGCAGCCGACGCGCTCGCAGGAGCAGCGGTATCCGGCCGGGTGCGCGGCGGGGGCGAGCGGCAGTCCCGCGCCGGCGGCGGCGAGCAGCAGATCCTCCCGGCCACCGTCACCGGCGGCCTCCTTGGGGCGGCGTCCGCGCAGCCACGAGGAGAGTTTGCCCTGCAGACCACTCCGACCGCCGAACTCCGCGCTCATCAATCTCCTCGCCTCGCCGTCGTGCGCACCAGCATGCCCTATGGTCGCACCATTCCGCGCTTCGGGGTCGGGAAGGGACAAACTTCCCTGGTCAGGCCGGATTGGCCGGAACTTTTCGATCAGCGCGGGGCGAGTCCGTGCAGGGCGTAGTCGACGAGCGTGTCGGTGTACTCGTAGGAGATCGGGCCCGTGTACTGGAGCCAGCGCTGGGCGAGCGGGGAGACGAAGAGCTCCAGCGCGATCCGCGGGTCGACCTCCGGCCGGATGTCGCCGGCCTCCTGGGCGGAGCGCAGCCGGTCGACGTAGAGCCGGAGCGACGGCTCCAGGAGCTTGGTGACGAACTCCCGGCCGAGCTTCTCGTCGACGACACCCTCTGCGGCCAGGGCGCGGGACGGGGCCTCGAACTTCGGGTCGCGCAGTTCGTCGACGGTGGCGCGCAGCACGGCCTTGAGGTCGGCGGCGAGGTCCCCGGTGTCGGGGATGCCGCCGGCGTGCGCCTCACCGGCGGCCTGCGTGGCCTGCTCGCCGAGGTCGAGGAACGCCTCCAGCAGGACGTCCGCCTTGGAGGTCCACCAGCGGTAGATCGTCTGCTTGCCGACGCCGGCGCGGGCGGCGATGCCCTCGATGGTGGTCTTCGGGTAGCCGACCTCGCCGACGAGGGCGAGGGCGGCGTCGTAGATGGCGCGGCGGGACCGCTGACTGCGGCGGCTGACGTCGGGGTGCGGCTTGTCGGACGGGGCGGGGGCGGGTTGCTG
>MUMD01000271.1 GCA_002155895.1 Streptomyces rochei
ACCGGCTCGGCCGCTTCCCGGCCATCGGCGACCACCTCTCGGTCACTCTGCCCGACGGCGGAGACGTGACGATCGACGTACGCACCCTCGACCGGCACGTACCGGAGCGGGTCCGGATCGAGCGGACGACCGAGCAGACGCAGGAGCAGGTATGAGTTTCCCGATGGCGCTCTTCGTCACCGTCTTGCTGCTCATCGGCAGCGGGTTCTTCGTCGCGGCCGAGTTCGCGCTCGTCGCCGCCAAACGGCACCGTATGGAGAAGGCCGTCGCCGACGGGCAGCGCGGCGCCAAAGCGGCACTGGCCGGCATGCGTGAGCTGTCGCTGATGCTGGCCGGCGCCCAGCTCGGCATCACCGTGTGCACCCTGGGCCTCGGTTCGGTGTCCAAGCCCGCGATCTCCCACGAACTCGACCCGTTGCTGCACAAGCTGGGCCTGCCCACCGCGCTCAGCTACGGCGTGGCCTTCGCCGTGGCGATGATCGTGGTCGTCTTCCTGCACATGGTGCTCGGTGAGATGGCGCCCAAGTCCTGGGCCATCGCCCACCCCGAGCGCTCGGCGATGCTCCTCTCCCCGCCCTTCAGGGGGATCGTGAAGGCGGTACGTCCGCTCATCCGGGTCCTCAACACGCTCAGCAACGCCCTCGTCCGGCTGTGCCGGGTGACCCCGCGCGACGAGCTGGCGTCCGTCCACAACCGCGAGCAGCTCACCCATCTGGTGGAGGAATCCGAACGCCTCGGTCTGATCAGCGAGACCGACTCCGACCTGCTGACCCGCTCACTGACGGAACCGGAGACCCCGGTGCGCGACCTGCGGATCCCGGCCGCCGACATCCTCGCGGTCGACGCGGACGCCGACGCGGAACGGATCCTGAGCCTCGCCGCCGCCAGCGACCGTACCCGGGTGCTGGTCCGTGCGGGCGCAGACGTGCTCGGCTCGGTGCATGCCCGTGACGTCCTGGTCGCCCGTGCCCAGGGCCGACCCGCCACGGCCCGCGCCCTGGCACGTCCCGTGCCCGAACTGGCCGAGGAGACCACGGTGGCCGACGCGATCGAACTGCTGCGCCGACGCCGGGCCACCCTCGCCCTGGTCCGCGACCGCACCGGCGCTCTCACCGGCATGGTGAGCCTGGACGACCTCCTGGCCCGCTACCTCCAGCCCCAGACGGCATGACCACCCACCTGCCGC
>MUMD01000272.1 GCA_002155895.1 Streptomyces rochei
CCGGACGGCGCCGTCCGGAAGATGCTCTCCACCGTTCGGTACGTCCCTGACAAAGGGCAGTGACCGAATCGTGTCCTCGGCGGCATTAGGGTGACTGCTCATGTGGCCAGGACAGCAGCCGCCCGGGGGCGAGCAGAACCCGCAGAACAATCCGTACCAGCAGCCGGGGTACCAGCAGCCGAATCCGTACCAGCAGCCCGGCTACCAGCAGCAGCCCGGGGCGTACGGGCAACAGCAGTGGAGCACTCCGCAGCCCGTCACCACCCCCATGCCGGCCTCCGGCGGCAGCGGCGGCGGTGGCGGGAACCGGACGAAGCTGGTCGCGATCGTCGCGGCGCTCGCGGTGGTGGTGGCCGCCGGAGTCACCGGTTTCCTGGTGCTGGGCGGTGACAAGGACGACCAGGCCGACGACGGCAAGGACCCGAAGCCGACGGCGACCGCGACGGAGGGCACGTCGCAGTCCCCGACCGCCGACCCGAGCGCTTCCGGCTCCGGGGACAACCCGCGCGGCGGCGGCGAGCTGGAGGCCACCGTCGAGGGCTGGCAGGTCGTCGCCAACCCGCGCTTCGGCACCATGTTCGACGTGCCGGCCGACTGGGAGCTGGACAGCACCGACACCAGCGTCGGCTTCGAGTGGGACGAGGACGGCAAGACCGACCGCACCACCGTCACCGCCCCGGCGTACCTCAAGTCCGAGTGGTGCACGACGGACGAGAACAAGGACGGCCGCAAGGAGAGCACCGCCCTCGCCACCGCCGGCACCCGCGGGGAGAACGGCGCCAAGGACGCGAACATGGCGGCTGAGACCCGGGTCCCGTGGTGGATCTACGGCGGATACACCCAGCCGGACAAGAAGAGCGTCAAGTACGGCAAGGCGAAGGCGTACAAGACCGCCTCCGGTCTCGAGGGCAGCGTCATCACGGCGCACTCCGAGGGCACGCCCCAGAAGGGCAAGTGCGACACCGAGGGCAAGGCGATCACCTTCGCCTTCAAGAACGGCGCGGGCGACTTCGTCACCTGGAACCTGTACGGCGCCAAGGGCGTCAAGGAGGAGGTGCCGGAGGCGACGATCCAGAAGATCCTGAGCACCGTCCGCCTCACCGAGGAGCCGCCGACCGAGTCGTAGGCACGCGGCACACGGCGTCGTGGGGGCGCGGGCGCGCTCAGCCGATCCCGAACGCCCCCGACGGAGGCACAGGCGACGGCACGGCGTCCTCCTCCCGCACCGGCCGCGCGCCGCCGGTGAAGTCCCGCAGGGCACGCCCGTGCTCGACCCTGGCCGGGAAGGCGTCGGCGGCGGTGCGCCGGGCCAGCTCCGCCGTGTCCACGGGCCGGTGCGCGGCGACGAGGACGACGTTGCCGAAGCGGCGTCCGCGCAGCACGCCCGGTTCGGCGATGATCGCCAGCTCCTCGAAGAGCGTGGCGAACGTCGCCAGTTGGCCGCGCAGGAAACCGAACGGCGCGGTGTCGGCCAGGTTGGCGACGTACACGCCGTCGGGGCGCAGGACCCGTGCGGCCTGGCGGGCGTACCCGACGGAGGTCAGGTGCGCGGGCACCCGCGAGCCCCCGAAGACGTCGGCGACCAGGACGTCGGCCGAGTCGGCGGGGGCGCTCTCCAGCCAGGCCCGGGCGTCCGCGGCGTGCGCGGTGACGTCCGAGCCGTCCGGCAACGGCAGGTGCTCGGCGACCAGTTCCAGCAGCCCCCGGTCGGCCTCCACCACGTCCTGCCGGCAACCGGGCCGGGTCGCGGCCAGGTACCGGGGCAGGGTGAGCGCGCCCCCGCCGAGGTGCAGCACGTCCAGCGCGCGCCCCGGCTCGGCGACCGTGTCCAGGACGTGGCCGAGTCGGCGCGTGTACTCGAACTCCAGGTGCGCCGGCTCGTCCAGGTCGACGTACGACTGCGGGGCCCCGTCGACGGTGAGCAGCCAGGCCCGTTCCCGGTCGACGTCGGGCATGAGCTTGGCGGTGCCGTGGTCGGTGACACGGCTGACGGGTACGGCTTCGTTCACCCGCCCATTGTGTCAAGGACCGGCTCAGCCGACGGCGGTCACGGTCCCCGCCCCCACGGTCCGCCCGCCCTCACGGATCGCGAAACCGAGCCCGGTCTCCAGCGGCACCTCCCGCCCCAGCTCCACGGTCATGGTGACCGTGTCCCCGGGCCGGGCCACGGCGGCCGCGCCGAGGTCCACGTCCCCGACCACGTCCGCGGTCCGGATGTAGAACTGCGGCCGGTATCCGGTGGCGACCGGCGTCGACCGTCCGCCCTCGCGCGCCGACAGCACGTACACCCGAGCCCGGAAGCGCCGCGCCGGGACGACACTGCCGGGCGCGGCGACCACGTGGCCGCGGCGCACCGCGTCGCGGGCGACCCCGCGCAGCAGCAGCGCCACGTTGTCCCCGGCCTGCGCCTCCTCCATCGGCTTGCCGAAGGTCTCCAGACCGGTGACGACCGTCTCGACGGACGCGCCGAGCACCTCGACCCGGTCGCCGACGCGGACGGTGCCGCGTTCGACGGCGCCGGTGACGACCGTGCCGCGGCCGGTGACGGTGAGCACGTTCTCCACCGACAGCAGGAACGGCGCGTCCAGGTACCGCTCGGGCAGGGGCACGTACGTGTCCACGGCGTCGAGCAGCGCCTCCACGGAGGCCGTCCACCGCGGGTCGCCCTCCAGGGCCTTCAGCCCGGAGACCCGTACGACGGGCACGGCGTCGCCGCCGTAGCCGTGCGCGGTGAGCAGGTCCCGCACCTCCAGTTCCACCAGGTCGGTCAGCTCCTCGTCGCCCGCGTCGGCCTTGTTGAGCGCGACCACGATGTGGTCGACGCCCACCTGCCGGGCGAGCAGCACGTGCTCGGCGGTCTGCGGCATGATCCCGTCGAGCGCGGAGACGACCAGGATCGCCCCGTCGAGCTGGGCGGCGCCGGTGACCATGTTCTTCACGTAGTCGGCGTGGCCCGGCATGTCGACGTGGGCGTAGTGCCGGGTGTCGGTCTCGTACTCGACGTGCGCGAGGTCGATGGTGATGCCGCGCGCCACCTCCTCGGGGGCGCGGTCGATGCGGTCGAACGGCACGTAGTGGGTGGTGCTGCCGGCACCGCGCTCGGCCAGGACCTTGGTGATGGCGGCGGTCAGGGTGGTCTTGCCGTGGTCGACATGGCCCATGGTGCCGATGTTCAGATGCGGTTTGGTGCGGACGTACGCCGTCTTGGACATGGCGGTTCCTCGAAGCCTCGTGGCGGTGGTGGGACCCCTGGGAGGACGGGCCGACCCTCCCCCTGCGGGGTCCGCCGGACGATCCGGGGAGGGTCAGCTTCGGGCGCCGCCGACGGCTGCCGGGAAGAGGACGACGGCAGCCTTCGGGGCATCCGCGACCGCGGATGCTGCGAGGGGGAAGGCGTGCCGGAACATGACGTCGATCATCGCCGAGGCCCTGTCCGGCGTCGAACGGTTTTCGCCGCCCGGGAATTCGCCCGGGCGGGAGTACGCCCAGGCAGGAGTTCGCCCGGGCGGGCGGGGGCGTGCGCCGGTCCGCTAGGGGCCGATGGTGCGCAGGGCCTCGCGCACGGACAGCGGTGCCAGGCGCCGACCGTGCCGGGCGAGGAAGGCGCGTACGGCGTCCGGATCGGTCTTGGCGTACTCGCGCAGGCTCCAGCCGATCGCCTTGCGGACGAAGAAGTCGCCGTGGCCGCCCTGGCGCAGGCAGTAGCCGAAGAGCCGTTCGGTGTCGGTGCGTTCCTTGTAGCGCAGTTGGTGCAGCAGCGCCGTGCGGACCAGCCACAGGTCGTCGTCGGCGCTCCAGGCGTCCATGTCGGCGGTGAGTCCGCGGTCGGCGGCGACCAGTGCCCCGACGACGTGGGCGGCGAGCAGGTCGACGGTGTCCCACCACGGCACCGTGGTGACCAGATGCCGGGCCACGGGCAGGAATCCGGACGAGCAATGCGTCACATGCCGGCGCAGGAGGTCGACGGCGAAGTAGTGGTACTCGCGCTCGGGCATCCGCCAGCAGCGGAGCGCGACGGCGGTGAGGTCCCGCTCGTCGGGCCGGGGCGTTCCCTCGAGCACGGTGCGGGACAGGGAACGGCGAACGGGCGAGGTCAGGCCCAGGAAAGGCGCGACGTCCCGCATGTACGCCCGCATGCCGGCGGCCCGTTCGGGATCGGCGGCGGCACCGTAGACGGCGGTGAGCCGCTCCGTCACGGCGTCCGCGTAGGGGCTGTGCGGCACGTCCGGAATTCCCCTGGCTGTGACGCTCATGAGACGCACCATACGGCGATCACACACATATGTCGGTTAGTGTCGCCGGATGTTCGATGCCACCACCCGCTCTGGGGGCACCGCCACGGTCTCTCCCCGGACCGCTGCGGCAGAGCTCGCCGTCGCCACGGCCGCCGGGCCGGTCCCGCCGACCGGATTCGCCGCCCGCCTGACCAGAGTCCTGCTCTCCCCGTGGTCCCGGCTCTCCCTGCTCGTCCTGCTGCTGGCCTCCGCCGCGACGGCGGTCCTGCTGTTCCAGCCGCAGCAGTTGCTGACCGACGGCTGGCCTCCGCAACTCGGCGGGGCCGCCGCGGCGGTCGCGTACGCGGTGGCGTACGGGCTGTGCACCGTCGCGTTCGTGCCGCGTCCGCTGCTGAACCTGGCCGCGGGTGCCCTGTTCGGTTCGCAGCTCGGCCTCGCCTCGGCACTGGCGGGGACGGTGCTCGGCGCGGGCATCGCCTTCTGCCTGGGCCGGGTGCTGGGCCAGGAGGCGCTGCGTCCGCTGCTGCGGGGCAAGTGGCTGAAGGCGGCGGACGGGCAGCTCAGCCGGCACGGTTTCCGCTCGATGCTGGCCGCCCGGCTCTTCCCGGGTGTGCCGTTCGCCGCCGCCAACTACTGCGCGGCCGTCTCCCGCATGGGGCTGCTGCCGTTCCTGCTGGCGACGGCGCTCGGCTCGATCCCCAACACCGCCGCCTACGTGGTGGCCGGCGCCCGTGCCTCGACGCCGACCTCGCCGGCCTTCCTGATCGCGCTGGCCTGCATCGCGCTGCCGGGCCTGGCGGGCGCGGTGGTGGCCTGGCGCAAGCGGCACCGGTTGCGCGGGCGCTGACGGGGGCTCGCGCCGGGGCCCGCCGACGGGCGGACGAGCGCCGGAGGAGCGCCGGAAGAGCGACCGGAAGGCGTCTCCCCCCTGTGGGCTGATCTTCACTTTGGGGCGCTACGCTGCCCCTCGACACGCCTGATCCCGATCACCGCACGCCGGTTCGGTGTGCCCATGCCCGTTTTCGCCCGGCACTTGGACTCCGTAACTTCATGTCTTGGTTCGAATCACTCATCCTCGGACTCGTCCAGGGGCTGACCGAGTTCCTTCCCGTGTCCTCCAGCGCGCACCTGCGCCTGACCGCGGCGTTCTCCGGCTGGCACGACCCGGGCGCGGCCTTCACCGCCATCACGCAGATCGGCACCGAGGCCGCCGTGCTCATCTACTTCCGCAAGGACATCGGGCGGATCCTCTCCGCCTGGACGCGGTCGCTGACGAAGAAGGAGATGCGCCGCGACCCCGACGCGCGCATGGGCTGGCTGGTGATCGTCGGCTCCATCCCGATCGGCGTGCTGGGGCTGACGCTCAAGGACCAGATCGAGGGTCCGTTCCGCGACCTGCGGATCACCGCGACCATGCTGATCGTCGTCGGTGTGATCATCGGCGTCGCGGACCGCATGGCGGCCCGGGACGAGAAGGGCGGCCGGCACCGTGCGCCGCAGCAGCGCAAGGAACTGACGGACCTGACCGTCCGGGACGGTCTGATCTACGGCCTCTGCCAGGCGATGGCCCTCATCCCCGGCGTCTCCCGCTCCGGGGCGACCATCAGCGGCGGCCTCTTCATGGGCTACCGGCGCGAGGCGGCGGCCCGGTACTCGTTCCTGCTCGCCATCCCGGCGGTGCTGGCGTCCGGGCTGTTCGAGCTGAGCGACGCGATGGAGAGCGACCACGTCTCCTGGGGCCCGACGCTCTTCGCGACCGTCATCGCCTTCGTCACCGGGTACGCGGTGATCGCGTGGTTCATGAAGTTCATCTCGACCAAGAGCTTCATGCCGTTCGTCTGGTACCGCATCGCGCTCGGGATCGTCATCATCGTGCTGGTCTTCGCGGGGGTCCTGAGCCCGCACGCCGCGGAGTCGGCCGGCTGACCCTCGCTTCCGTAGCCGTCCGGTAGCGGACTGTCAGTGCTTGCCCCTAGGCTTGTCCGCATGTCCCCCGATTCCGTGACCCCTGGTTCCGTGCGCTCCGCGGCGGAGCTGAACGATCAGATCCGTGCCCTGTGGCGGCGTGCGGGCGGGACCCTGTCGGCACAGGAGCGCGCGGAGTACGAGCTGCTGGTGGTCGAATGGGCCTCGGCGATCCGCGGCGAGGTCGTCGAGGCGGCCTGACCGGCCGCCTCGGCCGAGAGGCCCGTCCGGCGCTCCCCCGGGCCTGTCGTTCCAATTAAGTCGGCGTCGCGGGGCGTGGCACGCACCGTCGCTCTCGGCCGCCCCGATCCGAACGACAGGCCCTAGCGTCCGCCGGCCACCCGCAGGACCGCCCCCGTGGCGTAGGAGGCGTCCGGCGACATCAGCCAGGCGATGGCCGCGGCGATCTCCTCCGCCCGGCCGGGCCGCCCCAGCGGGACGGCCGCCCCCATCCGCCGGGCACGATCCGCATCGCCCATGGCCGCGTGCATCTCGGTGTCGGTGACCCCGGGCGCGACCGCATTGACGCGGATGCCGTCCGGGCCCAGCTCCTTGGACAGCCCCACGGTGAGGGCGTCGACGCCCGCCTTGCTCGCCGCGTAGTGGACGTACTCCCCCGGGCTGCCGATGGTCGCGGCCCCCGACGACACGTTCACGATCACGCCGCCGCCCCGTGCGGTCATCAGCCGCGCGGCGCGCCGGGCGCACAGCAGCACGCCCAGCAGATTGACGTCGAGGACCCGGCGCAGGGTGTCGGTGTCGGTGTCGGTGAGCCGACCGAGCGGACCGGTCACCGCCGCGTTGTTCACCAGCCCCGTCACGGGTCCCAGCCGCTCCTCCGCCACGTCGAAGAGCCGCTCGACGTCGGCCTCGACCGAGGTGTCCACCCGCACCGCGAGGCCG
Organism: Streptomyces rochei; assembly: GCA_002155895.1. Taxonomy (GTDB): domain Bacteria; phylum Actinomycetota; class Actinomycetes; order Streptomycetales; family Streptomycetaceae; genus Streptomyces; species Streptomyces rochei. The sequence goes on from MUMD01000272.1 coordinate 7,104, forward strand.
CGTCCGCCCGCCTCGCGCACCCCGGCCACCACCGCCTCCGCGGCCGAGGCGTCCCGTACGTAGCCCACGGCGACGTCGTGACCGTCGGCCGCGAGCCGCAGACAGGTCGCCGCGCCGATACCCCGGCTGCCACCGGTGACCACCGTGATGGGACGTGCCATGACTGCCTCCAGGGAGAATCGGCGGGGCGAGCGCCCCGGCGCGTTTGATCGATCATCGATCATCCTAGGCGAGGCCGCGCTTCACCGGGCCTGGACACCCGATGTGATCAACTGAATCCGCCCTCGTCGAGAGCGCACACTGAAGGGACCACGGGGTAGGGAGGCGCCCATGAAGACGCTCGGTCACTGGCTCGCCTCCCCGTGGCGCCGCTCGGCCGCCGCCGTGCTCGCCGGCGCGCTCCCGGTACTCGCCTTCCCGGGCCCGGCCCTGTGGTGGTGGGCCTGGGTCGCCCTGGTGCCCTGGCTGCTGCTGGCCCGGACCGCGCCGGGCGGGAAGCGCGCGGCGTACGACGGGTGGTGCGGCGGCTTCGGGTTCATGCTGGCCATGCACCACTGGCTGCTGCCCAACCTGCACGTGTTCACCTTCGTCATCGCCGCGCTGCTCGGCGCGTTGTGGGCGCCCTGGGGCTGGCTGGTGCGCCGGATGCTGGGCGGGGCGGCCTCCGCCGGCCGGGTGGCCGCGGCCCTCGTGGTGCTGCCCTCGGGCTGGCTGGCGGTGGAACTGGTCCGCTCCTGGGAGGGGCTCGGCGGCCCCTGGGGGGTGCTCGGGGCCAGTCAGTGGCAGGTGGCGCCGGCGCTGCGACTCGCCTCGGTGGGCGGGGTGTGGCTGCTGAGTTTCCTGGTGGTGGCCGTGAACGTGGCCGTCGCGGTGCTCGTCGCCGTCCGCCGGGCGCGGGTGCCCGCCCTCGCGGGGCTGCTGGCCACCGCCGCGGCCACCTGTACCGCCTGGGTCTGGGCACCGCGGCCCGACGACGGTGAGCGGGTGGCGATCGGGGTGGTGCAGCCGGGCGTCGTCGCCGGGGCGGACAGTGCCGAGCGGCGCTTCGACCGCGAGGAGGAGCTGACCCGGGGACTCGCCGGCCGGGACCTCGACCTGATCGTCTGGGGCGAGAGCAGCGTCGGCTTCGACCTGGACGACCGGCCCGACCTGTCCCGGCGGCTCGCCGCGCTGTCCCGGGAGACCGGCGCGGACATCCTGGTCAACGTGGACGCGCGGCGCTCGGACAAGCCGGGCATCTACAAGAGTTCGGTGCTCGTCGGCCCCGACGGTCCGACCGGCGACCGGTACGACAAGATGCGGCTGGTCCCCTTCGGGGAGTACGTCCCGGCCCGGTCCCTGCTGGGCTGGGCCACGTCCGTGGGCGAGGCCGCCGGCGAGGACCGCAGGCGGGGCGACCGGCAGGTGGTGATGGACGTCGGGGACGGGCTGCGGATCGGCCCGATGGTGTGCTTCGAGAGCGCGTTCCCCGACATGAGCCGTCGGCTCGCCGCCGACCGCGCCGAGGTGCTGCTCGCCCAGTCGTCGACGTCGACCTTCCAGCACACCTGGGCGCCGGAACAGCACGCCTCGCTCGCCGCCCTGCGCGCCGCCGAGACCGGCCGGCCGATGGTGCACTCCACGCTGACGGGCGTCTCCGCCGTCTACGACGCGAACGGCACCCGCGTCGGGTCGTGGCTCGGCACGGACGCGAGCGAGTCGCGGGTGTACGACATCCCGGTGACGCACGGGACGACGCCGTACGTCCGCTTCGGTGACTGGACGCTGCACGCGTCGCTGATGGTCCTCGCGGCCTGGGGCGTCGGCGAGGGCGTACGGACGGTGCGGCTCAGGCGGAACGCTCGTGCACCGCGCGTACCACCCGCTCACACAGCTCATGGGTCTCCAGCGCGTCCCGGGCGCTGAGCACCTCGCCGGCGCGCACGGCCTCCAGGAAGACCAGCACCGCCTGTTCGATGCCGCGCTGGCGGGCCACCGGGACCCAGTCGCCGCGTCGCCGCACGGTCGGCTGGCCCTTGTGGTCGATCACCTCGGCGAGGTTGACCACCTGGCGCTTGGTGTCCTGGCCGGAGACCTCGAGGATCTCCTCCGCCGAGCCGCTGAGCCGGTTCATGACGCCGAGGGCGGTGAAGCCGTCCCCGGCGAGCTGGAGGACGACGTGGTGGAGCAGACCGTCCCGGACGCGGGCGCGCACGGTCACGTCGTCGACCGGCCCCGGCACCAGGAAGCGCAGGGTGTCGACGACGTGGATGAAGTCGTCGAGGATCATGGTGCGCGGGTCCTCGGGCAGCCCGGTGCGGTTCTTCTGCATGAGGATCAGCTCGCGCGGGTGCTCGGCGCACTGCGCGTACCCGGGGGCGTGGCGCCGGTTGAAGCCGACGGCGAGGCTGGTGCCGCGCTCCTCGGCGAGGGTGACCAGGCGCTCGGAGTCCGCCAGTTCGTAGGCGAGCGGCTTGTCGACGTAGGTCGGGACGCCGGCCTCCAGCAGCCGGGTCACGATCTCGGGGTGGACGGCGGTCGGCGCGTGCACGAAGGCCGCGTCGAGGCCGGCGCCGAGGAGCGCGTCGAGGTCGGCGTGGAGCTGGGCGGGCGGCAGGTGCAGTCGCCCGCCCACGCGGGTGAGCGTGGCCGGGGTGCGGGTCTGCAGGTGCAGCTCGACCCCGGGCAGGACGGCGAGCACCGGCAGGTACGCCTTCTGCGCGATGTCGCCGAGTCCGATGACGCCGACCTTCACGGGGTGCACTCCTCTAACGCTCGCCGACCTGGGTCTGCCGGGAAGCATACGGGGGCTGCGGCGGCCGCCAGTCGGCGATGCCGTCGAAGCTCCGCAGGAACAGGGCGGGTCCGGCCTTGGAGAGGGCGGCCAGGGCCGCGTCCCGGACAACGACGCCGGCCCGGTTGGTCATCAGGTTGAGCCGGGCCACCTTGACGGCCTGGCGGGCGACGGCGGTCGTACGGGGCAGGCGTACGGCCGTGTAGGCGCTCAGGTCGTCGTGGTGGTGGGCGAGGACGATCGCGTCCTCGATCGCCTGGTTGCCGCCCTGCCCGAGGGTCGGCGGCATGGCGTGCGCGGCGTCGCCGACCAGGGCGACCCTGCCCCGGTGGTAGGCGGGCAGGGGCTCGGCGATGTGGTGCACGTCGTGACGGAGCACGTCCTCGGGGCGGGCGGCGGCCAGGACGGCGGGGACGGGGTGGTGCCAGTCGCCGTACCGGTGCAGCAACTCGGCCCTCTCGTCGGCCGCGTGGCCGCCGGCCGGGGTGACGGCGGCGGCATAGGCGTAGACCCGGCCGTCCTTGAGCGGGTGCGTCCCCCAGATCCGGCCCCGGCCCCAGGTCTCGTGCGAGGCGAAGTCGGCGCCGGGGACCGGGATCACCACCCGCCAGGTGGTGAAGCCGGAGTAGACGGGACCGGGGTGGTCCGGGAAGAGGGTGGCGCGTACGCCGGAGTGGATGCCGTCGGCGGCGACGACCAGATCGGCCTCCAGCTCACCCTCCGGCGTGCGCACCCTGGCCGGCCGGTCGCGGTCGCCGGGATCGGCGAGCAGCGCGTCGGCGGCCGTGCGGACGGCGCCCCCGGGCAGCCGGGCGGCCAGGTGGTCGATGAGCGTGGCCCGGTGCAGCAGCACCAACGGCCCGCCGAAACGCGCCGCCGCGGCCTCGGCGTTCGAGCGGGAGAGCCAGCGCCCGCCCGGCGTGCGCAGTCCCCCGTCCCCCTGCCAGGCGGCGAGGTCACGGATCTCGTCGCCGAGGCCGATGACGTCCAGGGCGCGCAGGGCGTTGGGCGACAGGGAGATGGCCGCGCCGATCGGCCGCAGCGAGGGCGCCCGCTCCAGGACGGTGACGCGCAGTCCGCGCAGGTGCAGGGCCGCCGCGGCGGTGAGGCCCCCGATGCCGCCGCCGATCACGACCGCCCGCTTCGTCGCTGTCATGACTCCGCTCCTCCTCCGGACCACCGCGGACACTACAGCTGTAGTGCACCTTCCCCTCGACTGTACTACAGCCGTAGTGAGCGAGGTAGGTTGGCGTGCATGTCCGCACGCACCGTGTCCCCCGCGTCTCCCCCGTCTCCTGCGCCAGCCTCCCGCGCCGACCTCGTCGCCGACACCGCGCTCGCCCTGCTCGCCGAGCGCGGGATGCGCGGACTCACGCACCGCGCGGTCGACGAGGCCGCCGGTCTCCCCCAGGGCTCCACCTCCAACCTCGCGCGGACCCGGCAGGCGCTGCTGGAACTGGCGGTGCGCCGGCTGGCCGACCGGGAGGCGAAGGTGCTGGCGCTGCACGAGATGCCGGACCCCCGGGCCGGCCTGGACGCCCTGGTGGACGCGTTGGCGCTGGCCACGCACCGGGCGCTGACCCGCAACCGCGATCTGACGCTGGCGCGGTACGAGCTGGCCCTGGAGGCGACGCGCCGCCCGGAGCTGCGCGCCCACTTCGACGCGGCGGGCGCCCGCTTCCGGGAGCAGCTGGGCGCCCTCGTCACGGCCATGGGCTCGGCCGACCCCGCGCGGCACGTGCTGTCGCTGGTCGCGTGGGCGGACGGGCTGATGTTCAGCTGCCTGGCCGGGACCTTCCACGCCGAGGTGCCGGGCCTCGCCGAGGTGCGGGCGGGGCTGCGCGAGGTGCTGGGCGGCATGATCGGCCGCTGAAATACCGTGGTGGCACGCGGCCGGGTGGGCAAGGATGCGGACATGACGACCGAACGCCGTGAACCCGTCCCCGACCTCGATGAACGCACCATGCTGGAAGGCTGGTTGGAGTACCACCGGCAGACCCTCGCGTGGAAGTGCGAGGGCCTCACCGACGCGCAGCTCAGGACCGCCGCCGTCGCTCCCTCCACGCTGTCCCTCATGGGGCTGGTGCGGCACATGGCCGAGGTGGAGCGGAGCTGGTACCGCAGGGTGCTGGCGGACGAGGACGCCGACCCGATCTACTACACGGACGAGGACCCGGACGGCGACTTCCGGGTGACCGAGACCGACACCTTCCAGGAGGCCGAGGCCACCTGGCAGGCGGAGATCGAGGCGGCCCGGCGCAACGCGGCCGGCGTCCCCCTCGACGCACCGACCCGGGGCAGGCACCGGCGCACCGGTGAGCGCTACACCCTGCGCTGGATCCACACCCACATGATCGAGGAGTACGCCCGCCACAACGGGCACGCCGACCTGATCCGCGAACGCCTCGACGGCGCCACGGGCGAGTGACGTCAGCCCGGCCGGCCCCCGGGCCTCCGTAAGGGGCCGCGGATCACCCGTGCGGGGCAACCTCCGCCTGTCCGGCGCCGCGGCGGCGATCCGACCCGCCAGAGTGGCGCGGGTGCATCGAACGACGACCACCGCAGCTCTCCTGGTGACCGTGGCCGTGTCCCTGACCGGCTGTACGACGGTCCGGAGTCCGGCCCCGGCCGACCCGTCGGCGGCCGGGGCCCGCTCGGCCGCGCCGCACCCGGACGGCCCGTCCGAACCACGGGTCGTACAGGCGCCGGCCCGTGAGGCACTGGAGATGATCGGCCCCTCCCCGAGCCCCGACCGCACGGCCGGCGAACCCCGCCTCACCGCGCCCCCGGCGCCGCCGCCGCGGGAGCCGGCACCGGTCCCGCGGGAGCGCGCCGGGCAGCAGCCGCCCCCGGCCCGCTCCGAGGCGTCGGCGCCGGCCCGGGCTCCCGAGCGGCCCCGTGCCGTGGTCCCGGACGTCCCGCGGTCACCCGGCAAGGACACCGGATCCGACGCGAACATCTGCTCTCTCGGGAAGCAGTACGGCGGCTGGCGTCCGGGAAGTCCGGAGTCGGTCATCTGCGAGCAGACGTACGGGCGTTGAGTCCGCGCGGCCGCGCGCCCGGTGTACCCCGCGCTCGCGTGGACTCCCCCCGGCCGCCGCCGGCCCCACCGCGCCGGGGGCGGGAGCCGAAGCGCACCGTCGGTGCGGCGGCGGGGGACCGGAGCGGCGCTACGGGCGCTGCCGCGGCGGCCCCCACCAGCCGTCGGGACGGTCGGGCCCCTCCGTGGCGGGACCGGCCTCGCCGTCCGGGCCGGTGTCGGCCAGCCGCCGGGCCAGCCGGTCGATCTGCGCGCGCACCCGGTCGCCGTAGCGGTCGGCGGCCAGGAAGGCGGCGGCGCGGCGGGCCCGTCGCAGATGCAGCCGGGCGGCCTCACGGTGACCGAGCCGGTCGTAGTCGGCGGCCAGGTTCAGATGGAGCGAGGGATACAGGGCACGCGCGGCCGCCGGCTCGCCCCCGCCTCCCTCCCGGTCCCCGGAGCCCTCCCCCGCCAGTTCCTCGGCGGCCGACAGGGCCCGCAGATCCCAGGCCAGTTCGTCGCCCGGGTCGTCCTGGGTGTCCGCGAGGTAGTGGGCCAGGGTGCATCGGTGCAGCGGGTCGCCGTGCTCGCCGATCTCCGCCCAGAGGCCGAGGAACCGGGACCGGGCCTCCTCACGGTCGCCCGCGTGGTGCAGCATGGCGACCTGTCCGATCCGCGTCAGGACGGCGTCCGGCGCCGCCTGCTCCTGTCCCTTGGCCACCGCGTCCTCCGTGCCCGTCGTCGGCTGTTCCCGACGACGCTAACGGCACATACCGGCAATCCCGGTCAGGCGGCCCGTGACGCGCGCGGGCCGGTCGGTGCCGGCCCGCCCGCCGCCCGGATCAGCCCAGATTCGGGATGGTCCAGTCGATCGCCTCGTGGCCCTGCTTCTCGACCGCCGCGTTGATCTGCGTGAACGGCCGGGAGCCGAAGAACTTCTTCGCCGACAGCGGCGAGGGGTGCGCGCCCTTCACCACCACGTGCCGCTCCTCGTCGATCAGCGGCAGCTTCTTCTGCGCGTAGTTCCCCCACAGGACGAACACGGCCGGGTCGGGCCGGTCGGCCACGGCGCGGATCACCGCGTCGGTGAACAGCTCCCAGCCGCGCGCCTTGTGCGAGTTGGCCTCGCCGGCCCGGACCGTGAGCACCGCGTTGAGCAGGAGGACGCCCTGCTTCGCCCACGGCATCAGATAGCCGTTGTCCGGGATCGGGGTGTCCAGCTCGGCGTGCATCTCCTTGTAGATGTTCCGCAGGGACGGCGGGACCTTCACACCCGGCCGGACCGAGAAGCACAGGCCGTGGCCCTGGCCCTCGCCGTGGTACGGGTCCTGCCCGAGGACCAGCACCTTCACCCGGTCGTACGGCGTGGCCTCCAGCGCGGCGAAGACCTCCTCGCGCGGAGGGTAGACGGGGCCCTTCGCCCGCTCCTCCTCGACGAACTCCATCAGCTCCTTGAAGTAGGGCTGCTGCAACTCGCCGCCCAGCACCTCGCGCCAGGACTCGGGCAGCATGGCGATGTCGGTCACGTCAACTTCCTTACGCTGTGCGGTCGCTTCCGGTCCTCAAAACCTACCGGCGACCACTGACAACGGCCCCGCCGCCCGCCCGCGCCTACCAGCTGGTCTTGCGGTACAGCTGCCACATCATCATGATCGTCGACGGGTCCATGGCCCGTTCCGCGCCGGAGATGTCCGTGCTGGTGGCCACGTACTGCTTGCCCTGCCACAGCGGCAGCAGCCGCGCGTCCTCCACGAGGATCTGCTGCGCGCGCTCGAAGTCCTTCTCGACGTTGGCGCGGTCGCTCTCCCGGCGGGAGCGCGGCAGCAGCTCGCCGGTGATCTCCGGCGCCAGGTAGGGCGTGCCGAGCGCGTTCTGCTCGCCGACGAAGGGCGCGATGAAGTTCTCCGCGTCCGGGAAGTCGGGCGACCAGCCGCGCCCGAACACCGGGTACTCGCCCTTCTGGTAGCCGGTGACGTACGTCTTCCAGGGGCGGCTCTCGAGCTTGACCTCGAACAGGCCCGAGGCGTCGAGCTGGCGCTTGATCTCCTGGAACTCCAGCGCGGTCTCGGAGCCGTAGCGGTCGCTCGTGTACCAGAGGGTGAGCGGGACGGGCTCGGTGATGCCGGCGTCGGTGAGGATGTCGCGGGCCTTGTCGGCGCTCGGGTCGCCGTAGTCGTCGAAGAAGCCCGTGGTGTGACCGGTCAGGCCCTTGGGGACCATCGAGTACAGCGGGTCGACGGTGTCCTGGTAGATCTTGTGGGCGATCGCCGCGCGGTCGATCACCTGGGCCACGGCCTGGCGGACCTCCTTCTTGCCGGCCCACGGGTCCTCGGGGTTGAAGACCAGGTAGCGGATCTCCGTGCCGCTGCCCTCGACCAGTTGCAGGTCCTCGTCCTTGCTGGCCTTGCCCTGGAGGGTGATGACGTCGTCGGCCGCGAGGCCGCGGTAGGTGACCTGGATCTCCCCGTCGCGCAGCGCCTTCACCATGCCGGCGGAGTCCTTGAAGTACCGGATGGTCACCGCGTCGTTGTGGCGGTCGGCGAACCCCTTGTAGCGGTCGTTGCGGACGAGTTCGGCCCGCTCACCGTCCTCGTACGACTGGAGCGCGTACGGGCCGGAGCCGACGACCTTCCCGTCCTCGCGCAGGGCGTCGGCCGGGTAGCCGCCGGGTTCGACGATCGACATCGCGGGCGTGGCCAGGACGAAGGGGAAGGTGGCGTCGGGCTCGGCGAGGTGGAAGACCACCTCCCGCTCGCTCGGCGCCTGCACCCGGTCGAGGGTGCCCAGCAGGCCGGCGGGACCGCCGTTGACGTTGATGTCCTTGATGCGGTCGATCGAGTGCTTGACCGCCTGGGCGTCCAGCGGCTTCCCGTTGGAGAAGGTGAGGCCCTCGCGCAGCTCGCAGCGGTACACCTGGTTCGTCGAGTCGGTGAACGCGCAGCTCTCGGCGGCGTCGGGCTGCGGAGCGGTCGCACCGTTGGGGTAGCTGAGGAGCGTCTGGTACACGTTGCGGAACAGCTCCCAGGAACCGTCCCAGGAAGCGGCCGGGTCGAGGGTGCTGGGCGCGCTGGTCGTGCCCACGATGATGGGTCCCTCGTCCTCCGAGCTGTCGGACGACAGGATGCCGCATCCGGTGACCAGCGTAGATATGGACACGATGGCCGCGATCCGCCGCAGGCCTCGGTGCCGGTTGAACACGCGCACGCTCCTCGATCCGCCGTACCAAGGGTCGGCAGACCATACCGCAGCCCCACGTCACCTGAACCCCCTTCTGAACAGGGGTTTTGATCATTTGGCGATGACTACGTTGTCATGACCCCGTGGTCTCGACACGCGGACACGGGCGCCGTCGTCATCGACGGCGCCCGTGTGCGGCGCGTGCCCCCGCGGAGCGGGGACGGGCGGGATCAGGCCACGCCGGCGTTGAGGAAGATGCCGCCGTCGACCACGAGCGTCTGACCGGTGACCCAGGCGGACTGCTCGGAGGTGAGGAAGGCGGCGGCGCCGCCGATGTCGGAGGGCACGCCGAGCCGGCCGAGCGGGTAGCCCGCGGCGGCCTCCTCCTCGCGGCCCTCGTAGAGCGCGGCGGCGAACTTGGTCTTCACCACCGCCGGGGCGATGGCGTTGACCCGCACGCCCGGCGCGAACTCGTGCGCCAGCTGTGCCGTGAGGTTGATCAGCGCGGCCTTGCTGACGCCGTAGGCGGCGATGAAGGGCGAGGGCGACAGGCCCGCGACCGAGGCGATGTTGACGATCGCGCCGCCGTTGTCCTTCTGCCAGGCGTGCCAGGTGCGCTGGGCGAAACCGAGCGCGGAGATCACGTTGGTCTCGAAGACCTTGCGCGCGACGTTCAGGTCGAGGTCGGCGATCGGCCCGAAGACCGGGTTGGTGCCGGCGTTGTTGACGAGGAAGTCGACCCGTCCGAAGGCCTCCATCGTGCGCTCGACGGCGACGGCCTGGTGGGCCTCGTCGTGCGCCTTGCCGGCGACGCCGATCACCCGGTCGGCGCCGAGCTTGTCGACGGCCTCCTTCAGGGCCTCCTCGTTGCGACCGGTGATGCAGACCCGGTCGCCGCGCGCGACCAGTGCCTCGGCGACGCCGTAGCCGATGCCGCGGCTGGCGCCGGTGACCAGCGCGACCTTGCCGGAGAGGGCGGGGAGTTCAGTCATGTCAGTGGTCCCTGTGTCCAGTCTTCCCTGTTCTCCGCCCGCCCTAGTCGAGCGGTCCGCCGGCCACGTACAGCACCTGGCCGGAGACGAAACCGGCCGCCTCGCCGGTGAAGAAGGCGATGGCGTTGGCGATGTCGTCGGGCTCACCGACCCGGGCGACCGGGATCTGGGTGGCGGCGGCGGCCTTGAAGTCCTCGAAGCCCATGCCGACGCGGTCGGCGGTGGCCTTGGTCATCTCGGTGGCGATGAAGCCGGGGGCGACGGCGTTGGCGGTGACGCCGAACTTGCCGAGTTCCTTGGCGAGGGTCTTGGTGAAGCCCTGCAGACCGGCCTTGGCGGCGGAGTAGTTGACCTGGCCGCGGTTGCCGAGCGCGGACGAGGAGGACAGGTTGACGATCCGTCCGAAGCCGGCGTCCACCATGTGCTTCTGGCACGCCTTGGACATCAGGAAGGCGCCGCGCAGGTGCACGTTCATGACGGTGTCCCAGTCGGAGACGCTCATCTTGAACAGCAGGTTGTCGCGGAGCACGCCCGCGTTGTTGACGAGGATCGTCGGCGCGCCCAGCTCCTCGGTGATCCGGGCGACGGCCGCCTCGACCTGCGCCTCGTCGGAGACGTCGCAGCCGACCGCGATCGCCTTGCCGCCGGCCGCGGTGATCTTCTCGACGGTGTCCTTGCAGGCCGCCTCGTCGAGGTCGAGGACGGCGACGGCGCGGCCTTCGGCGGCCAGTCGTACGGCGGTGGCGGCGCCGATGCCGCGCGCGGCTCCGGTGACGACTGCTACCCGCTGCTCAGTGGTGGACATCTGCTGCTTCTCCTCGTCCTGGGGATGCGGCCCGTGCGGGATTCCACGGCCTGCCACCGTGGGTGAGCGACCGCTTAGTACCTTCCGCAGACGTGACGCTAGAAGCCCTGGCACCCGGTGTCAACGGGACACCGGCCCGGTGTGATCCATTACCTGGGCCCACCACGGCGCCGCCCCGCCGGCCCCAACCCGATCGGCCCAGCGCTGCGGGCCGACGCGCCGCCGGAGCCCTAGCGTCGGAGGCCGAGCCCCTCGTGGCCGGAAAGGAGGCGTCCATGCGCCGTCGTACCGGTGCCGCAGGCATAGCCGTCGCGATCGCCGCGATCGTGCCGCTGGCCGATCCCGCACACGCCCAGGAGCCGGATTCCTGGACCCGCACCCCCGTCGAGGCGGCCCGGTCCGTCTCCGACAGCGACCCGCTCGGCGCGGACCCGTTCGCCGCCGACCCGTACGCGCCCGGTGCGCTCTCGCCGGACGCGTACTCCCCGGACGCGCTCTCGCCGGACGCGTTCGGCGACGGCCCGTCCGGCGAGGGAGGGACCGACGGGGCCGGAGCCGGCACGGGCGGTCCGGACGAGTACCGACCCGACCAGGGCGGGAACGGCCGGGACGACCTCGACCCGAGCGGCTTCGGCCAGGGCGGCTTCGACCAGGGCGGTGCGGACGCCGAGTGGCCCGACGAGGGCCGGACCGACCAGGGTTCCTTCGACCAGGGCTCGTTCGATCAGGCCGGGTTCGACGCCGCCCGGGAGGCGGCCGGCGGCTCGGCCGGCGGGGCGCCGCGGCGGCAGGACCCGACGATCTCCGCGACGTCCAAGCCGCGCCCGACCCCCACCACCCCGGTCTCCTATACAACTCT